>NZ_JACVYG010000200.1:0-1024 GCF_014712245.1 Streptomyces sp. 5-10
CCTCCAACGTCAACTCCTCCAACCACCCACAACCCACCCCATCACCCGCACGCAACACCAACTCCACCAACGCCGACCCCGGCACCACCACCACACCCCACACCGCATGATCAGCCAACCACCCATGCGAAACCAACGACAACCGCCCCGTCAACAACACCCCATCCCCGCCCGCCAACCCCACCACCGCACCCAACAACGGATGATCAGCCGAACCCAGACCAAGACCAGCCGCCGCACCCTCGCTGACGGCCACACCCGCTGACTCCAGCCAGTACCGCTCCCGCTGGAAGGCATACGTGGGCAGCTCGACCCGACGCGCACCCGTCCCCGCGAACATCCGAGCCCAGTCGACAGAGGCCCCGCCCACGTAAGCCTCGGCCACGGAGGTCAGGAAACGGTCCAGCCCACCTTCGTCACGGCGCAGCGAACCGACCGCGGTGACACGGGTGCCATGCTCCTCGGCCGTCTGCTCCACACCCATCGTGAGCACCGGATGGGCGCTGGCCTCGACAAACACCTGGAAGCCATCGGCCAGCAGAGCCCGGACGGCCTCGTCAAAACGCACCGTCTGACGCAGATTGCGATACCAGTACCCGGCATCCAGACCGGTCGTATCCAGCACTCCACCGGTCACCGTCGAATAGAACGGCACCAACGACGACTGAGGACTGATCTCTTCGAGGGCCTGCCGAAGCTCGTCCTCAATGGCCTCCACATGAGCGCAATGCGAGGCGTAGTCCACCGGAACACGCCGCGCCCGGATCCCCTCCGCCTCACACACGGCCAGCAGCTCATCCAACGCATCCGCGTCACCGGACACCACGACCGCCGAAGGCCCGTTCACCGCCGCCACCGACAGCCGCTCGCCCCACGCCGCAAGCCGATCCCGTACGGCATCCACCGGCAACGACACCGACACCATGCCACCACGCCCGGACAGCGCCCGCAGCGCCTGACTGCGCAGGGCTACGACGCGCGCCGCATCCTCCAACGACAACGCACCCGCCACACACGCCGCCGC
>NZ_JACVYG010000201.1:0-1017 GCF_014712245.1 Streptomyces sp. 5-10
CGCTTCCTCGACGGCGTACGGACGCTGGAGGAGCGCAACGTCACGACGTTCGTGGAGCTGGGTCCTGACGGTGTGCTCACCGCCATGGCCCAGGACTGCCTGACCCGCGACGACGCCACCCTTGTGTCCGCGCTGCGCTCCGGCCGCCCGGAGCTCCAGAGCCTGGCCACCGCCGTCGCCGGGGCGCATGTGCACGGTGTCTCGCCGGACTGGGCCGCGGTGTTCGCCGGGACGGACACGGCCCGTACGGACCTGCCGCTCTACCCCTTCCAGCGCGAGACCTACTGGCTCGACACCGGCTACTGGGCGGGCGACATGGCGTCCGCCGGGCTCGGCGTGGCCGACCATCCGCTGCTGGGCGCCGCCGTGGCGCTCGCCGACTCCGACGGCTTCCTCTACACCGGCCGGCTCGCCCTGGACACCCATCCGTGGCTGGCCGATCACGCGGTGGCGGGCTCGGTGCTGCTGCCCGGCACGGCCTTCGTGGAGCTCGCGATACGCGCGGGTGACCAGGTCGGCTGTGATCTGCTGGAGGAGCTGACGCTGGAGGCGCCGCTGGTGCTCCCCGAGGCGGGCGGTGTCCAGCTCCAGCTCTCGTTGGGCGCGCCCGACGGTTCGGGGCGGCGCTCGCTGACGGTGTACTCGCGGTCCGAGGACGCGGCGGTCGACGAGCCGTGGGTGCGGCATGCGTCGGGCGTGCTGGGCTCGGGCGCGCCCACGGCGTCGTTCGACCTGGCGGCGTGGCCCCCGGCGGGGGCGTCGACGCTGCCGGTCGAGGGCCTGTACGAGGGCC
The DNA here is from genome assembly GCF_014712245.1 of Streptomyces sp. 5-10. Classification (NCBI taxonomy): domain Bacteria; kingdom Bacillati; phylum Actinomycetota; class Actinomycetes; order Kitasatosporales; family Streptomycetaceae; genus Streptomyces; species Streptomyces sp. 5-10. The sequence continues at coordinate 794 of NZ_JACVYG010000201.1, forward strand.
TGGCCGAGGCCGGGCTGGCGTACGGCCCGGTGTTCCGGGGACTGACGTCCGCCTGGCGGCTGGGCGATGAGGTCTACGCGGAGCTGGAGCTGCCGCAGGGCGCCAGGTCCGAGGCGGGTGCGTTTGGTCTGCATCCGGCGCTGCTGGATTCCGCGCTGCATGCGGTGGGGTTGGGCGGTCTGATCGAGGGTGGGGGCGAGGGCGGGGCGCGGTTGCCGTTCTCG
>NZ_JACVYG010000202.1:0-981 GCF_014712245.1 Streptomyces sp. 5-10
ACACCCCACCCCCACAATCGCAATCGGCTCCCGCGCGCGCTCCTCAACCTCGCGCAGGCGCCCCCGAGCCTCACGCAGGTCAACAGTGGCTCGCTTGAGGTACGTACGTAGCTGCGCCGCGTCCGCCATCGAGGAATTGCCTTCCTAGAAGATGTGGGCCAAAGGTCCGGAGGAGTAATACGGGTTACAGGTCGCCGTCGAGGAGTTCGAACAGCTCCTCATCAGTAGCTGCTTCGATGCTTTCGACGTCGGCGACGTCACCCGTGCCGCGCTTCTTGAACTGAGTCAGGACATCCGTCAATCGACCAGCTGCCATGGAATGCTCCTCGTCGGCAAGGGAAACGCCGCTGAGCATCGCGTGGAGCTTCTCGATTTCCGCCAGCACGCCGTGTGCGCTGGACCTTTCGGTATTCGAGGTGCTGTCACCCAGGCGTGAGGCCAGATACTTCGCGAGAGCTATGGAAGTCGGATGGTCGAAGACCACGGTGGTGGGCAGGCGAATACCTGTTGCCGTACCGAGGTGATTACGGAGTTCCACCGCGGTGAGTGAATCCAAGCCCATTTCGAGGAGCCCACCCTCAGCGTCGATGTCGTGAGGGTCGGTTCGTCCCAATACAGTGGCAAGGTGGGTACGGACCAGGTCGAGCAGCAGTTGCTCCCGCTCTTCGGGAGTGGCCATGGCGATCCGGTCGCGCCACTCAGCGCCCGTGCCACCCCCGTGTCCGGCCGCTGCCTTCCGGACCGGCCTGCGCACCAACTGACGCAGCACCGGCGGCACCGGCACCGGCCGATCCCCCAACGCCTTGAGGTCCATCCGCACCGGCAGCACCACACCACGGCCCACGTGCATCGACCGGTCAAACAGCGCCAGGGCATCCTCAGTGGCCAGCGGAACGATTCCCGAGCGATGTGCACGGGCCGCATCAACAGCACCGAGGTTTCGGGTCATCCCGCTGGCCTGTGCCCACAGGCCCCAGGCGA
>NZ_JACVYG010000203.1:0-946 GCF_014712245.1 Streptomyces sp. 5-10
TCTCGTAGTCGTAGAAGAGGCGTTCCACCACCGCTCGTGCCCGGCGGGTGGTGCGGCGGTAGTCTTCCAGCATTTCGCCGACATGGCCGGGGCCGTAGCCCAGGTAGCGGGCCACGGCGGCCAGTTCGCGGACGTCGGTGGGGAAGGTGTCGCCGGGGCGGCCGCGGACGAGCATGACGGCGTTGCGGACGCGGCTGGCCAGGATCCAGGCCTCGTCGAGGGTCTGGGCGTCCTCGGTGGTGATCAGTTCGGCGGCGTGGGCGGCGGCCAGGGCCTCGCGGGTGCGGGTGGTGCGCAGTCCGGGTTCGGCCCAGCCGTGGCGCATCTGGAGCAGCTGGACGGTCCATTCGACGTCGCTGAGGCCGCCGCGGCCCAGTTTGGCGTGGGTGGTGGGGTCGGCCCCGCGGGGCAGTCGTTCGGATTCCATGCGGGCCTTGAGTCGGCGGATCTCGCGGATCGCGTCCTCGCCCAGTCCCTCGGCCGGGTACCGCAGCGGGTCGATCAGCTCGATGAACCGCCGGCCGAGGTCGGGGTCGCCGGCGACCGGTTCGGCGCGCAGCAGTGCCTGGCTCTCCCAGACCAGGGACCAGCGGCGGTAGTAGGCGGCGTAGGAGGCGAGGGTGCGCACCAGGGGGCCGGACTTGCCCTCGGGGCGCAGGTCGGCGTCGATGAGCAGGGGTGGGTCGACGGTGGGGAGCTGGAGCAGCCGCCGCATCTCGTTGGCCACGGTGAAGGCGGCGCGGGCGGCTTCTTGTTCGTCGGCGCCCTCGCGCGGCTCGTGGACGAAGAGCACATCGGCGTCCGAGCCGTAGCTGAGCTCATGGCCGCCGAAGCGGCCGAGGCCGATGACGGCGAAGCGGGTGGGCAGCTCATCGCCCCAGGTGTCGCGGACGGCGGCGCGCAGGGCCCCGGCGAGGGTCGCGGCGTTCAGATCGGAGAGGGCGTC
>NZ_JACVYG010000204.1:0-945 GCF_014712245.1 Streptomyces sp. 5-10
ACCTACCCGTTCCAGCGGCAGCGGTACTGGCTGCTGGAGGAGTCCTCGGGAGACGTGACGGAGGCTGGACTCGATGCCGCCGAGCATCCGCTGCTCGGCGCGACCGTGACGCTGGCGGGCTCGCAGGACGTCGTCCTGACGGGCCGGCTGTCGGTGCAGACGCAGCCGTGGCTGGCCGACCACCGCATCCTCGACCGGGTGCTCCTCGCCGGTACAGGGTTCGTCGAACTGGCGCTCCGCGCCGGGGACCAGGTCGGCTGTGAGACGGTGGAGGAACTCACGATCCAGGCGCCCCTCGTGCTCCCCGAGCACGGCGGCATCCAGGTGCAGGTCGTCGTCGGCGCGCCGGACGAGGCGGGCGGGCGTCCGGTGTCGATCCACTCCCGCGCCGAGGACGCGGACGGGCCGTGGACGCCGCACGCGACCGGGCGGCTCGTGTCCGAAGCCCCGATGCCGTCCTTCGATCTGTCGGCGTGGCCGCCACCCGGCGCGGAACCCGTCTCGCTGGACGGCTTCTACGACGGGCTCGTCGACGTGGGGCTCGACTACGGCCCGACCTTCATGGGGCTGCGCAACGCGTGGCGTCTCGGCGATGACATCTACTCGGAGATCGCGGCGCCCGAGGGAGCCGAGGCCGGACGGTACGGCATGCATCCGGCGCTGCTGGACGCGGCGCTGCACACCGTCGCCCTCACCGATGTCGAGGAGGCGGCGCTGCCGTTCGCGTGGTCGAACATCACGCTGGGCGTCGCCGGTGCGTCCAGCCTGCGGGTCCGCGTGACGTCCGTCGGGGACAACGAGGTGGCGGTGTCGGTCGCGGACGACTGCGGGCGCCCCGTGTTGTCCGTCGGGTCCCTGGTCTCACGAACGGTCAGTTCTGGTCAGCTGGCGGCCTCCGACGTGTCGTCCGCGTTCCACGACTCGCTGTTCCGGCTGGAGTGGCGG
>NZ_JACVYG010000205.1:0-932 GCF_014712245.1 Streptomyces sp. 5-10
GGCACCGGCTGGGGCGAGGGCGTCGGCATGCTGCTCGTCGAGCGGCTGTCGGACGCGGAGAAGAACGGCCACCCGGTGCTGGCCCTTGTGCGGGGCAGCGCGATCAACCAGGACGGTGCGAGCAATGGCCTGACGGCGCCGAACGGCCCCTCGCAGCAGCGGGTGATCCGGCAGGCGCTGGCCGGTGCGGGGCTGTCGGCCGGGGATGTGGACGCGGTCGAGGCGCACGGTACGGGCACGACGCTGGGTGACCCGATCGAGGCGCAGGCGCTGCTGGCCACGTACGGGCAGCAGCGGGAGGCCGACCGGCCGTTGTGGCTGGGGTCCATCAAGTCCAACATCGGTCATACGCAGGCGGCCGCCGGTGTCGCGGGCGTCATCAAGATGGTGCTGGCGATGCGGCATGGTGTGCTGCCGCAGACGTTGCACGTGGACGCGCCGTCGCCGCATGTGGACTGGTCGGCGGGGGCCGTCTCGCTGCTGACGGAGCAGGTGGAGTGGCCGGAGACCGGCCGTCCGCGCCGCGCGGGCGTGTCGTCCTTCGGGCTGAGCGGCACCAACGCGCACACCATCATCGAGCAGGCCCCGGCCCTGCCGGTCACCCCGGCCGCCCCGGGCGAGCGGCCCGCGCCGCGTGAGCTGACCGTGCTGCCGTGGCTGCTGTCGGCGAAGGACGGGCAGGCGCTGCGCGCCCAGGCCGCACAGCTGGCCACCCATCTCCGCACCCACCCCGAGCTGAGCGCGACCGACCTCGCCTTCTCGCTCGCCACCAGCCGCGCCGCGCTGGAGCGGCGCGCCGCCCTCGTCACCACGGACCGCGAGACGTTCCTGGCGGGCCTGGACGCGGTGGCCCGGGGCGAGTCCGTCCCGGACCTGGTCGAGGGGACGGTCGCCGAGGGCAAGGTGGCGTTCCTGTTCACGGGGCAGGGGAG
>NZ_JACVYG010000206.1:0-931 GCF_014712245.1 Streptomyces sp. 5-10
ACATGTTCACCAACAGCGGTGCGCAGACGGCGCCCTCGCCGTGCCGCTCGTACCACTCCGCCAGCCGCCCCAGGTCCAGCGCCTCACCACCGAAGACCACATGGCGCAGCACCAGCCGGTCACCGGTCACCGGGTCCTCCCGGTCGGCATTGACCAACTGGTAGAACGCCGACGGAGTCTGGTTGAGGAAGGTCACCCGCTCATCCGCCAGCAACCGCAGGAAACGCTCCGGCGAACGGGACACCTCGAACGGCACCACCACCAGCCGCCCACCATGCAGCAGCGGCCCCCACAACTCCCACACCGAGAAATCGAAGGCATAGGAGTGGAACAGCGTCCACACCTCATCCGGCCCGAACCCGAACCACTGCCGAGTGTGCTCGAACAAGCGGACCACGTTCCGGTGAGAGACCACGACCCCCTTGGGGCGCCCCGTCGAACCCGACGTGTAGATCACATACGCCGGAGCAGACGGCACCAACGGCGACGACCGGTCATCATCGCTCAGATCCGTACCCGGACACGCGGCCAGACGCCGCACCAGATCCTGATCACCCAGCACCAGCCGCGCCACCTCCTCCGGCAGCGGCACATCGACGCTGGTGTCCGTCACCACCAGCGCCAGATCCACATCCGAGATCGTGTAGGCGATACGGTCCGCCGGATACGCGGGATCGATCGGCACATAGGCCGCACCCGACTTCACCACCGCCAGCAGCGCCACCACCAGATCCACCGAACGGGGCAACACCAACCCCACGAACCGGCCCGGCCCCGCACCACTCTCGACCAGCAACCGCGCCAACCGGTTCGCCCGCTCGTTCAGCTCCCCGTAAGTCAGCCCGTCCGCGCCCAGCGACACCGCCCGCGCCTCGGGGCACTCCCGCACCCGCGCCTCGAACACCTCCGGAAGCGTGACCATGACCTCAAC
>NZ_JACVYG010000207.1:0-887 GCF_014712245.1 Streptomyces sp. 5-10
TCCCGCACCACCCGCCGCTCAAACAACTCATGCAGACAGCCCGGAGCCTCGAACTCCACGTCGGTCGCATTCCACGCACCCACCACCAGCTCACACTCCGCGGCCGGCAGCACATCCAACTCCCGCACCGGCGTGCTCGGCGCCGACCGCAAAGCCCCCACCAACTCCAACAGCGCCTTCTCCATCAGCCCACACACCCGGCCCGCATCCACCACCCGCGCAACCGCCTGCGCCGTCAGCACAAATTTCTCACCAAGATCGTCCACCGACAGCATCAAGGGATAGTTGGTACGCTCCTCACCACCCAGCGGCTCAAATCCCTCCCACACCTGATCGGTAGCTTCAGAGGCAGCAAGGGCGCTGTGCCGGTAGTTGAGCAGGCTGGTGAACAACGGCATCGACGCATGCACACCACTACACCGCTGCGCCAACGCCAACGACGCATGCTCATGCCCCAACAACCGCGTCAAGAGCTCATGCGTGCGGAGCACCCCCGCCTCCACGGTGTCCTCACCCACCGCAATCCGCACCGGCAAGGTGTTCACGAACAAGCCCATGCCTCGGTCCGCACCCGCGCCACCGTGCATCCGGCCGAACAACACCGTGCCGAAGACCACGTCCTCCCGGTCGGTCAACCGCGCCAACACCTGCGCCCACGCCTGGTGGCACAGACTCGCCACGCTCACCCCGAGCCGCCGCGCCACAACACGCATCTGCCCAGCCAGGTCGGGGCTGAGCTCGATACGCGCCTCATTGACTCCGGAACCATCGCCTTGGACGTCCAGCAGTCCGAACGGAGCGGTGGGCTCATCCACGTCACCCAGGAGCTCGCGGAAGAACGCCTCGTGTTCCTCACCGCTGACACCCAGCACCGCCTGCGCCACCAC
>NZ_JACVYG010000208.1:0-882 GCF_014712245.1 Streptomyces sp. 5-10
CGAACAGCACCGGCTGGACCACATCCACCCGATCCAGCGACGGCGCGCCCTCGGCACCCCGCAACACCTCCACCAACGACCAGTCGGTGAACTCCGCGAGCGCCGCCGCACACTCCTCGATCCGCGCGGCGAAGACGGGCGAGGCGTCCATCAGCCCCACCGCCATACCGGCCCACTGCGACCCCTGCCCCGGGAACACGAACGCCGTGCGGCCGCCGACGACGGAGCCCTGTGTGACGCCCGCCGCCATGCCGCCCTCGGCCAGGGCGGTGAGCCCGGCCAGCAGTTCGTCACGGTCGTGGCCGCGCACCACGGCGCGGTGGTCGAGCTGGGCCCGGGTGGTGGTCAGCGAGAGGGCCACGTCCACCGGGCCGAGGGACGGGTCGGCCTCGAGGTGGGCCAGCAGCCGCTCGGCCTGGGCGCGCAGCCCCGCCGCGCTCTTGCCCGACACCGCCCACGCCACGACGTCCAGCCGCTTCGTCGGGGCCGCCGGTTCCCCGGTGGCCTCCTCGGCCTCCTCGGCGGGGGCCTGCTCCAGGATGGTGTGCGCGTTGGTGCCGCTGAAGCCGAAGGAGGACACGGCGGCGCGGCGCGGGTGGTCGGTCTNAGCCGAAGGAGGACACGGCGGCGCGGCGCGGGTGGTCGGTCTCCGGCCAGGGGGTGGTCTCGGCGAGCAGCGACACCGCGCCCGCCGACCAGTCGACGTGCGGGGTCGGCTCGTCGATGTGCAGCGTCTTGGGCAGGACGCCATGACGGATGGCCATGACCATCTTGATGATGCCGGCGACGCCGGCGGCGGCCTGGGTGTGCCCGATGTTGGACTTGATCGAGCCGAGCAGCAGCGGCCGGTCCTCGGTGTGCTCCTGGCCGTAGGTGGCGAGC
>NZ_JACVYG010000021.1:0-148270 GCF_014712245.1 Streptomyces sp. 5-10
TCGCCCGGGGCCCGGCCGTGGCCGCGGCCGCCGCGCGCGCCGCGGACTGGGCCGCCTTCGCCACGGCCGCGCTCTCGCTCGGCACCGGGCTCGCGCTGGTGGAGCGCACCGCGGCGTACGCCGGGCAGCGCACCCAGTTCGGCCGCCCGATCGGCTCGTTCCAGGCGGTGAAGCACCGGCTGGCGGACGCGCTCATCGGCCTGGAGTTCGCCCGGCCGCTGCTGTACGGGGCCGCGGTGGCGCTCGCGTCGGGGCCCTGGGGCGGCGCGCTCGCGTCCGGGCCCGCGGGCGACGCCCGCGCGGAGGTCGCCGCGGCGAAGGTGGCCGCCGGCGAGGCCGCGTACACGGCGGCGCGCACCGCCCTCCAACTGCACGGCGCGCTCGGCTACACCGATGAGTACGACCTCTCGCTGTGGATCCGCAAGGCCCGCGCCCTGCGCTCCGCCTGGGGCTCCCCGTCGGTTTGCCGCGCCCGCGTCCTCGCGCCCTGACCGGTCTTGATCCATGCTGTATCGACCCATGGTTGAGCGAACAGCGAGGTATGCGCGGATGCACCGGCCCCGGCCCACCCTGGAGAGCGTGGCGCGGCGCGCGGGTGTCTCGCGCGCCACCGTCTCCCGTGTCGTCAACGGCTCGACCAAGGTCGGCGAGGACAGCCGTGAGGCGGTCCTGAGCGCCATCCAGGAGCTGGGCTACATCCCCAACCAGGCGGCCCGCAGCCTGGTCACCCAGCGCACCGACTCCTTCGCGCTGGTGCTCCCCGAGGAGCCGGGCCGGGTCTTCTCCGACGACCGGTTCTTCCCGGGCGTGGTGCGCGGGGTGAGCCAGGAGCTGGAGGGTGCGGACAAGCAGCTGGTGCTGATGATGGCCAGATCCGCCGCCAGCCGCGACCGCATCGAGCGCTTCGCGCTGGCCCGCCATGTGGACGGGGTCATGGTCGCGTCGATGCACGGCGCCGATCCGCTGCCCGCCGCGCTGGCCCGGATGGGCATCCCGGTGGTCTGCAACGAGCGGGTGCCGGGCCCGGCGTCGCCGCCGTACGTGGGGGTGGACAACGCGGCGGGCGCGGCGCTGGCCGTGGAGCATCTGATCCGCTCCGGGCGCACCCGTATCGCCACCGTCGCGGGCCCGCAGGACATGGTGGCCGGGATGGACCGGCTCTCGGGCTACCGGGCGGCGCTGGACGGGGCGCGGCTGGCGGCGTGTGTCGCGGTCGGGGACTTCACTCAGGAGTCAGGGGCGGTCGCGATGCGGGAGCTGCTGGACCGGGAGCCGCGGCTGGACGGGGTGTTCGTGGCCTCCGACCTGATGGCGATCGGGGTGTTGCGGGCGCTGCGCCGGGCGGGCCGGCGGGTGCCGGACGACGTGGCGGTGGTCGGCTTCGACGACATAGAGCCCGCGCGCTACACCGAGCCCCCGCTGACCACCGTCCGCCAGCCGATAGGCGGCATCGGCCGCCGCCTGGCCCGCCAACTGCTGCGCCTGACCGCCGGAGAGACCATCGAGCCGGCGCTGGTCCTCCCCACGGAGCTGGTGATCCGCGAATCGGCGTAACCGGGGACGCCCAGGCGGTCAGGCGCCCGCGTACCGCGGCAGCCATGCCCGGAAGTCGCGTTCGAACGCGTCGTAGCGGCGGCGCAGCTCCGTACCCGGCCAGTCCTTGGGCAGGAGCCGGTCGGGGAGGACGGGGTCGGCGAGCAGGTGGCGGAGGGCGGCGGCCGCGACGGTGAAGCGGTCGGCCGGTTCCTCCGCGCCTTCCAGGGCCGCGCCGAGCAGCCGGGCCTGGCGGGCCCAGCCGTCCAGGTCCCACAGGCGCGCGGCGAGCTCGGCCGGATCGCCCTCCGGCGCGCCGGTGAACCAGCCGCACTGCTCGGCGGCGACGTCCGGGCGCGGGTGGACGAGGTTGGCGGGGCGCATCCAGGTGCCCTCGCGCAGCTCGGCCAGGCGCAGGGTGGCCATGGCCTGGCGGAGGGCGGCGCGCTCGGCCGCCTCGCGCCGGTCGGAGGTGACGATCGCGATCTCCCACGCGCCGCCCCAGCGCCGGGTGCGCGGGGCCCGGCTCTCGTCCTGCCGCGCCTGGCGGGCCAGCAGCCGGTCGGTGAGCCGGTAGATGCCATCGCTCTGCTCCAGGTCACCGGCCGCGACCATCCGGGTGAGCGCGACCCGGATGGTGCCCTCGGCGGTGCCGAAGAGCGCGCCGACGCGCACCAGCGCGCGGGCGGGCAGCTGGGGCGGGTGGAGGCCCAGCAGGGTGCTGAGCACGACCGAGCGCGCGGTCAGCGGCCGCAGGGTGAGCGTTCCGGTGTCGTCCATGGTTACGCGAAACCCTACCCATTACAGTTCTCTGTCGCGCATACTGGAAGTGTAAGGCCCGGCCGGGCCCGGGACCACCGCGAACGAGGAGATGTCTGCCATGAGCGCCACGCACGAGGTCCTCAACCAGGCCCCGCCGCTCATCGGCTTCAGCACCGCGGACGACCCCGCCCTGCTGGAGGCCCTGCGGCGGCACGGCGGCGGCTGGGGCGAACAGGAGGTGCGGGACCTGGGCGCGCGGGCCGGTTCCGCCGAGGTGCAGGACTGGGCGCGGATGGCCGAGGAGCACCCCCCGGTGCTGCACACCCACGACCGCTACGGCCACCGCGTCGACGAGGTCGAGTACCACCCCGCCTACCACCAGTTGATGGGCGTCGCCGTGGAGAGCGGCCAGCACGCGGCCGCGTGGAGCGAGACCCGCCCCGGCGCCCACCTGGTGCGCGCGGCCAAGTTCTACGCCTTCGCACAGGCCGAGCCCGGCCATGGCTGCCCGATCTCCATGACGTACGCCGCGGTCCCGGCGCTGCGCGCCGAGCCGGAGCTCGCCGCCGTGTACGAGCCGCTGCTGGCCGCCCGCAGCTACGACTTCGGGCTGCGGCCGCCACTCGGCAAGCGGGGCCTGATCGCGGGCATGTCGATGACGGAGAAGCAGGGCGGCTCGGACGTCCGCGCCAACACCACCCGGGCCGTACCGGACGGCGAGGGCCGCTACCTGCTCACCGGCCACAAGTGGTTCACCTCCGCGCCGATGAGCGATGTCTTTCTCACGCTGGCCCGGACGGAGGAGGGGGTCACCTGCTTCCTGGTGCCCCGGGTGCTGCCGGACGGCAGCCGCAACCCGCTGCGGCTGATGCGGCTGAAGAACAAGCTGGGCAACCGCTCCAACGCGTCGGCCGAGATCGAGTACGAGTCCGCCCTGGCCTGGCGGGTCGGCGAACCGGGCCGCGGGGTGCGGACCATCGTGGAGATGGTCAACGTCACCCGGCTGGACTGCGTCATCGGCTCGGCGGCGGGCATGCGGGCCGGGCTGCGGCAGGCGCTGCACCACGCCGAGCACCGCCGGGCGTTCGGCGCCGAGCTGGTCGACCAGCCGCTGATGCGCAATGTGCTCGCCGATCTGGCGGTCGAGTCGGAGGCGGCCACCACCCTCGCGATGCGGCTCGCGTCCGCCCTGGACCGCGCGGAGGCCGGGGACGAGGGCGAGGCGGCACTGCGCAGGCTGGGGCTCGCGGTGAGCAAGTACTGGGTGTGCAAGCGCGGCGCCACCCACGCCGCCGAGGCCCTGGAGTGCCTGGGTGGCAACGGCTATGTGGAGGAGTCCGGGATGCCCCGTCTGTATCGCGAGGCGCCCCTGCTGTCGATCTGGGAGGGCTCGGGTAACGTCGCCGCGCTCGACGTACTGCGCGCACTGGGCCGGGAGAACGGCGCCCTGGAGGCGTTCCTCGCCGAGGTCGACGCCGCGGCCGGGGCCGACGCCCGGCTGGACGCGGCCGTGGACCGGCTGCGCGGGCTGCTGCCGCGGCTCACCGACCCCGAGCGGGCACAGCTGCTGGCGCGCCGGCTGGCCGAGCAGATGACACTGGTGCTCCAGGGCAGCCTGCTGGTGCGGTACAGCCATCCGGCGGTCGCCGACGCGTTCTGCGCCTCGCGGCTCGACGGGGACTGGGGGCACGCCTTCGGCACCCTGCCGCCCGGCACCGACACCGGCCCGATCCTGGAGCGGGCCCACCCGAAGGACGCGCGATGACACCCACGGACGGCGCGTCCGACGCGGGCGGGACGGCGGACGCGGCCGGTACGCGCCTTCGGTCAGCCGAGCACGTATGAGGGGAACGTCCTCGACTCAACCTCGATGCGCCAATGTCAGCACTACCCATTCCCCTATTCGGGGGAATTTCGATGGTCACACGGCTGGCGGGCGCCCGTTCGGCGGAACATCTCCTCGTGAAGCGATGGCAGCGCGTATGGCGTGCGGGGGCCCTGGCCACTGCCCTTGTCCTCACCTCGGCGGGGGCGACAGCCCTGGCCGACGGGGACGGTGACGGTCCGGCGACCGCGCACGCCTCCCCTCGGCCGACGGCCGATACCCGGTCCCGGGCCGGGGGCCCGGACGACGGACCGCTCACCTCGCTGCGGATCCGGATCGGTCCGGGCCTGTGTGTGTGCGTCGCCGCCTCGGCGGGCCCGGTCGGCCTCGTCGCCCGGTACGGCTGGTGCCCCAAACCGCCCAAGCCACCCAAGCCACCCAAGCCGACACCGACCCCCACGCCGACGCCCACGCCCACCCCCACGCCGTCGCCGACTCCTACACCCACCCCGACGCCGACGCCGTCCGCGACACCCACCCCCAGCCCGTCGGCCACGCCGAGCCGTACGCCCACACCGTCCCAGAGCCCCACGCCCACGCCCACCCCGACGCCGCGGGCCCCCTCCCCCACGCCCGCTCCGCGGCTCCCCGCGCCGGGGCCCACCCGCGCGCCCGCGCTTCCGCTGCCGCCGCCCCCGCCCTCGCGCACCCAGCCTCCGGCATCACCCCCCGCGCCGGCTCCCGCACCGACCAGGACCCGTGCCGTCGAGATGCACGCGTATGAGAAACCCGCGCGCGAGAAGCCCGGCAACGGGACCTCCTTGGTCACCTTCACCCTGCTGCTCACCGCGCCCGCGGTCCTCGCGGCCGCCGCTCTCCGTCCGCGTTCGCGCTCCGGCGCGCGCGGCGGGCGGCGCGGCTGACGGCCCACCGCCGAACCGCTTGGGAGGTTCATCCATGCCCGAATGGCTGATTATGACCCTGGTGATGGCCGGGACCTGCGCGGTCGTGGTGACCGGGGCGGTCCTCAACTCTCGCAGACTCGGGGATGACGACGATCCGGACGAGACCCCCGATGTCCTCGACTACATGATCATGATGATCGGCGTGGTCTACGCGATCGTGCTGGGCCTGGCCATCGCCGGTGTCTGGGAGGCCCGCTCCGCCGCACAGGACGGGGTCCGTACGGAGGCACAGGCGCTGCACGAGGTGACCGAGCAGGCGAGCGTCTACCCCGCCCCGGTGCGCGATCGCATCCGCGACGACGTGAACGCGTATGTGGACCATGTGGTGCACACCGAGTGGAAGGTGATGATCGACAAGGGCGAGCTCACCGACCGCGGCACCAAGCTGCTGACCACCCTGCGCCGCGATGTCACCCTCGCGGCCCCGCACAGCGACCTCCAGTCGCAGGCGTATCAGCCGATGGTGGATCAGGTGGCAGCCGTGGACGACGCGCGCAACGCCCGGCAGCAGAGCGCGGGGTCCACGATGCCCCCGCTGGTCTGGTTCGGGCTGGTGCTGGGCGCGGCGCTGGTGATCGGACTGGTCTTCACCCTGCAGATCCGCCGCTCGCCCCGGGAGCTGATGCTCGCGGTGATGTTCACCGCGCTCATCGTCTTCCTGCTCTTCCTGGTGTGGGACTTCGACGAGCCCTTCGGACGGTCGGTCGGCGACTCGACCACGGCCTTCACCGATCTGTTCCCCAGCGCACGGGGAGGGTCTTGAGGCCGTGTCGGAAGTTGGAGGTGAGCCGCACCGGCTCACCCGCCCGGCGCAGCCCCGGCAGCCGGTCCAGGGCGGCGCGCAGCATGGCCCGCATCTGGACCCGGGCCAGATGCGCGCCCAGGCAGACATGCGGTCCGAAGCCGAAGCTCAGATGGTCGTTGGGGGCGCGGGTGATGTCGAACCGGTCGGGGTCGGCGAAGACCGTCTCGTCGCGGTTGGCCGAGGCGTGGAAGACGACGACCTTCTCACCGCGCCGGATGAGCTGTCCGCCCAGTTCCACATCGCGGGTGGCGGTGCGCCGGAAGTCGATGACGGGCGGCCAGTAGCGCAGCATCTCCTCCACCGCGGAGCCGGTCAGCTCGGGCCGGTCGAGCAGCAGCCGCAGGCTCTCGGGGTGGTCGAGCAGGGTGAGCAGCCCGCCGGGGATGCCGTTGCGCAGCGTCTCGTTGCCCGCCACGGCGAAGAGGAAGAACATGTTCTCGAACTCATCCCGGCTCAGCCCGCCCTCCCGCATCCGCGCCATCACACTGCCCGGCCGCGGCCGCTCGGCGAGTGCGTGGGCATAAGCGAACATATCGGCCAGGGCCTCGCGGGAGCGCGGGTTCATCGGCCGGCCGTCGGGGCGGCGCGGCGCCGAGGCCGGGCGGTGGGCGAGGGCGGCGCGCCCGATGGGGCTCAGCTCCTCGCGGGCCGCGGTGGACAATGCGGCGTAGTCGGCGTCCTGGTATCCGATGACCCTGCCGGCCCAGTCGAACAGCAGCCGCCGGTCGCCCTCGGGGACGCCCATCACCTGGGCGAGGGTCCAGACCGGCAGATCGGCGGCGAGCTCCACGAAGTCGGCCTCGCCGCGCCCGGCCACCGAATCCACGAGCGCCGCCGCGCGCTCCTCGATGACCGCCTCCAGCTCCCGTACGGCGCGCGGGGTGAAGGCCGCGGCGACGATGCGGCGGCTGCGGGAGTGGTCGGGCGGGTCCTGGTTGAGCATCATCGCCCGCACGAACTCCAGATCGGCGGGCGTGTCGGGGTCGCGGATCTGGGTGGCCCCGAGGTGGGAGGAGAAGACCTCGGGGGTGCGCAGGACGTGTTTGACGTCGGCGTGCCGGAACACCGCCCAGAAGCCGGGGCCGGCCGCCCAGGCCCCGACCGCGGGCTCGTCGATCCGGCAGACGGGGCGGGTGGCCCGCAGTGCGCGGAACAGGGCGTACGGGACACCGACGGTGTAGGTCTCGGGGAGGAACGCCTCGACAGGGTTCACAGCCGAGACCGTACGGCGCCGCCCTCCGGGCCCGTCAAGACGCCCCGCGCGTCAGGAGGCCCTACCCATCACGAGGCCCTGCCCATCACGACGCCCCGCCCGTCAAGGCGCCCCGCTCATCACGACGCCCTGAGCCACCGGCCCCCCCGAGCCCACCGGTCACCGCGCGGCCCCTACCCCACCGGCACCGGGAGGATCCGGCGCAGCGGGTCCTCCGGCAGTCGGCCGTGGGCCTTCCACTCCCGGGGGTAGCCGACCGAGACCTCCTGGAACTTCACCCCGTCCTCCACCGTCGTCCGGGGGATGTGCAGATGGCCGTAGACGACCGTCTCGGCCCGGAACCGCACATGCCAGTCGGCGGTCAGCTCGGTGCCGCACCACAGCGCGAAGTCGGGGTAGCGCAGCACCCGGGTGGGCAGCCGGGTCATCGGCCAGTGGTTGATGAGCACGGTTCGCAGCTCCGGGTCGACGGCCGCCAGCCGCGCCTCGGTCTCGGCGACCCGGGCCCGGCACCACGCGTCGCGGGTGGGGTAGGGGTCGGGGTGCAGGAAGTGCTCGTCGGTGCAGACCACCCCCGCCTCGTGGGCGTGGGCCAGCGCGGCCTCCTTGGTGGCCAGGCCGTCGAGGCGGAAGGTGTAGTCGTAGAGCAGGAACAGCGGGGCGATGACCAGCGGCCCGCCGATGCCCTCCCAGAGCGGGTAGGGGTCCTCGGGCGTGACGATGCCCTTCGCCCGGCACATCTCCACCAGCGCCTCGTAGCGCGCCACCCCCCGGACCTCCAAGGGGTCCTTGGGATGGGTCCACAGCTCGTGGTTCCCGGGTGACCAGATGACTTTGGCGAAGCGCTCGCTCAGCAGGCCGAGGACCTCCTCGATCTCGGAGAAGACCTCGCCGACGTCCCCCGCGACGATCAGCCAGTCGTCGTCGGAGCCGGGCCGCAGCCGCTCCACGATCGCCCGGTTCTCCGGATAGGCCACATGAAGGTCGCTGATGGCGAGGAGTTCGCCCCCGTGGGTGCCGCCCATTGTCTCTCCTGTCGTACGGTGGCGGTCATGACGCGGTCGCGGTGCGCGGGCACCGCGGGACGGGCCGGGTGATCACCGGACCGTCCCTGGCGCTAGCCTCGCAGATGTGGTGGACAAACTCCCTCCGTCTTTTGAACGGGGAACCGACGGACCGAAGGTCATCGTGGCCGGACTGGACGGTTCCGAATCCTCCTGGCGCGCCACGGCCTACGCCGCCGGGCTGGCCAGACGGCAGAAGGCGCTGCTGGTCGTGGTCTACATCCAGCCGGTGCTGGCCGCGGGGGCGGCGCTCGGGGCCTCGGTGGCCGACACCACGGGTGAGGTGGCCGAGGAGCTGATGCGGGAGATGCGGGAGGCCACCGAGCGGCTGCGCGGGGTCTTCGAGGTGCGCTGGGAGTTCCACACCTTCCGGGGCGATCCGTACAACGGTCTGGCCCAGGCGGCCGATGAGCTGAAGGCCGACGCCGTGGTGGTGGGCGCCTCCGAGCAGGCCGGGCACCGCTTCATCGGCTCGGTGGCCGTACGGCTGGTCAAGGCCGGGCGCTGGCCGGTGACCGTGGTGCCGTAGGGGCCGTCCGTCCGGCTCGCGGAGCCCGGCGCGGTGAGGCACCGTGGGAGGAGCGAACGGACCACCCCACGGACCGGGGAGACTGCCATGGCCCACACCTACCGGGTGACCGAGATCGTCGGCTCCTCCAGCGAGAGCGTCGACGACGCGATCCGCTCCGCCATCGGCCGTGCCTCGAAGACGCTCCGGAATCTCGATTGGTTCGAGGTCGGCCAGGTGCGCGGGCATATCGAGAACGGCCGGATCGCGCACTACCAGGTGGGGCTGAAGGTCGGATTCCGGCTCGAGGACCCCGACGCCGGCTCCGGGGACCGGGCCGGCTGACCCCGGCTCAGCCACGGGGCACGACGGTGGACAGCACGGACGGCAGCGGATACCAGTCGGCGGTCGCGAAGCTGGCGTGCCGGGCGGCGAGTGCGGAGACCCGGTCCCGTGCCTGGGTCTCGGTGGGTTTGGTGCCGTCGATCGGGGGCGCCACGTTGTGCGCGTCCGTCATGATCAGCAGGTAGTGGCGGTCGTCGTACCAGGCGGTGTCGATACCGCTGGTGACATATGTGGACGCGTCCCCGTCGAAGAGCACGAACCACGGCCGGAGGGCGGCGTCGGTGTAGCGGGTGCGCGGGTCGCCGGAGGCGGCGCCGTGGACGGCGGGGAAGGCGGCGGCCTGACCGAGCCTCCCGGCGGCGGACAGGTCCCGCAGATGGGTGGCGTACTCACGGTCGGTCCACAGCGTGTCCAGGGGGTTGTTCTCCTCGACCGTGCCGGGTATGAGCTCGACGATGAACTTGCCCGCGAGCGCCGGGCGGGACGGCCAGCCGCCCGCCTGAACCGCCTCGTCGAGGGTGGCACGGCCGCCCACCACATCCGCCGGGCGCAACACCGCGTCGCCCAGGGTGGCGCCGAGGAGGGCGTCGAGGTCGGCCGGGCCGCGGCCCTTCTTGCCGTTGAAGCCGTCCTTCATCTCCACCTTGACGAGGATGGGTCGGTGCCCCGGATGGGCCTGGTGCCAGGCCCGCATGTCGGCGAGGCAGCCGGCCAGGCTCTGGTCGCGGGGCTTGGTGCGCAGCTCGCCGGGGCCCCCGGCGTTCTCGCAGTTGTTGTCGTTGCCCAGCGGGTTGGAGTGCGAGACCCGCCAGCCGGCGCCGAAGGCGTTGGTCCACACATCGAGTTCCAGGAGCGAGGCCCCGGAGTCCAGCGCGTCGGCGAAGTAGGGGTACTTGGCCTTCTCGTAGGCGTTGTGCACCCCCACCGAGGTGGTGGCGGAGTAGGACGGGTCGTCCGCGGTGGCGGGCCGGGCCTCGGCCGGTGCCGTCAGACACAGTGCGGCGGCCGCCGCGGCGACCGCCACCGTTCCCGTGCGCCGGGCATGACCGCGCGCCGGACTCCCCACCCTGCCCATGTGTCCCCACCCTCGTCGATGTCCCGACCAACTGGGCAGAAGCGTACGGGAGTCGCGTCATGGGTTACGAGGGGTCATGGGTCACAGCGGTACGGGCCCGGCGGTGTGCTGCCGCTGAGCCCGTCTCATGTGCCGCGTCTGTGCCGCGTCTCACACGGCTGGGGTCGTTCAGGGGGCGGCCCCCGGTCAGGGCCGCTCCCCCACGCCGGTCGTCGCGACCTCGCGCACCCGTCCGCCGGGCGGGCTGGGAGCCAGTGGCGCGGTCTGGTCCATTCCGGTGCCGCGCCGCAACCCGGTGAGGAACTCCTGGAGCGTCTCGACTGCGGTGTGCCGGGGCCGCCAGCCCAGTTCCTCCTGGGCGCGGGTGGTGTCCATCAGCGGGAGCCGCAGGGCGGCGTCGAACAGGTGGGGCGAGGGCGGCAGCAGATGCAGATGCCAGGCCGTGGCCATGGCCGAGCGGGCGGCGAAGCGCGGGATCCGCATCGTCCGCGCGTCCAGCAGACTGGCCAGCGTCTCGCCGTCCACCGGCGGTTCGGCCGCGAGGTTGAAGGCGCCGCGCACCTGCCGGCCGAGCGCCAGCCGGTACGCCTCGGCGGCGTCGTCGGTGTGCAGGACCTGGAGCCGCAGCCCGGGCAGGTCGAAGACGGCGGGCAGGAAGGCGGAGCGGACCAGCCGCCGGGGCAGGAACGGGCCCATGAACAGCCGGCGCTGCTCGGCCGCCGCCTCCTCCTTGAAGAGGAAGCCGGGCCGCATCCGCACCACCCGGACCTGCGGATGCTCCCGTTCGAAGGCGTCGAGCATCCGCTCCACATACGCCTTCTCCCGGCAGTACGCGGCCTCCGGCCAGCCGTCGGTGGGCCAGGACTCGTCCACCGGGCGGCCGTCCTCGGGGCCGGGCGAGTAGGCGCCCACCGAGGAGGCGTACACCAGCACCGGCACCTCGGCCCGTGCCACCGCCTCGAAGACCCGCTTGCTGCCGAGGACATTGGTGGCCCAGGTGACGGCGGGCCGGTGGCTGGGCTGGATCAGCCAGGCGAGGTGGATGACCGCGTCGGCACCCTCGAAGTGCCGTACGAGGCCGGCCTCCTCACCGGCGTCCCGCCCGATGTCCGCGCGTACCCAGGTGGTCTTCGGCGGCGACCAGCTGGGCACCCTGCGGGCGACGCCCACGATCGACTCGACGTCCGGCGCCTCGCCGAGCGCGCGGACGACGCTCGTACCGGCGTTTCCGGTGGCCCCGACCACCACCACGCGCATTCCGTGCTTGACACCCATGTGCCCGCTCCTTCCGGCAGCGTCGTGTCCTCAGCCGTCCCGGTTTCGGACCTGTTGTGAAGCTGGTTCCGGAGCTGGTTTCAGCCCTGGTTTCAGCGCGGCCCGCCTTTCAGCCCTCGCCGACCAACTGCCGCGCGGCCGCGACGATCGCGTCCGCGTCGATTCCCGCGTCGCTCAGCTGCTCGGCGGGGGTCGAGGAGGCCGGCATCATGCGCACCGCGAGCCGGATCATCCGGGGCACCGGACGGCCGTCGCCGAACGCGTCGAGCACCGCGTCGCCCAGTCCGCCCTCGGGGTGGTGGTCCTCCACGGTGACCAGCCGGCCCGTCGCCTCGGCGGCGGCGCGCAGCGTCTCGGCGTCCACCGGCTTGAGCGAGTACAGGTCGATGACCCGGGCCGGGATGCCCTCCTGGGCGAGCCGGTCGGCGGCCTCGACGGCCTCGTGCAGGGTGACCCCGGCGCCGACCAGGGTGACCCGGTCGTCGTCGCTGGAGCGCACCACCTTCGAGCCGCCGATGGGGAAGCTCTCGGTGGGCGGGTAGATGACCGGCGTTCCGCTGCGCGTGGTGCGCAGATAGCGGATGCCGGATGCCTCGGCCATGGCGGCGGTCAGCTGGGCGGTCTGGTTGGCGTCGCACGGGTAGAGCACCGTGCTGCCGTGCACCGCCCGCATGGCGGCCAGGTCCTCCAGGCCCATCTGCGAGGGTCCGTCCTCACCGATGGCCACCCCGGCGTGGGAGCCGATGAGGTTGAGGTCGGCGTCGCTGATGGAGGCCATCCGGACGAAGTCGTAGGCCCGGGTGAAGAAGGCCGCGAAGGTGGCGACGTACGGGTTCCAGCCGCGGGTCTGCATGCCGACGGCCGCGGCCACCAGCTGCTGCTCCGCGATGAAGAACTCGAAGTACCGCTCGGGGTGCTCCTTGTGGAAGTACTCCAGGCGGGTGGAGTCGCCCACCTCGCCGTCGAGCGCCACCACATCGCCGCGGGCGGTGCCGATGGCGGCCACCGCCTCGCCGAACGCGTCACGGCTGGGGATCGAGTCGCCGGTGTTGTAGCGCGGCAGCGCCAGCGGGCCCTCGGACGCGGGCCGGGTGGGGGTCACCGAGGGCGGGCCGAGAACGGGGACGGCCATGTTGCGTACGCCGCCGAGCTCGGCGATGGCCTCGTCCGCGTTCTTCAGCGGCTTGCCGTGCATGCCCTCGCGGTTCTCCACCGAGGCTACGCCGCGGCCCTTCATGGTGCGGGCGATGATGGCGGTGGGGCGGCCGACGGTGGACAGCGCCTCGCCGTAGGCGCGGTCGATGGCCTCGATGTCATGGCCGTCGATCTCGATGGTGTGCCAGTCGAAGGCGCGGATGCGCCGGGCGTAGGCGTCCAGGTCCCATTCGTGGCGGGTGGGCCCTCGCTGGCCGAGCCGGTTGACATCGATGATGGCGGTGAGGTTGTCCAGCCGCTCGTAGCCCGCGTGCTCGAACGCCTCCCACATCGACCCCTCGGCCATCTCGCTGTCGCCGCACAGCACCCAGACGCGGTAGGGCACATGGTCCAGCCGCTTGCCGCTCAGCGCCGTGCCGACGCCGTACGGCAGGCCCTGCCCGAGCGATCCGGTGGCCACGTCCACCCACGGCAGCCGGGGGGTGGGGTGGCCCTCCAGCCTGCTGCCGCGCTTGCGGAAGGTGATGAACTCCTCGTCGCGGAGGGCCCCGGCCGCCTTGTACACCGAGTAGAGCAGCGGGGAGGCATGGCCCTTGGAGAAGATGAGGTGGTCATTGCCCGGGTGGTCGGGCTGCTCGAAGTCATAGCGCAGATGGTTTCCCATCAGGACGGCCATCAGGTCCGCCGCCGACATCGACGACGTGGGATGGCCGGACCCGGCGGCCGCGGCGGCACGCACCGAGTCCACACGGAGCTGCTGCCCGAGCTCGCTGAGCTGTTCGTGTCGCATTGTTCTCCTTCCAGGTTTCGCCGGCGGTCAGCCGCCGCCCGTCCGCGCCCGGGCGGTCTGCGCGACCTCGGGCGACTCGGTGTCCAGCGGCACCGCCCAGGGCGGGATCATCCCGAGCTGCACCCCCTGGCGTGGCAGCACCGCGTCGAGCAGCCAGTCGGCGGCGACCCGGACCCTGTTCCCCGGCATCGCCATCAGGTGGTAGCCGCGGGTGACGGCGTTGGCGATCGGCCCGGACAGCGGGATGTGCAGCGGGTCCGCGGCGGCCTGCACCCCGCCGAGGTCGACGGTGAACCCCAGGTCGTGGTGTTTGTACGGCTTGGCGGTGCCGCGCCCGAGGGAGGCCAGCAGGTTGTGGCCCGCGACCTTGCCCTGCCGGTGGGCGTGTTGCGCGGTCATCGGGGTGAACTGGCCCGGCCGGGTCAGATCGGGCACCGCGGCGGCGTCCCCGCAGGCCAGCACGTCGGGATAGCCGGGTACGGCCAGATACTGGTCGACCCTGAGCCGGCCGCGTTCGGTCGGCAGCCCGAGCTGCTCCACCAGCGGGTCGGGGCGCACCCCGACGCACCAGATCAGCGACCGGGTGTCGACGCACTCGCCGTCGTCCAGCAGCACCCCCTCCGAGGTGGCCTCCTTGACCGTGGTGCCGGTGCGGACCTCGACACCCCGTTTGCGCAGCACCCGGTCGGCCGTGCGGGACAGCTTCTTGTCCAGCTCGGGAAGGACCCGGGGGGCGATGTCGAGCAGCATCCAGCGGGGCCGCGGCGCATCGCGCAGCGAGTGGTTCCGCCGCGCGAGCGAGTCGGTGAAGAGCACCCCGTGGGCGGCCACCTCGGTGCCGGTGTAGCCGGCGCCGACCACCACGAAGGTGCGGCGGGCTTCCCGCTCCCGGGGGTCGGCGGCGGTGCCGGACATCTCCATCTGGCGGGTGATGTGGTCGCGCAGGAAGAGCGCCTCGGGCATACCGCGGAAGCCGTGGGCGTGCTCGGCCACGCCAGGGATCGGCAGCAGCTTGTTGACGCTGCCCACGGAGAGGACGAGCCGGTCGTAGTCCATCTCGCCGGACCGTCCGTCCGGGTCCCGCCAGGAGATCTTGCGGGCGTCCAGGTCGACGCCGTGGACCTCGCCCAGCACCAGCCGGACATGCGGCAGGGTGCCGGTGAGGGAGACCGAGACGCGCCGGGGTTCCAGGACCCCGGCCGCCACTTCGGGCAGCAGGGGCAGATACAGGAAGTAGTCATTGGGATTGATCAGGACGATGTCCGCCGCGCCGCGCAGGGTGCGGGAGAGCGTACGGGCGGCCTGATAACCGGCGAATCCGGCACCGACGATCACTATGCGTACTGGGCTCACGCGAATCTCCCGGGCATACGGGGCCAGGGAGCTCCAAGTGCCCGTGAGAGCCCGGACCAAACGTGGGGCCCGGTCGGCCCCGCCCCCGGGGCCGTGTTCCGGGCGGTTCCCGGTCGCGGTCACGGGGGCGGGGGGCGGGGTGCTTCAGGGGCGCGCGTACCTCGGAAGCGCGCGCACGTCACGGGGCGTACGTCACGGGGCGTACGTCACGGGGCGTACGTCAGGGGTACGCGTACGTGGGCGGCGCGCGGACGTCAGCGGCGCCGGCGGGCCGTCTGCGCGTCGATCCGCTCGTCCCAGTCGATGCGGTAGCCGGTCAGCCAGTCCGAGGCGCCGTTGCCCGCCCGGTCCAGCTTGCGCGGCATGGTGACATCGCGCAGGGCGCGCGCCACGGGCCCCGGCGCCGTGCGGCGGGCCATGCCCGCGCCGGCCGCGGCGACCTTCTCGACCCGCTCCCGGCGCAGCGCCTCGTACGCGGCGAAGGCCGACTGGGGTGTGCGCAGATCGCGCAGGCATTTGGCGAGCACGACGCCGTCCTCGATGGCCATCGAGGCGCCCTGTGCGACGCCCGGCGCGCAGGCGTGCGCGGCGTCGCCGACGATGACCATGGCCTCCTCGGACCAGGTGGGAGTGGAGACGATGTCGTAGGCGGCGGTGGCCACGATGGTGTCACCGGTGGCGCGGACCAGGTCGGCGGCGGGGGTGTTGTCCTCGGCGAAGAGCGTCAGCAGCCGCTCCCGCCACTGCTCGGAGGTGACGGCGGCGAGCTCGGCCTTGGACATCTCCTCGGCCGGGGCGTTGCAGAACCACCAGACCTCGCCGTCCGGTGCGGTGGTGCAGCCGAAGAAAGCCTGCTTGCCGAAGATCATCGTGTAGGCGTCGGGGTCCGGGGGCGAGTCGGCGTCGCGGGTGTAGCCACAGACGGTGTGCTGTCCGGTGTAGCGGGGCCGGGGCGCGCCCGCGTCGATCGTCCTGCGGACGAGCGAGTGGATGCCGTCGGCGCCGATCAGCACATCGCCCACGGCGCGGCCGCCGTCGGCGAAGGAGCCGACGATCCGGCCGTCGGGGCTGGTGTGGGCGGCGAGCAGCCGCTTGCCGCCCTCGACGCGCACACCGCGGCGCACCGCCTCCTCGCGCAGCACCCGGGCGAGGGTGGCGCGCTTGAGCGTCACGGGGCCGAGGCCACCGTCCCGCGATCCGGACATGGGACGGTTGCCGAGCCGCTTGCCGGTGTTGCTGATGAAGTCGACGCGGCCGGCCGGGAAGGAGTTCTTCAGCACGGGTTCATGGGCGTCGATGGTGCGCAGTGCCTCCAGGCCGTTGGCGGCGACGACGAGGAACGCACCGGTGTCGATGGCGTCCGTGGGGTACGTCTCGTAGACGGCCGCGTCGATGCCGGCCTTCCGCAGGGCCATCGCGGTCACCGTGCCGGCGATGCCGCCACCGATGATCAGGGCTGTGGTCATGGTGCTCCGTGACGTGGCGTGGGGTGTCGTGTCGTGGGATTGCGACAGCACCATATGGCGGTCCGGAGCTCCCCGGGTCAAGAGCGGGACGTCAACTACCGGGCGGTGGGCGGCATGTGGGGCGGAACCCGGCAGGTACGCTACTTGAGCAGCCGGGACAGCCGCCGGTCGGCGAGCGGCTTGCCACCGGTCTGGCAGGTGGGGCAGTACTGCAGCGAGGAGTCGCGGAAGGACACCTCGCGGACGGTGTCCCCGCACACCGGGCACGGCTGCCCGGTGCGGCCGTGCACCCGCATGCCGCCGCGCTTCTCCCCCTTGAGGTCGGTGGCGGCCAGGCCGCGGGAGCGCTCGACGGCGGAGCGCAGCGTGGCGCCCATCGCCTCGTACACCCCGGCGATCTCCGCCTCGGTGAGGTCCGAAGCGAGCCGGTAGGGCGACATCCGGGCGGCGTGCAGGATCTCGTCGGAGTAGGCGTTGCCGATCCCGGCGATGACGCTCTGGTCGCGCAGCACCCCCTTGATCCGGTGGCGCACACCGCGCAGCAGCCCGGCGAACACCTCCAGCGTGAAGGAGTCGTCCAGCGGGTCCGGGCCCAGCCGGGCGATCCCCGGGACCTCCCCCGGGTCGCGCACCACGTACACCGCGAGCCCCTTGCGCGTCCCGGCCTCGGTGAGGTCGAAGCCGGAGCGCTCCGGCCCGGCCAGGAGCAGCCGCAGCGCGAGCGGGCCCTTGCCGGGCCGGGGCGGGGTCTCGGGGAGCCCGTCCCGCCAGCGCAGCCAGCCCGCCTTGGCGAGGTGGATCACCAGATGGGGGCCGTCGGTGGCCAGGTCGAGGAACTTGCCGTGGCGGGCCGCCGCCGTGACGGTGCGGCCTTCGAGCGCGCTCAGCGGCGGGTCGTAGGTCTTCAGGACGCTCACCGCGACGGGGAGGACACGGGCGATCTCCCGGCCGGCGGCGCGCTCGGCCAGGATCCCGGTCAGGGCCTCCACCTCGGGCAGCTCCGGCATGCCACCAGTGTGCCGCAGGCCGGAGCGGAACCACCCGCGGCGGTCCGGGTGACCGATTCCCCCCGGTGCACCACTCCGGGCTGCGGCCCCGCACACTCTCCCCTAGCGTCCCATTTGTTCCCCATCGTCCCCGCCTGCCCCGTACGGAGCGTTCCCCATGGTCGACACCGGACAGCAGTCCGTACGCAGCGAGGCGGCACGGCACGGGGTGGCGGGCGGGACGGCAGGCGCGCCGTACGAGGGCTATGAGGCGTACGAGGGCGGCAGCCCCGAGGCCGAGCGGCTGCGCTTCCAGAAGCTGACGCACGAGCTGATGCGGATGCAGCGGTACTCCGACGGCACCGACGGCTCGGGCGCCCCGCGGCCGCTGCGCGCCTTCCGCGGCGAGGCGGCGCTGGGCGTGGAGAACGCCCGGCTGCGGTTCCGTGACGACCTTCCGCCCGAGCTGTGCGTGGGGTACGCCCGGCCGGGCGCCGAGTACCCGGCCGTGGTGCGGCTGTCCAGCGCGAGCGGCTCCGAGGGGTACGGCGCCACGCCCGATCTGCGGCGGCTGGCGGTGCGGGTGCAGGCCGGTCCGGAGGAGACCCACGACCTGCTGGCCACCAGCTTCCCGGTGTCCCATGCCGCCGACGCGCACGAGTTCGTCGCCTTCGCCAAGGCCACGGCGGGCGCGGGGAGCACCGTGGAGAGGGCGTTCGGGCTCTTCGTCCGGCTGCCGCTGGCGGTGGGCTGGGCCACCGCCGACCGGATGCGCCGCAACCTGCGGATCGCCACCCGCCACACGGTGGGCTCGCTGGCCCGTGAGACCTTCTGGAGCCGGGGCGCGATCCTGTGGGGCCCGGCCGGTCCGGTGCGCTACCAGCTGCGTCCGGCGCCCGGCGGCACCCCCGCTCCCCCGCCCGACGGCGGCGACCCCGACTATCTCCACCGTGAGCTGGCGATGCGGCTGTCCACCGGCGACATCGCCTTCGAGCTGTGCGTACAGCGCTATCTGGACGACCGCCGCACCCCGGTCGAGGACGGCTCGGTGGAGTGGCGGGAGAGCGACACGCCGGTCGTCCCGGTCGCGGTGCTCACCGTGCCGTGCCAGGACCTGGACGGCGCCCGGGCCCGGTCGGCGGCGCGCCGGGTCGAGCAGCTGGCGTTCAACCCCTGGCACACCACCGAGGAGTTCCGTCCGCTCGGCAGTCTCAACCGGGCCCGCAAGGCCGCGTACGAGGCCGCCGCCGCGCACCGGCTCGGCCTGCGCTTCCCCGCCGCCGAGCAGCGGCCCACCACGCTGCTGCCCGTCCCGGTGCGCGCCGCCCTCGACCTGCCGGTGCGGGCGGCCTTGGACCTCCCGGTGCGCGCCGCCTTCGGCCTGGTCGACCGCTGTGTGCCCTGGCACCGGCTGCCGGCCCCGCTGGGGCTGCTCAACCCGGCCGCGCTGGGCCGGACGCTGCGCCGGCTGGGCCTCGTCGAGGGGGACGACGAACCCGAGGCGCCGCGGCGCCCCGCCCCGGCCGGGGAGAGGCCGCGGGTGGCGAGTCCGTTCGCGCCCTGACGGCCGGTGACGCCGCCCCTGTCCTGACCGCCGGCCCCGGGCGCTCCGAGCGGGCCGCACCCCACTGGACCGGTTTACCGACGCGCTATCGTGTGGCGGTCCACAGGGGACGGACGGCGCTGGGCCACCGCCGGATCGCCCGGGTGGGCGGCGCCCCCGGGCTGGGGCACACCACGATCCGCGAGGCCGCCTTCGGGGCCGCCGTACGGGAGTCGGGGCTGGGCGAAGGCCGCACGGTGGCCACGGACTTCTCCGGCGAGGAGGGGGTGCGGGCCACCCGGGCCCGAACCGGTTCAGTCCTGGCGGAAGCGGTTGATGGCCGGCAGATGGCGCTCGCGCAGCTCCGGGTCGCGCACCCCCAGCCCCTCCTCCGGGGCCAGGCACAGCACGCCGACCTTCCCGGAGTGGCGGTTGCGGTGGACGTCCTGGGTGGCCGTGCCGACCGCATCGAGCGGATAGACCTTGGAGAGCGTGGGGTGCACCATCCCCTTCTCGATCAGCCGGTTGGCCGCCCATGCCTCCCGGTAGTTGGCGAAGTGGGTGCCGATGATCCGCTTGAGCGCCATCCACAGGTAGCGGTTGTCGTACTCGTGGCGGTAGCCGGACGTCGAGGCGCAGGTGACGATCGTTCCGCCGCGCCGCGCCACGTACACACTGGCGCCGAAGGTCTCCCGGCCGGGGTGCTCCACGACGATGTCCGGGTCGTCGCCGCCGGTCAGTTCGCGGATCCGGGACCCGAAGCGCTTCCACTCCTTGGGGTCGGGCGTGGTCGCGTCCTTCCAGAAGCGATAGCCCTCCTCGGCCCGGTCGATGACCAGCTCGGCCCCCATGGAGCGGACGAGTTCGGCCTTGCGCCGCCCGGAGACCACACACACCGGGACCGCCCCGCCGTTGACGGCCAGCTGGGTCGCGTACGAGCCGAGGCCACCGGCCGCGCCCCAGACGAGGGTCACATCGCCCTGTTTCATCTGGGCGCCGTTGCGGGAGACGAGCTGCCGGTACGCGGTGGAGTTGACCAGGCCAGAGGAGGCGGCCTCCTCCCAGGTGAGGTGGGCGGGCATCGGCATCAGCTGGTTGGCCTTGACCAGCGAGAGCTCGGCGAGCCCGCCGTAGTTGGTCTCGAAGCCCCAGATCCGCTGCTCGGGGTCGAGCATGGAGTCGTCATGGCCGTCCGGTGAGCGCAGTTCGATGGACAGGCAGTGGGCCACCACCCGGTCGCCCGGCTTCCAGTGGCGGACCCCCGGCCCGGTGCGCAGCACCACACCGGCCAGGTCGGAGCCGAGCACGTGGTAGGGCTGGTCGTGGCGGGCCGCTCCGGGGTCGTCGGTGCGTGCGTAGCGCTCCAGGAAGCCGAAGGTCGGCAGCGGCTCGAAGATGGCGCTCCAGACGGTGTTGTAGTTGATCGCGCTGGCCATGACCGCGACCACCGCCTCGCCCGGGCCCGGTTCGGGCGTGGGCACCTCGCGGATGTGGAGCGACTTCTGGGGGTCCTTGTCCTTGGTGGCCATGCCCACGAACATCTCGGATTCCTCTTTGAGGATCACCGCGCCCCGGTAGGACTCGGGAAGGTCCAAGGCGGCGAAGTCCGCGGCCACCGCGTCCTGCGCCAGCACGGCGCTGATGATGTCCTGCATGACATGTCCTCCGATGTACCGCTCCGGGCACCTGTGTGTCCCGGAGGCTATGGAAGCGGCCACGATCCGAATTAACCCCTAGCTCCGCCCGGGTCGCGCCCCCCTAGTCCCCTATACGGCCAGGGAGTGCAGACAGGCGATGAGCGTGCGGGCCTCGACGTTGACGTAATGGCTGTGGCGCATCAGGTCGAGCAGCTGACGCACGGCCATCCAGCGGTAGTTCGGCGGCTCCTGGGGGACGGCGCTCATCTCCGTCTCCACGACGAGATAGCGGTTGAAGGCGTGGAAGAAGCGGCCGCCCTCCTCGGAGAGCACGGTGTCGAACCGCACCCGGTCGGCCGGTGCCTCCACCACGTCCCCGAGGAACGGCGGGGTGGCCCCCTCGGGCAGATGGGTGTAGTTGCGCGGGGTGCACTGCACGGTGGGGGCCAGCTCCACCACGTCCGTGTAGCCGGGTTCGGCGCGGGCCTGCACCAGGACGTGCGGCACCTTGTCGGCGTAGGCCAGCAGAAAGGCCGCCACGCCCGGTCCGTGGGGCTCGATCATGGGCTGGGTCCAGCCGCCCACCTCGCGGCCGCCCGCGGTCACGTCCACGGCCATCACGCTGAAGTAGCGCCCGCTCTCGTGGGAGATGCGGTGGGCGTTGCGGTGCCAGCCGGTGGTTTCCCGCAGCGGTATCCGCTCGGTGAACACCTCGCGCTCGGTGCGCAGTCCGGTGATCCAGCTGAGGATGTCGGCGTCGCGGTGGAGGGTGTGCCGCCCCTGCCGTTCCGGCTCCGCGGTCCCGTGTGGTCCGGCGGCCGGGAAGGTCTCCCCGGGGTCCAGCGGGGAGTGCGGCAGACAGGCCAGGACGCTGCGGGCGTCCATGTTCACCAGGTCCTCCACGGCCAGCAGATGGTGCAGCTGGCCGAGCGTCAGCCAGCGGAAGCCGTCGCGCACCTCGACGTCCGTCTCCGGCGCCACCTCGACCAGCATGTTGCGGTTGCGCTTGTGGAAGAACCAGCTGCCCTGCTCCGACTGGCGGACGTCGGCGAGCACCCGGTGCCGCTCCATCCGCTGGAAGTACTCCAGATACGGCACGGCCCGGCCCTTGTGCACCCGGGTGTAGTTGCTGCGGGTGGCCTGGACGGTGGGGGACAGCTGCAGCCCGCCGTGGTTGCCGGGCTCCATCTTGGCCTGCATCAGGAAGTGCGGTACGCCGTCGAAGTCCTTGACCAGGATGCCCAGGATGCCGATCTCCGGCTGGTGGAGGATCGGCTGGCTCCACTCCTCCACCGGGGCCCCGGGCATCCGCACCCGGATGCCCTCGACGGTGAAGAACCGGCCGGTCTCATGGACGAGGTTGTGGGTGTCCGGCGCGAAGTCCCAGCCGCGCATCGCCTCGAACGGGATGATCTCGATCCGGGACTCGTCGGCGTCGACGCGTTCGCGGAACCAGCGCTGGAAGTCGGCGAGCAGGGTCACCGAGCTGTCGACGGTGGCGGCGGAGCGGACCAGCCGCTCCTGGAGCGTGCTCACCACGCCCACGCCTCCGGTCCGGGGCCGCCGTTGCCGATCGGCGGGAACAGCCGGTCCAGCTCGGCCAGCACCTCGTCGGACAGCGTCAGCTCCATGGCCGTGAAGGCCCCTTCCAGCTGGTCCAGGCTGCGCGGCCCGATGACCGGCGCGGTGATGCCGGGGCGTGCCATCACCCAGGCAAGACCCACTTCGGCCGGGTCGGCGCCGAGGCCGTCGCACAGCTTCTCGTACGCGGCGACGGCGTCCCGGTGGACCTCCAGCGCCTGGGCGGCCCGGCCCTGGGCGGTCTTCATCGCGGTGCCCTCGGCCAGCTTGCGCAGCGCCCCGCTGAGCAGCCCGCCGTGCAGCGGCGACCAGGCGAGCACCCCGACGCCGTACCGCTGGGCGGCGGGGATCAGCTCCAGTTCGATATGGCGGGTGACGAGGTTGTACACGCTCTGCTCGGAGACGATGCCGAGGAAGTGGCGGCGGGCCGCGGCCTCCTGGGCCTCGGCGATGTGCCAGCCGGCGAAGTTGGAGGAGCCGACGTAGCGCACCTTGCCCTGCCGGGTCAGCGTCTCCATCGCCTGCCACACCTCCTCCCAGGGGGCGTGGCGGTCGATGTGGTGCATCTGGAACAGGTCGATCCAGTCGGTGCCCATCCGGCGCAGCGAGTCCTCGCAGGAGGCGATGATGTGCCGGGCGGACAGCCCCGAGTCATTGGGCCAGTCGGTCATCGGGTTGAAGACCTTGGTGCCCAGCACGACCTTCTCGCGCCGGCCGCCGCCTTGGGCGAACCAGCCGCCGAGGAACTCCTCGGTGTAGCCCTTGTGCTTCTGCCAGCCGTACTGGTTGGCGGTGTCGATGAAGTTGACCCCGCGGTCCAGGGCGGTGTCCAGGATCGCGTGGCTCTCCTCGTCGCTCGCCCTGACCCCGAGGTTCAAGGTGCCCAGGCACAGTCGGCTCACCTTGAGGGCGGTGCGGCCGAGATAGCTGTACTGCATCAGTGTCCTTCGGTACGGGCCGCCTCGGCAGCCGGTCGGCTCGGGGTGGCGGAGGCGGCCCACAGGTCGTGGAGGGATTCCTTGAGGGCCACCTTCGGGGACCAGCCCATGAGCCGCCGGGCGAGGCGGATGTCGGCCTGGGTCCAGCTGCCGCCCTTGCTGTGCACGGCGCCGCTCTCTTCGCGCACCAGACGGTCGGGGACCTGGGAGGCGGAGATCAGCAGCCAGGCCAGTTCGCGCATGCTGAAGGCGTCGCCCTGCCCGATGTTGAGCACCCGGCCGGTCACCGGGCTGCTCGCGGCCAGCACCACGGCCTCGGCGACATCGCGGACGTCGATGAAGTCGCGCCGGTCGTCGACGAGGGTGACGGCGAGCGGAGCGTCCTCGGTGGTGTGGCGCAGCCGGTGGGCGAGCCCGCCGAGGAAGCTGCCCCGGGGGGTGCCCGGTCCGCAGACGTTGGTGACGCGCAGGACGCAGCCGTCGACGCGTCCTGCGTCCGTGGCGCCCAGCACGATCCGGCTGCCGACGAGCTTGGTGCGGGCGTAGGGGGTGCGGGGGGCGGTGGGGTGGTCCTCGGCGATGGCCGTGCCGTCGGGGACGGGGCCGTACTCGTGCACCGAGCCCAGATGCACCAGCCGCGGCCGCCTGGGGAGGGCCGCCACGGCGTCCACCAGCCGGTCCACAAGGGGGATGTGCGAGGCCGTCATGCCGGCCTCGTCGCCCTCCCAGCTGTCGCCCGCCGCGTTGACGACGAGATCGGCGGACCGTGCGGCCCGGACGATGTCCTCGCTCGGCGCGGATACCGCGTCCAGTGCCAGAAATGAGACTCCGGGAATGGGTTCGGCGGGTTTTCTCGCGATTGCCAGGACGTCATATCGGCGCTTGGCGAGAGCTCTGCAGATATGTCGCCCGATGAATCCGGTGCCGCCGATGACAACGGCTTGCCGATCTCGGATGTGGCCCATATCGCCACCGTATTGGCGCCGCTTCGAGCGGAACAACCCCTACCCTCGTCCACCCCTATCGGCCACCCCTATCACGGCCCCGACCTGCGGTGTCATTCGAATAGATGTCGTTTATGGGCCTCGCTGACCGCCGCCGCGCGATCCTTCACCCCGAGTTTCTCGTAGACATGCAGAAGATGCGTCTTGACGGTCGCCTGGCTGATGAACAATGCCGCCGCGGCCTGTCGATTCGTGGCCCCGTCCGCGATAAGCCGGAGCACTTGGAGTTCACGGTCGCTCAGCGGGCCCTGAGTGGGTTTGCGGACCTGACCGAGAACGCGTCCGGTGACCGCGGGCGAGAGGACGGACTGGCCCGAGGAGGCGGACCGCACGGCGCGGGTCAGCTCCTCGCGCGGGGTGTCCTTGAGGAGATAGCCGGTCGCCCCGGCGGCCAGGGCGCCCATGACGTCGCTGTCGGTGTCATAGGTGGTCAGCACCAGGATCCGGGCCTCGGGGTCGCCGCGCAGCAGCCGTTTGATGGCCTCCACGCCGCCCATCCGGGGCATGCGCAGATCCATCAGGACCACATCGGCCGGCTGCCGCTCGTACAGTTCGACGGCCTCGGCACCGTCACCGGCCTCGCCGATCACCGTGAAGTCGGGGTCCCGCTCCAGCACTCCGCGCAGCCCGTCGCGGACCACGGGATGGTCGTCGACGATGAGGATGCGGATGGGGCTCGAGGTGTTGCCGCCATGGGTGTTTCCGCTCATGCACCGGCTTCCTGGGGGATCACGGGGACGGCCGCGCTGATGGCGGTGCCCTCGCCACGGGCGCTTTCGATGTCCAACGTACCGGCCACCCGGTCCAGTCGGCGCCGCATCGCCACCAGCCCGAGGCCGTGGCCGCCGGAGGTGCCGGCCTCGGCCTCCGCGGCCGCGGGGTCGAATCCGACGCCGTCGTCGAGTACGTCGAGGACCACCACGTCCTCCATGTACGACAGGGTGATGCCCACCTTCGACGCCCGGGCGTGCTTGGCGATGTTGGCAAGGGCCTCCTGCGCCACCCGGTAGAGCGTGGCCTCCAGTTCGGCGTGGAGCGGGACGGCGGTCCCGGTCGTCGCGAACGCGGCCTTCGGCTCCCGCGCCCGTGCCCACCCCTCGACCAGCGACTCCAGGGCGTCCGGCAGGGTCCGGGACTCCAGTTGCTCGGGGCGGAGCGCCTGGACCGAGCGGCGCGCCTCGGCGAGGCTGTCCCGGGCCAGGTCCTTGGCCGCCACGAGATGGCGGCGCCACACCTCGCGGTCGCCCTCGGCGTGTTCGGCGGCCTCCAGCTGCCGGATGATGCCGGCCAGCCCCTGGGCGAGGGTGTCATGGATCTCCCCCGCCATCCGCTGGCGCTCGTCGAGCACTCCGGCCTCACGCGCCTGGGTGATCAGCTGGGCGTGGAGTCCGGCGTTCTCGGCGAGCGCCGAGCGGAGTTCGGCCACGGTCCGTTTGCGCCGCTGGTGCTGTTCGTTGAGCCGGCTCGACAGCAGGTTGATCCAGCCGATCACCACGGTCTGGAAGGCGATGGCGGCGAGATAGCCGACCACCGCGCCGGTCGTGGGCCGGGGGAAGCCGTCCGGCACGGTGTTGACGACGAAGGAGGTGGCCGCCACGGACACCAGCGCCCAGACGGTCGGCAGCAGCACCAGCGCCTGGAGGAACCCGGTGGCGGCGAACAGCATGAACACCTGGTCCCGCGCCATCAGCGCGGCGGAGAGGGCGAGCAGCCCGGCGAAGTAGACGGCCGTGCGCACCGTGCCGTACGGCTGTCTGCTGCGGCGGCCCGTGGGCAGGGTGTAGGTGCCCAGGATCCAGGCGGCGGCCACGGCCGCGAGGCCGAGCGTGGTGAGCAGCCGCCGGGCCGGTGGCGGGCCGTGGACCACGCTCAGGGCCGTGGACAGAAACAGCAGAAGGTAGGGCAGCCCTCCGAACAGGATGTCGGAGTGCCGCTCCCACCGTCCGCCGTCGTCCTTGGACGCGCTCACCTCACTCCCAGCGGAACAGCTTGGCCGCGGCCGCGGTGGCGGCCACCGCGATCACTCCGAGGACGGTCAGGTGCAGCGTCTGCGGCCACTGGTTCTCCCAGGAGTCGCGCAGCGCCTGGAGCGCGGCGCCCAGCGGGGTGTAGTCGCCGATGGTGGACACCGTCTCCGGCAGATCCTCCTTGGGGAGGAACGCGCCGCCGAAGAAGAGGCTGGGGAAGAGCAGGGACAGGCCCATCGCGGTGGCCGACTTGCTGCTCGGCGCCACGGCCGCGATCACCAGGCCGATGGAGAACAGCGCCCAGGTGCCCAGGACGAAGCTCACCAGGAAGGCGGGGACGTCACCGGGCAGCTTGGTGTCGAAGGCGGTCTTGCCGACGATGAGCACCAGCACCGCGGAGACCGCCGCGGTGACCAGGTTGATGAAGAGCTGGGCGAGCAGCAGGTTCCCCGGGTGGATGGGGCTCGCGGCCATGCGCCGCAGGATGCCCTTCTCCCGGTAGGTCGCCAGGGTCGTGGGCAGCAGGTTGAGGGCCAGCATCGTCAGACACAGCGACATGGCCATCGCGGGGACGAACGCGGCCATCGACGCCTTGGTGGCGGCGTCGTCGTCGGACTTGGTGGTGACGAAGTGGAAGATGGCCAGCAGCATGATCGGCAGCGCGATGACGAAGAACACCGCGGTGGGATCGCGCAGGAACAGCTTGCTCTCGACGTAGGTGAGCTTGGTGCGCCCGGACATGGCAGAAGTCTCCTCGGCGGCTTTAGTTGGCGGGCTTGGAGCCGGTCAGGGCGACGAAGGCGTCATCGAGACTCGCCTGCTCCAGGCGGAGTTCGTTCGCCACGATCTGATTGCGGGCCAGGACGGAGATCACGGCGTAGACGACATTGCCCTTGCCGACCACCGTCACCTGGGACTTGGACCGGGTCACACTGCTCACCTCGGGCAGCGAGGTGAGCAGTTCGTCGTCCATCGGGACGGACGGCTTGAAGCGGATGATCTGCTGCTCATCGACCCGGGACACCAGTCCGGAGGGGGTGTCGAGGGCGACGACCCGGCCGGATTCGATGATGGCGATCCGGTCGCAGAGCCGCTCGGCCTCCTCCATGAAGTGGGTGACCAGCAGCACGGTCACATCCTGCTCCCGGACCTTCTCGATCAGCTTCCAGGTCTCGCGCCTGGCGTGCGGGTCGAGCGCGGTGGTCAGCTCGTCGAAGACGGCGATCCTGGGCTTGCCGACGAGGGCCAGCGCGATGGACAGCCGCTGCTGCTGGCCGCCGGACAGCGATCCGTAGGCCGTGTCGGCCTTGCCCGACAGGCCCCAGTCCTTGATGAGCTCGCGCCAGTCGACGGGGTCGCGGTAGAAGGTGCTGTAGAGCTCGAGCGCCTCCCACACCTTCATCTTGGGCGGCAGTTCGCTCTGCTGGAGCTGGATACCGATGGACTCGCGCAGCTCCGCGAGGTCCTTGTCCTTCAGCGGGTCGAGACCCATCACGGAGATCTCGCCGCCGTCGCGCTTGCGCATGCCCTCGATGCACTCCACGGCGGTGGTCTTGCCCGCCCCGTTGGGGCCGAGGATGCCGAAGATCTCGCCCTCCTCCACGGAGAAGGACACGTCCTGTACCGCCACGTGATTGCGGTATTCCTTGCGCAGGTTACTGACCTCGATCAGCGGCATCGGCCCGGGTCCTCCTCGCTTTTGTTCTTCACTCTTCCACCGTAGGGAGCGGATATCCCCCGCGGATCGGCTCATCGGCTGCCCACCGGGCTGATCCTCCCTCCACCGGCCGGCCGATCGGCCGCATCAACCGATCGGTGGACGGGGGTACGCCGGGCCGGGTCAGCGCCGGGGGTGCAGCGCCCGGCAGACCTCGTAGGACGGCAGCAGACCGGCCCGTTCGGCCTCGGCCAGCCGCGGGGCGTTCCGGTCGCGCTCGGAGACCAGGTACTCCAGGTCCTTGGGCCAGGGCAGGCCGAGGGCCGGGTCGAAGGGGTCGATCTCGTGCTCGGCGCCCGGGTTGTACTCCTCCGAGTTGAGGTAGGCGGCCACGGTGTCGTCACGCAGCGCGATGAAGGCGTGGCCCAGGCCCTCCTCCAGATAGACCGCCCGGTACGAGACGGGGTCAAGACGCACACTGTCCCAGCGGCCGAAGGTGGGCGAGCCCACCCGCAGGTCCACCACCACATCGAGGAGTTCGCCGCTGACACAGGTCACCATCTTGGCCTGGCCGGGGGGTACGTCCGCGTAGTGCACCCCGCGGACGGTGCCGCGCCGGGAGACGCTGTGGTGGTTCTGGCCCAGGCGCAAGTGATGGCCGACGGCCGCGGAGAAGGCCGAGTCGGTGTAGTGGGCGACGAACGCGCCGCGCTCGTCGCGGTGGACGTCCGGGCTGAACTCGTAGGCGCCGGACACCGCCAGCTCGCGCACCTTCATCGGCCGTGCTCCATGGTGAGCTTCTCCAGCACCGGCACCACGTCGTGCGGGGTGGGGGTGCGCTGGTTCTCCGCGCGCAGCCGCTCGGCGGCCTCCTTGAACGACGCCTCCTTCAGCAGCCGCTCGACGCCCTCGCGCAGCACCTCGGCGGTCAACTCCGAGGCGTGGACGGCGAGTCCGGCACCGGCCTCGTGCAGACTGGTCCCCTTGTTCCACCAGTCGGCGTAGCGGATGGTGGGGATGAACTGCGGTACGCCGCCCGCCAAGGCGGTGCCCCAGGAGCCGAAGCCGCCGTGGTGGATGAGGACCGAGGCGCCGGGCAGCAGGGCGTGCAGCGGGACGAAGTCGACGATGCGGGTGTTGGCGGGGACCTTCTCCAGCGCCTCGACCTCCTCGGGCGGCAGTGCGGCCACCACGTCGATGTCCATGCTCCCCAGGGTGTCGATCATGTCGGCCACCGGCATGAAGGTGCCGCCCAGGGCCGCCCGTGCCGAGACCCCGGAGGTCAGCACGACCCGTGGCCGCTCGGGGGTCTCGCGCAGCCAGTCCGGGATGTCGGAGGGGCCGTTGTAGGGCAGATAGCGGACCGGGACCCGCTGGAGGGACAGCGGGAGCTGGAGGCTGGTGGGGATCTGGTCGATGGTCCACTGGCCAACCACGACCTCCTCGTCGAAGGTGCGGCCGTATCGGCCGAGGATGCCACCGAGCCAGTCGGCCATCGGGTCCTCGCGGCGCTCCTCGGGCTGCTCGGCGAGGCGGGCCAGGAACACCTCGCGCATCTTCGCGTAGATGTCGATGCACCA
Organism: Streptomyces sp. 5-10; assembly: GCF_014712245.1. Classification (NCBI taxonomy): domain Bacteria; kingdom Bacillati; phylum Actinomycetota; class Actinomycetes; order Kitasatosporales; family Streptomycetaceae; genus Streptomyces; species Streptomyces sp. 5-10. Next base: position 29,028 of record NZ_JACVYG010000021.1, read on the forward strand.
CAGCAGCCGGGCGTGGGCGGCGCCCACGACGCGGGCGGCCACCGGGCCCGCGTAGCTGACCGGGTCCCAGATGACCAGGTCGGGCTGCCAGTGGCGGGCGTAGTCCACCAGCTCGTGCACCATGCAGTCGTTGTAGGTCTGGTACGCGAACATCACGCTGACCTTGAACTTCATCAGCACCTGTTCCCAGGAGTGCTGATCGAGCTCCGGGGTGGACCAGTCGGAGAGCGGGTTCTCCAGCGACTCGCGGTTCTGTGTCAGCATCTCGTGGAGATTGTGGTCCTTGCCGACGGAGACGGCCGTCAGACCGGTGCTCTTGATGGACTCGGTCAGCGCGGGGTTGCTGGCGACATGCACCTCATGGCCGGCCGCGGCCAGCGACCAGGCGAGCGGGACCATGGTGAACAGGTGTGATTTCTCGGACACCGTAGCGAAAAGGATACGCATCGTCGGTTTCTCTCTCAGTCGATGGGTCGTCGGGGGCGGGCGGTGGCCGCCCGCAGGGTGTCCGTGATGACTCCGGCCACCGCTGCCTTCTGCTCACCCAGGTAGAAGTGGCCGCCGGAGAAGACCTCCAGCCGGAAGGGGCCCGAGGTGTGCTCCCGCCAGCCCGCCACTTCCCGGGCGGTGACGCGGATGTCGCTGTCACCGGTGAGCCCCACGATGTCGCAGGCCAGCCGGGCGCCGGGCCGGTATGCGTAGGTCTCGGCCGCCTTGTAGTCGCTGCGGATGGCGGGCAGGGCCAGCCGCAGCAGTTCGGTGTCGCCGAGGATCCGGGAGTCGGTTCCGCTGACCAGCCGCAGCTCGGCGATGAGCCCGGCGTCGTCGCGCCGGTGGATGCCGAGGCTGCGGTGGTGGGAGGGCGCGGGCCGGCCCGAGGCGAAGAGCGCCACGGGCACGGTCCCCAGCTCCCCTTCGAGCAGCCTGGCCAGCTCGAACCCGACGCTCGCGCCCATGCTGTGGCCGAACAGCGCGATCGGCCGGTGTGCGGTGAGCGGCTTCAGCGCCTCGTAGATCTCGCGCGCCATCTCGTGGATGTCCTCGATGGGCGCTTCATGGCGGCGGTCCTGCCGCCCCGGGTACTGGACGGCCAGCGCCTCCACGGTCGGCGGCAGCAGCTCGGAGATCGGGAAGTAGAAGCTGGCGGCTCCCCCCGCGTGCGGCAGGCAGACCAGGCTGACCTCGGCCTCCGGGCGCGGATGGAACCTGCGGAACCACAGGCTCTCATCGGTGACGGGCAACGCCATGGTCGTCGTTCCTTGTCTGATGCGGGGGGCGTCTGAAGCGGGGTGTCCGGGCGGGGGTCGGGAGCGGGGTCAGGCGCGGGGTCAGGCGCCGTCGCGCGGCAGTCGCTCCAGCCAGTCCTCGATGGCCTGGGCGGTGGGGAGGGAGTGGTCCTCCATCATGGTGAAGTGGTTGCCACGGACATCGACGATGTCGTGCGGCAGCTCCCAGAAGGACCGCCAGTCGGGCAGTTCCTCCAGCTTCAGCGATCCGGTGGACAGCGGCTCCAGCGCGCGCACCAGGAGGGTGGGGGTCTCGATCGGCTCGGGGTCCCAGCCGCCGAAGAGGTTGAGATACCAGCCCATGGCCGACAGCCGGGCGTCGTCCATGGTGACGAACACGCCCTCGCGCTCGGTCATCCCGTCCATGAGCGAGAGCCCGAACTGGTTGAGGATGCTGCTCTTGGGCACGTAGGTGTCCACCAGGACCACCGCGGTCGGCCGGATGCCCATCCGCTCCAGGTGTCCCGCCGCCGCGTGGGCGAACCAGCCGCCCGCCGAGGAGCCCAGGAGCACGATGGGCTGCCCGTCGGCGGCCTTCGCCACCGCCTCGGCCTGCGCGGCCACCACCGCGTCCGCCGTCTCCGGAAGGGGCTCGCCGCGGCCGAAGCCCGGCAGCGCGAGGGCCGACACATCGCGCCGGCCCCGCAGCGAGGCCGCGAACCGCGCGTACTGGTGGATGCCCGCGACCGCCAGGCACGAGGAGAAGCAGAACATGTGCTGCTCGGCCGGGCCCTTGCTGAGCCGGACCGGCATCGGCAGCTTCTCCAGGTCGGAAGGGGCGCTGAACCGGGGCCGCAGCGCCGCCGTGGCGTGCAGCAGATCGAAGATTTCCTTCCACTTCCCGGTCTCGAACGCCTCGGTGTACAGCGTGCTCAGCGTGGTGGACTCCCCCGCCGCGGCGGGCGCCGCGCCCGCGGGCGTCCGCTCGGACGGGCCCGACTGCCGGGCCGCGGCCAGTTCGGAGCGGAGCCGGGCGGCCAGATCGGTGGGCGTCTCGTGGTCGAAGACGAGCGTGGCGGGCAGCCTGAGCCCGGTGGCCGCGTTCAGCCGGTTGCGCAGTTCGACCGCGGTGAGCGAGTCGAAGCCGGAGTCCACGAACTCATGGGCCGGGCCGATGGCGGACGGGTCCGGGTGGCCGAGCACGGTGGCCACCTGCGTGCACACCAACTCCACCAGTACGGCGTCCTGTTCGGCCTCGGACAGCGCGGCGAGCCGTTCCCGCAGCGCGGAGCCGCCGCCCGGCGAGCCACCGCGTGTGGCCGCGCCCGCCCGGCGCGCCGGTGTCCGCACCAGCCCGCGCAGCAGCAGCGGCACCGAGCCGGATCCGGCGCCCGCGCGCAGCGCCGCGAGGTCGATCCGCATCGGGATCAGCAGTGGGGTGTCCAGGGCGAGGGCGGTGTCGAGCAGTTCCATGCCCTGTTCGGAGGAGAGCGCGGCCACGCCCGAGCGGGCGGCCCCGGCCGTGTCCGCCGTACCGGTCATCGCGCTGGTCGGCGCCCACAGCCCCCAGGCGAGGGAGTGGGCGGGCAGCCCCTGCGCCCGGCGGGCCTGGGCGAAGGCGTCGAGGAAGCCGTTGGCGGCCGCGTAGTTGCCCTGGCCCGCGCCGCCGAGCACACCGGCGGCCGAGGAGAACAGCACGAACGCGGCCAGGTCCAGCTCCCGGGTGGCCTCGTGGAGGTGGAGCGCGGCGTCGACCTTGGGACGCAGCACGGTGTCCAGCCGCTCGGGGGTGAGCGAGGAGATCACCCCATCATCCAGCACCCCGGCGGTGTGGAACACCCCGGTGAGCGGGTGGTCGGCGGGCACCTGGGCCACCAGGGCGGCCACGGCGTCCCGGTCGGCGGTGTCGCACGCGGCCACGGTCACGGTCGCGCCGAGTTCGGTCAGCTCCTCGCACAGCCGCCCGGCCCCCTCGGCGGCCGGTCCCCGGCGGCTGGTCAGCAGCAGATGGCGGACGCCGTGGCGGGTCACCAGGTGGCGGGCGAGCAGCCCGCCGAGCGTACCGGTGGCGCCGGTGATCAGCACGGTGCCCTCGGGGTCCAGGGCCCGGGTGGCGCCGGTGGCGCCCTGGGCGCGGGCGAGCCGCGGGGTGTGTGCCTGTCCGGCGCGCAGCGCGAGCTGCGGCTCCCCGGAGGGGAGGGCCGCCGGGATGGCGCGTACGGACTCCTCGTGCTCGTCGAGGTCGAGGAGGGTGAACCGGTCGGGGTTCTCCGACTGCGCCGAGCGCACCAGGCCCCAGACGGCGGCGCCCGGCAGATCGGTGACCTCCACGCCGGGCGCGGTGGCCACCGCGCCACGGGTGACGAACACCAGCCGGGAGTCGGTGAACCGCTCATCGGCCGACCACTTCCGGGCCAGCTCCAGGGCGGTGCGCAGGGAGTCCCGCACCGCGTCGGCCGGTGCGCCGGGCCCGGCGGCACAGGACACCAGGACCGCCGCGGGGGCGGCCGTACCGGCGTCGACGGCCGCGCCCAGCGACTCCAGGTCCACATACGACTCCAGGTGGACCCCGGCCGCGAAGAGGCTCTCGGTGACCTCCAGTCCGTCGTCACCGACCAGCGCGGCCCGGGTCAGCGGGGTGGGCCGGCCCGCGCCCGCGAGCGCGGGCCAGTCGAGCTGGAACAGCGACTCGCTGCTCGCGGCGCGGGCGCCGCTGAGCTGATCGCCGGTCATCTTGCGCAAGCGCAGGCCCTCGACGGTGGCCACCGGGCGGCCGGTGGGGTCGGCCACCGCGAGCGCCACGGTGTCCTCCCCGGCCGGGGAGATCCGCACCCGCACCTCGTCGGCCCCGGCGGCGTGCAGCGACACCCCGGTCCAGGAGAACGGCAGCCGCCCCTGCGCCGTCTCGGGGTCCTCCCCGGCGAAGAGGGTGCCGAGCGCGATGCCGTGCAGGGAGGCGTCGAGCAGGGCCGGGTGGATCCCGTACCCGGCGGCGGCCGGCCGCTGCTCCTGGGCCAGCCGCACCTCGGCGAACACCTCGTCGCCGCGCAGCCAGGCGGCGCGCAGGCCCCGGAAGGCCGGGCCGTAGCCGAAGCCACCCGCCGCGTACCGCTCGTACATGTCGCTGACGTCGAGTTCGGTGGCGTCCGCCGGAGGCCACGCGGTCAGCTCGGCGGGGGCAGCAGGTGTGGCGGTGGCGAGCGTGCCGGTGGCGTGCGGGGTCCACGGCTCGCCGAACCCGGCGCCCTCGGGGCGGGAGTGGACGTTCAGCGGGCGCCGTCCGCTCTCGTCGGGTTCGCCCACGGTCACCCGGAGGGTGAGCGCGCCACGGGCGGGGAGGATCAGCGGCGCCTGGAGGGTCAGCTCCTCGACCTGGTCGCGGCCGACCTGGTCACCGGCCTGGATCGCGAGCTCGAGGAACGCGGTGCCGGGGAAGAGGACCGTGCCGGAGACGGCGTGGTCGGCCAGCCAGGGCTGGGCGGCCAGGGACAGCCGCCCGGTGAGCACCAGGCCGTCGGTGTCGGCGAGTTCGACGGCGGCGCCCAGCAGCGGATGCCCGGCCGATCCCAGCCCCGCCGAGGCCACATCGCCCGCCCGGTCCTGGCCGTCCAGCCAGTAGCGCTGCCGCTGGAAGGCGTACGTGGGCAAATCCACCCTACGGGCGCCACGGCCCGCGAACACCTTCTCCCAGTCCACCGCGCCACCGTGGGCGTGCACCCGGCCCACCCCGGCCAGCAGCGACGCGGCCTCGTCGCGGTCCTTGTGGAGCAGGGTGATGAACGCGGCGGCGTCGGGGGCGGCGACGCACTCCTGCCCCATCACGGACAGCACACCGGACGGGCCGACCTCCACATAGCGGGTCACGCCCTGGTCCTCGAGGAACCGCATCCCGTCCTGGAACCGCACCGGCTGCCGCACATGGCGCACCCAGTACTCGGGCGAGCACAGCTCCTCGGCCGCCGCCTCGCCGGTCACGTTGGAGACCACCGCGATCCGGGGGGTGGCGTAGGTCAGCTCACCGGCGACCTTGGCGAACTCCTCCAGCATGGGATCCATCAGCGGCGAGTGGGAGGCGACGCCGACCCGCAGCCGCTTGCTCTTGACGCCCACCGCTTCCGCGATCCTCAGGACGGCCGTCTCCTCACCGGAGATCACCGTGGCGGCCGGGCCGTTGACCGCGCCCAGGACCACCCGGTCCTCCTGGCCCTCCAGATGGGGCAGCACCTCGGCCTCGCCGGTCTGGAGCGAGACCATCGCGCCTCCGGCGGGCAGCGCGTCCATCAGCCGGCCCCGGGCCGCGACCAGCGCGCACGCGTCCTCCAGCGAGAACACGCCCGCCACATGGGCCGCCGCCAGCTCGCCCACCGAGTGGCCGACCAGGAAGTCCGCGGTCACGCCCCAGGACTCCAGCAGCCGGTACAGCGCCACCTCGACGGCGAAGAGACCGGCCTGGGTGTAGAGGGTCCGGTCCAGCAGCTCGGCGTCCTCGCCGAAGACCACCTCGCGCACCGCGTGCCCGGCATGGCCGTCCAGGTGGCGGTCGAGCTCGGCGCAGACGGTGTCGAACGCGGCGGCGAAGACCGGGAAGGCGGTGTGCAGGGCGCGTCCCATGCCGAGCCGCTGTGCGCCCTGCCCGGTGAACAGGAACGCCGTCGTGCCCGCACCGGCCACCGCGCCGGGGGTGACGCCGGAGGCCAACTGGTCGAGTTCGCCGAGCAGTTCGGCACGGTCCGAACCCACGACCACCGCGCGGTGGGCGAAGGCGGAGCGGGTGAGCGCCAGCGAGTAGCCGATGTCCACGGGGGACGGCCCGGGGGCGCCCGCCACGTAGGACCGCAGCCGCGCGGCCTGGGCCCGCAGGGCCTCCTCGGTCCGCCCCGACAGCGGCCACGGCACCAGGTCGGACGACACGGCGGCGGGCGCGGTGTCCGCGGGTGTCTGGTCGGCCGGTGTCTGGTCGGCGGGTGTCTGGTCGGCCGGTGTCTGGTCGGCGGCCTCCTCCGCGGTCTCCTCGGCGGGGGCCTGCTCCAGGATCACATGGGCGTTGGTACCGCTGAATCCGAAGGCGGACACGGCGGCGCGGCGCGGCCGTGCCGCCTCCGGCTCGGGCCACGGCCGGGCCTCGGCCAGCAGCCGTACCGAGCCCGACTCCCAGTCCACGTTGGGCGTCGGCTCCTCGGCGTGCAGGGTCTTGGGCAGGACGCCGTGGCGCAGCGCCAGCACCGTCTTGATGACCCCGCCGACGCCCGCGGCGGCCTGGGTGTGGCCGATGTTGGACTTCAGCGAACCGAGCCACAGCGGCCGGTCCTCGGGGCGGTCCTGGCCGTAGGTGGCGAGCAGCGCGCCCGCCTCGATGGGGTCGCCGAGCGGGGTGCCGGTGCCGTGGGCCTCGACCGCGTCCACATCGGCCGGGGTCAGCCCGGCGTCGGCCAGTGCCTGCCGGATGACGCGCTGCTGGGAGGGGCCGTTGGGGGCGGTGAGCCCGCTGCTGGCGCCGTCCTGGTTGGTGGCGGAGCCGCGGACGACCGCGAGCACCTGGTGTCCGGCTGCCCGCGCGTCCGACAGCCGCTCCACCAGCAGCATGCCCACGCCCTCGCCCCAGCCGGTGCCGTCGGCGGACGCGGCGAACGCCTTGCAGCGGCCGTCGGAGGCGAGCCCGCGCTGGCGGCTGAAGTCCACGAAGGCCACCGGTGTGGACATCACCATCGACCCGCCGACCAGGGCAAGGGTGCACTCCCGGCGGCGCAGCGCCTGCGCGGCGAGGTGCAGGGCCACCAGCGAGGACGAGCAGGCGGTGTCCACGGTGACCGCGGGCCCTTCGAGACCGAAGGTGTAGGCGATACGGCCGGAGGCGATGCTGCCGGAGCCACCGCTGCCCACGTACCCCTCGACATCGTCGGGAACCTGGCGCAGCCGGGTCGCGTAGTCCTGGTACATCACCCCCGCGAAGACGCCGGTGCGGCTGCCGCGCAGCGTGGCCGGGTCGACCCCGGCCCGCTCCATGGCCTCCCACGCGGTCTCCAGCAGCAGCCGCTGCTGCGGGTCCATGGCCAGGGCCTCGCGCGGGGAGATGCCGAAGAACGCGGGGTCGAAGTGGTCGGCGTCGGTGACGAAGCCGCCTTCGCGCGCATAGCTCGTCCCCGGCTTGTCCGGGTCCGGGTCGTACAGGGCCTCCAGGTCCCAGCCCCGGTCGGCGGGGAACTCGGTGACCGCGTCGCGGCCGTTCGCCACCAGCTCCCACAGGTCCTCCGGCGAGGCCACGCCACCGGGGTAGCGGCAGGCCATCCCGACGATGGCGATGGGCTCGTGGTCCTTTGCCTCGGCCTCCTGGAGGCGCTGGCGAGTACGGTGCAGATCCGTGGTCACTCGCTTGAGGTAGTCGCGGAGCTTTGCCTCGCTCACCGTTTACCGCCCATCTCTGTGAATTCCAACTCCGTGCACTACAGGCCGAGTTCGTTCTCGATGAAGTCGAAGATCTCGTCGTCCGAGGCGGCGTCGATGCGGCCGGCGACCGCGTCCTCCGCGTCCTCCGGGCCCTGGCCGAGCCGTACCAGCAGGTCTTGCAGGCGCGAGGCGAGCGTGGTGCGCGCCTCGTCGTCGGCGGCCACCTCGGCCAGGTTGCTTTCCAGGGCGTCGAGTTCCGGGAAGGTCATCGACGCGGCGGTGAATGCCTCCGGGGCGATGTCCGCTTCCAGGTACGCGGCGATCGCCGTGGAGGTGGGGTAGTCGAAGAGCAGGGTCACCGGCAGTCGCCGGCCGGTGGCCTTGCCGAGCTGGTTGCGGAGTTCGACCGCGGTGAGCGAGTCGAAGCCGAGGTCGAGCAGACCGCGCTCCGCCTCGACGGCCGCCACCGAGTCGAAGCCCAGCACCCCGGCCACGGTGGTGCGGACCAGGTCCAGCAGGAACCGCCCGCGCTCGGCCTCCGGCAGGCTCGTCAGATGCTGCTTGAGCCCGTCGGGCCGCGCGGGCGCGGCCCCGGCTCCGGCGGCCGTCCGCCGGGCGGGCCTGGTGGCGGGCCCGGCCCTCACCAGCCCGCGCAGCAGCGCCGGTACGTCACCGGACCGCGCCCCGAGCGCCGCGGCGTCGAGCCGCATCGGCAGCACGACGGCGGTGTCCACGGCGCGTGCGGCGTCGAAGAGCCCGGCGCCGTCCTGCGAGGAGAACGGGACGATGCCACCGCGCGCCAGCCGGTTGAGATCGGCGCCCGCCAGCTTGCCGGTCATCTCGCTGCGCTGGGCCCACAGCCCCCACGCGTGTGACTGGACGGGCCGGCCCTGGGCGCGGCAGTGCTGGGCGAAGGCGTCGAGGAAGGCGTTGGCCGCCGCGTAGTTGCCCTGGCCCATCCCGCCGAAGGTGCCGGCGATGGAGGAGAACAGGATGAGCGCGGACAGGTCCAGGCCGCAGGTCAGCTCGTGCAGGGTGAGCGCGGCGTCGACCTTGGGCCGCAGCACCCGGTCGATCCGCTCGGGGGTGAGCGAGGAGACCACACCGTCGTCCAGGACGCCCGCCGTGTGCACGACGGCCGTCAGCGGATGGGCGGCGGGGACGGTGGCGAGCAGCGCGGCCAGCGCCTCCCGGTCGGCCACGTCGCAAGCGGCGAGGGTGACCTCGGCGCCCAAATCCGCCAGTTCGGCGTGGAGTTCGGCCGCGCCCTCGGCGTCCGGGCCACGGCGGCTCGTGAGCAGCAGATGCCGCACACCGCCCTCGGCCACCAGATGGCGGGCGATGACCCCGCCGATGGTGCCGGTGGCCCCGGTGACCAGCACCGTGCCGCCGGGGTCCCAGGCGGGGGGTGCGGTGTCGGGGACGGGGGTGGTGGCGAGCCTGGCCACGGTGATGTCGCCCTGGCGCACGGCCAGTTGCGGCTCGTCCAGGGCGAGCGCGGTCGGCAGGGCGAGCGCCGACTCCTCGTGCTCGTCGAGGTCGACGAGCACGAACCGGTCGGGGTTCTCCGACTGCGCGGAGCGCACCAGACCCCAGACGGCGGCGTGCGCCAGATCGGGTACGTCCGCGCCGGGCGCGGTGGCCACCGCGCCCCGGGTGAGGAACACCAGGCGGGAGTCGGCGAACCGGTCCTCGGTCAGCCAGGCCCGGAGCAGCGCCAGCGCCCGGTGGGTCGCGGCCCGTACGGCGTCGGCCACGCCCTGGGGCTCCGGTGCGCAGGGCACCAGTACGGTGGCGGGCACGGCGGCCGGGTCGGCGGGCAACGCCTCCAGGCTCGGGTAGGTGTGCACATCGAGTCCGACCAGCTTGAAGTCGTCGTCGCCGAGCAGGGCCCAGTGCCCGGAGGGCTGTTCGGGCGTGGCCGCGGAGGTGTCGGCGGCCACCCAGTCGAGCCGGTAGAGCCAGTCGCCGCCGGTGGCGGCGTCGCCGAGCCGTTCGGGCCGCTTGCGCAGCACCAGCGATTCGACGGTGGCCACCGGCCGTCCGATGGTGTCCGCCACGGTCAGGGCCACCGTGTCGGTGCCGCTGGGCGTGAGCCGCACCCGTACCTCACCGGCCCCGGAGGCGTGCAGCGTCACCCCGGTCCAGGAGAACGGCAACCGGCCCTCGCCCGCCTGGAGCATCGGGCCGAGCGCGATGGTGTGCAGCGCGGCGTCCAGCAGGGCCGGGTGCAGTCCGTAGGCGGTGGCGGCGGACTGCTGCTCCTGCGCCAGCCGTACCTCGGCGAACACCTCGTCGCCGCGCAGCCAGGCCGCGCGCAGCCCCTGGAACGACGGGCCGTAGCCGAAGCCGCCCGCGGCGAACCGCTCGTACAGGTCCCCGACCTCGATCGGCTCGGCGCCCGGCGGCGGCCACGCCCCGCCCAGGTCGTACGAGCCCTCGGCGGCACCGGCCGCCAGCACCCCCGTGGCGTGCCGGGTCCACGGCTGCTCGCGGTCCGCGTCCTCGGGGCGGGAGTAGACGTTCAGGGCGCGCCGGCCGTCCTCCTCGGGCGGGTCCACCACCAGCTGGAGGGTGATGGCGCCGCGCTCGGGGAGGATGAGCGGTGCCTGGAGGGTCAGCTCGTCGACCCGGTCGCAGCCCACCCGGTCACCGGCCTGGATCGCGAGCTCCAGGAAGGCGGTGCCCGGGAAGAGGACCACACCGGAGACCGCGTGGTCGGCCAGCCAGGGCTGGCCGCGCGTGGACAGCCGCCCGGTGAGCACCAGCCCGTCGCTGTCGGCGAGTTCGACGGCGGCGCCCAGCAGCGGATGCCCGGCCGGGCCGAGACCGGCCGAGGCCACATCGCCCACGGTGGCGGGCGCGTCCAGCCAGTAGCGCTGCCGCTGGAAGGCGTACGTGGGCACATCCACCCTACGGGCGCCACGGCCCGCGAACACCTTCTCCCAGTCCACCGCGCCGCCATGGGCGTGCACCCGGCCCACCCCGGCCAGCAGGGACGCGGCCTCGCCGCGGTCCTTGCGCAGCAGCGGGACGAACGCGGCGTCGGTGTCGGTCTCGATCTCGGTATCGGCGTCGGCGTCGGCGTCGGCCAGGCACTCCTGGCCCATGGCGGAGAGCACACCGGCGGGGCCGATCTCGACGAAGCGGGTCACATTCCGCTCGGCGAGGAAGCGGATGCCGTCCCCGAAGCGCACCGCCCGGCGGACGTGGCGCACCCAGTACTCCGGCGAGCACAGCTCCTCGCCCGCCGCCTCACCCGTGACGTTGGAGACCACCGCGATGCGCGGCGCGGAGTAGCCGATCCCGGCGGCCACCGTGCCGAACTCGGCGAGCATGGCGTCCATCAGCGGCGAGTGGAAGGCGTGGGACACGGTGAGCCGCCTGCTCTTGGCCCCGACCGCCTCAGCGATCCGCAGGACGGTGTCCTCGTCACCGGAGATGACGGTCGCCCGCGGCCCGTTGACCGCCGCCACGCTGACCCGGTCCTCGTGGCCTTCGAGATGCGGCTCCACCTCGGCCTCGGCCGCCTGGAGCGAGACCATCGCACCGCCCTCCGGCAGCGCCTGCATCAGCCGGCCCCGGGCGGCCACCAGCGCACAGGCGTCCTCCAGCGAGAACACCCCCGCCACATGGGCGGCCGCCAACTCCCCCACCGAATGCCCGACCAGGAAGTCCGGCGCGATACCCCAGGACTCCACCAGCCGGAACAGCGCCACTTCCAGGGCGAACAGCCCGGTCTGGGTGAACACGGTCCGGTTCAGCGGCTCCGCGTCCTCGCCGAAGACCACCTCCCGCACCGAGCCGTCCAGATGGCGGTCCAGCTCCGCGCACACCGCGTCGAACGCCGCCGCGAACACCGGGAAGGCGTCGTACAACTCCCGCCCCATGCCCGGCCGTTGAGCGCCCTGCCCGGTGAACAGGAAGGCCGTCTTCCCGGCGTCGGCCACTGTCTCCCGGGCCGTCCCCGAGGCCAGCTCCGCCAGGCCCCGCAGCAGCTCCTCCCGCTCGGCGCCGACGACCACGGCGCGGTGGCCGAAGGCCGAGCGCCCCGTCGCCAGCGCGTAGCCGACATCCACCGGGCGCAGCTCCGGCCGGTCCTCCAGATGGGCCCGCAGCCGCCCGGCCTGCGCCCGCAGCGCGGTCTCGCCGCGCGCGGAGAGCACCCACGGCACCACATCGGAGTCGACCGTCCGCTCGGCCACCGGCGCGGTGTGCTCGGGGCCCTGCTCCAGCACCACATGCACGTTCGTGCCGCTGACGCCGAAGGCGGACACGCCCGCGCGCCGCGGCCGTCCCGTCTCGGGCCACTCCCGGGCCTCGGTCAGCAGCTCCACCGCACCGGCCGACCAGTCCACGTCGGGCGAGAGCTCATCGGCGTGGAGGGTCTTCGGCAGCACGCCGTGGCGCAGTGCCAGGACCGTCTTGATGACCCCGGCGACACCCGAAGCGGCCTGCGTGTGGCCGATGTTGGACTTCAGCGCGCCCAGCCACAGTGGCCGGTCCGCGTCCCGCCCCTGGCCGTAGGTGGCCATCAGGGCCTGTGCCTCGATGGGGTCACCGAGCCGGGTGCCGGTGCCATGGGCCTCGACCGCGTCCACATCGGCGGCCGACAGGCCCGCACCGGCCAGCGCCTGGCGGATCACCCGCTGCTGGGAGGGACCGTTGGGGGCGGTGAGGCCGTTGCTGGCGCCGTCCTGGTTGACGGCCGAGCCGCGCACCAGCGCCAGCACCTCGTGGCCGCCTGCCCGGGCGTCGGACAGCCGCTCCAGCAGCAGCATGCCGACGCCCTCGGCCCACCCGGCGCCGTCGGCGTCCGCCGAGAACGCCTTGCAGCGGCCGTCGGGGGCCATGGCCCGCTGCCGGCTGAACTCGATGAAGGTGTCCAGCGTGGACATCACCACGACACCGCCCGCGAGCGCCAGCGAGCACTCCCCCTGGCGCAGCGCCTGCGCCGCCTGGTGGAGGGCGACCAGCGAGGACGAGCAGGCGGTGTCCACGGTGACCGCAGGCCCTTCGAGGCCGAAGGTGTACGAGATGCGCCCGGACGCCACGCTGCTCGCGCTGCCGGTGGCCAGATAGCCCTCGAACTCCTCGGGCGCGCGGGTGAAGCGCGAGCCGTAGTCGTTGTAGCTGGCGCCGATGAACACTCCGGCCTGGGTGCCCTTCACCGAGGCCGGATCGATCCCGGCCCGTTCGAACGCCTCCCAGCTGGTCTCCAGCAGCAGCCGCTGCTGGGGGTCGATGGCGAGCGCCTCGCGCGGCGAGATCCCGAAGAACTCGGGGTCGAAGTGGTCGGCCTGGTGGAGGAAGCCACCGCCGGTGGCGTAGAACGTGCCCGGCTTGTCGGGGTCGGGGTCGTAGTGGCCCTCGATGTCCCAGCCGCGGTCGGTGGGGAAGTCCGAGACGGCGTCCCGGCCGTCCATCAGCAGCCGCCACAGCTCCTCGGGGGTGGTCACCCCGCCGGGGAGGCGGCAGCTCATGGCCACGATGGCGATCGGGTCGTCGTCCACCGCGACGGCGGCGGGCACCGGGCCCGCCGGGGCGGTGGCCCCGGTCTCACCGGCGCCGCTCTCGGCGAGCAGGAAGCGGGCCAGCGCGGTGACGGTCGGGTAGTCGAAGACGAGGGTGACCGGCAGCCGCAGCCCGGTGGCCGCGTTCAGCCGGTTGCGCAGGTCGACGGCGGTCAGCGAGTCGAAGCCCAGTTCACGGAAGGCGCGCCCGGCCTCGACCGCCGCGGTCTCGGAGTAGCCGAGCGCGGCGGCCACTTCGGTGCTGACGAGGTCGGCCAGTACCTCCTCGGCCTCCTGGGGCGACAGCCCGGCCAGCCGCTGGGCCAGCGGGGTGTCCTCCTCACCCGTGGTGGCGGCCGCCGCCTCCGCCCGCCGGGCGTCGGGGAGTTCGCCGAGCACGGCGGCCCCCTCCAGGGAGGGGGTGGCGGCGATGAGCCGGTCCCACTCGACATCGGCCACGGCCACATGGGTGTCGGCCACGTCCAGGGCGCGCTGGAGGGCGGCGATCGCCAGGTCGGGCGCCATCGCGGGCATACCGGTGGCGCGCAGCCGCGCCTCGACGGCCTCGTCCACCAGTCCGCCGCCGGACCACGCGCCCCAGGCCACCGAGGTGGCGGGCAGGCCCTGGGCGCGGCGGGCGTGTGCGAGCGCGTCGAGGAAGGCGTTGGCGGCCGCGTAGCTGCCCTGGCCGGGGCCGCCGAGCGTGCCCGCGAAGGAGGAGAAGAGCACGAAGGCGGACAGCTCGCGGTCACGGGTGAGCTCGTGCAGATGGAGCGCCGCGTCCACCTTCGGGCGCAGCACCCCGTCGGCGCGCTCGGGGGTGAGGGTGTCGAGCACCCCGTCGTCCAGGACGCCCGCGGTGTGGACCACCGCGTCGAGCGGGGCCTCGTCCGCGTCCAGCGTGGCGAGGAGGTCGGCCAGCGCGTCGCGGTCGGCGGCGTCGCACGCGGCCACGGTCACCCGGACCCCCGACTCCCTTATATCGTCAGCGAGTTCGGCCGCCCCGGGGGTGTCGGGGCCCCGGCGGCTGGTGAGCACCAGGTGTTCGGCGCCGCCCCGGGCCAGCCAGCGCGCCACATGGGCGCCCAGGCCGCCGGTGCCGCCGGTCACCAGCACGGTGCCGCGCGGCCGCCACGGCGCGGTGGCGTCGGCCGGCGCCGCCGAGGCCCTGACCAGCCTGCGCCCGTGGACCCCGGAGGCGCGCACCGCGACCTGGTCCTCGTCGGTGAGCCGGCCCGCGAGCACACCGCACAGCCGCGCGAGGGCGCGGTCGTCGAGGGTGCCGGGCAGATCCACCAGACCGCCCCGGCGCCGCGGGTACTCCACGGCGGCGATCCGGCCCAGGCCCCAGGTGAGGCCCTGGAGCGGGTGGTCCAGCGCGTCCGCGCGGCCCACGGACACCGCCCCGCGCGTGGCGTACCACACCGGGACGTCGGCGCCGGTGTCGCCGAGCGCCTGCAACAGGGCGAGGTTGAGGGCCAGGCCGAGCGGCTGTGCCGTGCCCGCGCGGTACGGGTCCTCGACGAGCGCGAGGAGCGAGAGCACCGCGGTCGGTGGTGGCGCCTCCGCCGTGGCCTCACCGAGCCCGCGGGCGAGCGCATCGCGTACGGCGTCGGCTTCGGTCAGTTCCACCAGCCGCACCTGGGCGCCGCGTTCCCGCAGCGCCTCCGCGACGCGCGGGCCCTCCGGCGCTCCGGCGGGCGCGGCGATCAGCCAGGTGGCACCGGCCAACGAGCGGTCGTGGGGTGAGGTGAGGGCGTCGCCCAGGGGCTTCCAGCTGACGTGGTAGCGCCAGGAGTCGAGCACAGACCGCTCGCGGCGCGCCCGGCGCCACGCGGCCAGCGCCGGAACCACCATGGCCAGGGACGACTCCTCGGCGTCCACCTCCAGCGCGGCGGCCAGCGCGGCCAGGTCCTCGCGCTCCACGGCGTCCCAGAAGTCCGCGTCCACCGCGTCGCCTTCGGCGGGTGCGGAGGAGCCTTCGAGCCAGTAGCGCTGCCGCTGGAAGGCGTACGTGGGCAGTTCCACGACCGCGGCCCCGGCGCACACCGCGGCCCAGTCGACGGCCACGCCCCGGACGAACGCCTCGCCCAGCGAGGCCAGGAACCGCTCGGGACCGCCCTCGTCGCGGCGCAGCGACCCCACCACCACGGCGTCCTCGACGGTCGCCTGGAGCGGCATCGTCAGCACCGGATGCGGGGACATCTCCAGGAACGTGCCGAACCCGGCGGCCGAGAGAGCCCGCACCGCCGACTCCAGCTCGACCGTCTCCCGCAGATTGGTGTACCAGTACCCGGCGTCGAGCCCGGTGGTGTCGATGGTGTCGCCGGTGACCGTCGAGCAGAACGGCACCTCGGCGCGGCGCGGGGCGATCGGCGCCAGGACGTCGAGGAGTTCGTCGCGCAACTCCTCGACATGGGCCGAGTGGGACGCGTAGTCCACCGGGATCAGCTTCGCCCGTACGTCCTCGGCCTCACACTCCGCCTGGAGCTCACGCAGCGCCTCCGGATCGCCGGACACCACGATCGAACCCGGACCGTTGACCGCCGCCACGGAGATACGCCCGTCCCACGCGACGATCCGCCCTCGCACCCGGTCGGCGCCCTCCGAGACGGACATCATGCCGCCACGGCCCGCCAGTCCACGGGCGATGGCCTGCGACCGCAGGGCCACCACCCGCGCCCCGTCCTCCAGCGACAGCGCACCCGCCACCACCGCCGCCGCGATCTCCCCCTGCGAATGCCCCACCACGGCGGCGGGAGTCACACCACACGCCCGCCACACCTCCGCCAGCGACACCATCACCGCCCACAACGCCGGCTGCACCACATCCACCCGCTCCAACCCCGGACCCTCACCCCGCAACACCCCGGTCAACGACCAGTCGACGAACGCTGCAAGCGCCGCCTCACACTCCGCGATCCGCCCCGCGAACACCGGCGAAGCATCCAGCAACTCCACCGCCATCCCCACCCACTGCGACCCCTGCCCCGGGAACACGAACACCGGACGGGCGTCGGTGGCCGTCACTCCCCCGCCGCGCACCACGCGCGGGGACTCGCCGCCCGACGCCAGTGCGCCCAGCGCGTCGATCAGCTCGTCGCGGTCGCCGCCCAGGACCAGCGCGCGGTGGTCGAAGCGGCCGCGGGTGGTGGCGAGCGAGTGGCCGACGTCGGCCGGGGACAGCCCGGGGCGCGCGGTCACATGTGTCAGCAGCCGCTCGGCCTGCGCCCGCAGGCCCGCCGCGCTCTTCGCCGACAGCACCCACGGCACCACTCCGCCGCCCACCGGTGCCATGCCCTCGGCCACCGCCTCCGAAGGCTCCTCCTCGGGCGCCTCCTCGAGGATGGTGTGCACATTGGTGCCACTGGCCCCGAAGGCCGAGATGGCGGCCCGGCGGGGCTCCTCGCCGCGCGGCCACTCCCTGGCCTCGGTCAGCAGCTCCACCGCCCCCGCCGACCAGTCGATCCGCGAGGAGCGCTCCTCGGCGTGGAGTGTCCTGGGCAGCAGGCCGTGGCGCATGGCCTGCACCATCTTGATGACACCGCCGACCCCGCCGGCGGCCTGCGGATGGCCGATGTTGGACTTCAGCGAGCCGATCAGCACGGGGCGGTCCGCCGGGCGGTCCTTCCCGTACGTGGCGAGCAGCGCGCCCGCCTCGATCGGGTCCCCCAGCGGGGTGCCGGTGCCATGGGCCTCGACCGCGTCGATCTGCTCCGCCGTCAGCGCGGCGTTGGCGAGCGCCTGGCGGATCACCCGCTGCTGGGAGCGGCCGTTGGGGGCGGTGAGGCCGTTGCTGGCGCCGTCCTGGTTGACGGCCGAGCCGCGGACGACGGCCAGCACTTCGTGGCCGCCTGCCCGGGCGTCCGAAAGGCGCTCCAGCAGCAGCATGCCGACGCCCTCGCCGAGGCCCATGCCGTCGGCCCCCTCGGCGAACGCCTTGCAGCGGCCGTCCCGCGCCAGCCCGCGCTGCCGGGCGAAGCCGATGAGCCCCATCGGGGCGCCCATCACGGCGGCGCCGCCCGCGAGGGCGAGGGAGCAGTCGCCCTGGCGCAGCGACTGGCAGGCCAGGTGGAGGGCGACCAGCGAGGACGAGCAGGCGGTGTCGATGGTGACGGCCGGGCCCTCCAGGCCCAGGGTGTAGGCCACACGGCCGGACATGATGCTCGCGGAGATGCCCGTGACCAGGTGGCCCTCAAGGCCCTCGGGCATATGGGGCCAGTCGGGGACGTAGCCCTGGTAGGCGGCGCCCACGAAGACGCCGGTCTTGCTGCCGCGCAGCGCCGCCGGATCGATTCCGGCGCGCTCGAACGCCTCCCAGGAGGTTTCCAGCAGCAGCCGCTGCTGGGGGTCCATCACGGTGGCCTCGCGGGGCGAGATGCCGAAGAAGGCGGGGTCGAACTGGTCGGCGTCGTGGAGGAATCCGCCCTCGGTGGCGTAGACGGTGCCCTGCCGGTCGGGGTCCGGGTCGTAGAGGTTCTCCAGGTCCCAGCCGCGGTTGCCGGGGAATCCGGAGATGGCGTCGCGCTCGCCGGTGACCAGCTCCCACAGGTCCTCGGGGCCGCGCACATCGCCGGGGTAGCGGCAGCTCATCGCCACGATGGCGATGGGTTCCCGGGAGGCGGCGGTGAGGTGCTGATTGACCCGGCGCAGCCGTTCGGTCTCCTTCAGAGACTCCCGCAGCGCGCCAACGATCTTGTCGGTTGGGTTTGCCATTGTCAGCTCCGCAGTCGAGTCTCGTCAGAGGTCGTTCTTGTCGTAGGCCATGCGCACGAGGTCATCCACGTCCAGGTCGTCGATGGACTCGGCGGGCTCCTCGTCCGCCGGTGCGGTGGCGGGGCCCTGGGATCCGGCCAGCCGCAGCAGCTCGTCCAGCAGTCCGGATTCGCGGAGCCGGAGCAGGGGGATGGAGGTCAACGCCCGGCGGACGTCGGCCTCTTCGGGGTCGAGGGCGGTGGCGGCGGTGTCGTCGGGGAAGAGTTCGGCGCCGATGTGCCCGGCGAGCTCCTGCGCGCTGGGGTAGTCGAAGACGACGGTGACGGGGAAGCGGAGCCCGGTGGCGGTGCCCAGGCGGTTGCGCAGGTCGACGGCGCTGAGGGAGTCGAAGCCCAGCTCGCGGAAGGCGCGCGTGGCGTCGACGGCCTCGGGGCCGGGGTAGCCGAGTACGGTGGCGATCTGCGAGCGCACCAGCGACACCACGGCCGCCTGCCGGTCCGCCGGGGCCAACTCGGCCAGCCGGTCGCGCAGCGAGGAGGACTCGCCGGTCGCGTCCGCCCGGGTGCCGGCGTCGGCCGCGAGGATCCGCGCCACGTCGGGCACCTGGCCGATGAGCGGGCTGGGCCGGGCCGAGGTGAAGACGGGGACGAACCGCTCCCAGTCCACGTCGGCGACCACGACCACGGTCTCGTCCCGCTCCATCACCTGCCAGAAGGCGTCGATGGCGAGCCGGGGGGGCATGAACGGGATACCCCGGCCGCGCAGTTGCTCCTCGGCGAGGCCCGCGGCCATCCCGCCCTCCTCGGGGCTCCAGATGCCCCACACCACCGAGGTGGCGGTGAGGCCGCGGGCCCGGCGGTGTTCGGCGAGCCCGTCGAGGTAGGCGTTGGCGGCGGCGTACGCGCCGTGTTCGCCGCTGCCCCAGACGGCCGAGATGGAGGAGAAGAGCACGAAGGAGTCGAGCGTGTCGCGGTCGAAGAGGGCGTCCAGGTTCGCGGCGCCCGCGACCTTGGCCTCCGCCGTGTCGGCGAACTCGTCCAGATCGGTGTCGGCGAGCGGGACGAGCACACCGGCACCGGCGATGTGCAGGACGGAACGGATCGGCGGGCCCTCGGCCTCCACCTGCCGCACGAGCGCCTCCAGCACGGCGCGATCGGCCACGTCGCACGCGGCCACGGTGACCTTGGCGCCGAGCTCGGTCAGTTCGGCCCTGAGCTTGTCCGCGCCGGGCGCCTCGGGGCCACGGCGGCTGGTGAGCACCAGGTGTTCGGCACCGGCCTGGGCCAGCCGGCGGGCGATCTGGGCTCCGACGCCACCGGTGCCGCCGGTGAGCAGCACGGTGCCCTCGGGCGTCCAGGCGGGGCCGCTCCCCCGGTGCTCCGCGGCCCGTACCAGCCGCCGGACGAACACCCCGGAGGGCCGCAGGGCCAGCTGGTCCTCGTCGTCGAGGCGGCCCGCGAGCGCGCCGCACAGCCGGGTGGTCACCCGGCCGTCCACGGTGTCCGGCAGGTCGACCATGCCGCCCCACCGCTGGGGGTGTTCGAGGGCGGCGACCCGGCCCAGCCCCCATACGGCCGCCTGGGCGGGGCTGTCGAGGGCGTCGGTGCCGCCGGTGGACACGCCACCACGGGTGGCCAGCCACAGCGGGGCGTCCAGCCCGGTGTCGCCGAGCGCCTGGACGAGGGCGAGGGTGAGGGCGAGGCCCATGGGCACGCCCGCGTGTGCGGGGTGCGGTGCGTCGGGGAGCCCGAGCAGCGAGAGCACTCCGGCCGGGGTGGCCCCGGCGGTGGCCTCGGCGAGCCGCGCGGCGACCGCGGCGCGGTCGGCCTCGGCCACCTCGACCGTGACCACTGTGGCGCCGTGGGTTTCCAGACCGTCGCGTACGGCGTCGATGAGCTCGGTGCCGGGGTGTCCGGCGGGGTGTCCGGCGGGGTGTCCGACGAGGTGTGCGGCCGGGACCGCGAGCAGCCAGGTGCCGGTCAGGGCCGCCGAGGCCGGGTCCGGCACCCGGTTCCAGGTGACGTGGTAGCGCCAGGAGTCGAGTACGGACCGCTCGCGGCGGCCGCGCCGCCAGGAGGACAGCGCCGGGAGCACGGTCCGCAGCGACGACCGCTCCTCGTCGGCGTCCACCTCCAGCGCGGCGGTCAGCGCGGCCAGGTCCTCGCGCTCCACGGCGTCCCAGAACTCGGCGTCCACCGGGTCGCCCCCGGTGGCGGCCGCCTGCGCCGTGGGCCGCTCCAGCCAGTAGCGCTGCCGCTGGAAGGCGTACGTGGGCAGCTGCACCACGGACGCGCCCAGCCCGGCGAACACCGCCGCCCAGTCGACGGCCACGCCCCGGACGAACGCCTCGCCCAGCGAGGCCAGGAACCGCTCGGGACCGCCCTCGTCGCGGCGCAGCGACCCCACCACCACGGCGTCCTCGGCGNGAGCGGCATCGTCAGCACCGGATGCGGGGACGTCTCCAGGAACGTGCCGAACCCGGCGGCCGAGAGAGCCCGCACCGCCGACTCCAGCTCGACCGTCTCCCGCAGATTGGTGTACCAGTACCCGGCGTCCAAGCCCGCGGTGTCCAGGGGTGTGCCCGTGACGGTGGAGTGGAAGGTGATGTCCGAGGTGCGCGGGCGGATCGGGGCGAGCAGGTCGAGCAGCTCCTCGCGGAGCGCTTCCACATGGGCCGAGTGGGACGCGTAGTCCACCGGGATCAGCTTCGCCCGTACGTCCTCGGCCTCACACTCGGCCTGGAGTTCCCGCAGCGCCTCCGGATCGCCGGACACCACGATCGAACCCGGACCGTTGACCGCCGCCACGGAGATACGCCCGTCCCACGCGGTGATGCGCTCACGCACCCGGTCGGCGCCCTCCGAGACGGACATCATGCCGCCACGGCCCGCCAGTCCACGGGCGATGGCCTGCGAGCGGAGTGCGACGACCCGCGCCCCGTCCTCCAGCGAGAGCGCACCCGCCACCACCGCCGCCGCGATCTCCCCCTGCGAATGCCCCACCACGGCGGCGGGAGTCACACCACACGCCCGCCACACCTCCGCCAGCGACACCATCACCGCCCACAACGCCGGCTGCACCACATCCACCCGCTCCAACCCCGGACCCTCACCCCGCAACACCCCGGTCAACGACCAGTCGACGAACGCTGCAAGCGCCGCCTCACACTCCGCGATCCGCCCCGCGAACACCGGCGAAGCATCCAGCAACTCCACCGCCATCCCCACCCACTGCGACCCCTGCCCCGGGAACACGAACACCGGCTTCCCGGCGTGGCCCGCCACGCCCTGGGCCACGCGGCCACCGGGCTCGGCCCGGGCGAGCGCCGTCAGCCCGGCGCGGAAGTCCTCGGCGCCGCCACCGACCACCACCGCGCGGTGGTCGAAGCGGGCGCGGGTGGTGGCCAGCGAGAAGCCCACATCCGCCGGGGACGGCTCCGGACCCTCCGCGAGGCGCGCCAGCAGCCGCTCCGCCTGGCCCCGCAGACCCGACTCGGTCTTGGCCGACAGCACCCACGGCACCGCCGCGCCGCCCACCGGCGCCACGCCCTCGGTTGACGTGTCCGCGGGCCCGGTGGCCTCGGGGGCCTGCTCGATGATGGCGTGGGCGTTGGTGCCGCTGGCGCCGAAGGCGGACACCCCGGCGCGGCGGACCCGCCCGGTCTCCGGCCACGGCCGGGCCTCGGTGAGCAGTTCGACGGCGCCCGAGGACCAGTCCACGTTGGGCGACGGCTCCTGGATGTGCAGGGTCCTGGGCAGCATGCCGTGGCGGATCGCCTGCACCATCTTGATCACACCGCCGACCCCGGCGGCGGCGGCCGTGTGGCCGATGTTGGACTTCAGCGAGCCGAGCCACAGCGGCCGGTCGGCCGGGCGGTTCCTGCCGTACGTGGCCAGCAGGGCGTTCGCCTCGATGGGGTCGCCCAGCGACGTCCCCGTGCCGTGTGCCTCGACCGCATCGACATCGGTCCCGGACAGGGTGGCGTTGGCCAGCGCCTGGCGGATCACCCGCTGCTGGGCACGGCCGTTGGGCGCGGTGAGGCCGTTGCTGGCGCCGTCCTGGTTGATGGCGCTGGAGCGGACCACCGCGAGCACGGTGTGACCGTTGCGGCGGGCGTCCGAGAGCCGTTCCAGCAGCAGCACTCCGACGCCCTCGCCCCAGGCGGTGCCGTCGGCCGTCGACGAGAACGCCTGGCAGCGGGAGGACGCGGACAGCGCCCGCTGGCGGCTGAACTCGATGAACCCGCTCGGCGTGGACATCACCGTGGTGCCGCCGGTGAGCGCCATCGAGCAGTCGCCCTGGCGCAGCGCCTGGCACGCCATGTGCAGGGCCACCAGCGAGGACGAGCACATGGTGTCGACCGTGACGGCCGGTCCCTCCAGGCCCAGGGTGTAGGCGACCCGGCCGGAGAGGATGGCGCCCGATGCGCCCATGGACATCTGGCCTTCGAGCCCCTCGGGAAGCTCGGTCAGATCGCGGGCGTAGTCGAAGTCGGTGGCGCCCATGAAGATGCCGGTGTCGCTGCCGCGCAGGGTGCCCGGGTCGATTCCGGCCCGTTCGAAGGTCTCCCAGACCACTTCCAGCAGCAGCCGCTGCTGCGGGTCCATGGTAAGGGCCTCGCGCGGCGAGATGCCGAAGAACGCCGGGTCGAACTGGTCCACGTCCTGGAGGAATCCGCCCTGGCGGGCGTAGGTGCGGCCCTCGCGGTCGGGGTCCGGGTCGAAGAGGTTCGGCAGGTCCCAGCCCCGGTCGGCCGGGAAGTCGCCCATGCCGTCCCGGCCTTCGGCCACGGCCCGCCACAGGTCCTCGGGGGACCGGATATCGCCCGCGTAGCGGCAGTTCATCGCCACGATGGCGATGGGCTCGGGGGCCTGCAGCTCCTGGATCCGGCGGTGTGCGGCGCGGAGGTGGCCGGTGGCCCGCTTGAGGTAGTCGCGCAGCTTCTTCTCGTTGTCCATGGTCGTCAGCTCCTCAAGAGGGCCGGAACGTCGGTGGCGGCCGGGGCGGTGGCGCGGCGGTTCACGGGGCCGTCAGATCCCGGCCCAGCAGCTCGAACACCCCGTCGAGCAGCGCGAACATCTCGTCGTCCGTGGCCGACTCGATGTCGTCCAGCTCCAGGGCGGCGAGGGTGGACTGGACGCGGTCGAGCTCGGCGAGCGCCACGGTGTCCACGGACTCCCCGCCCGATGGCAGCAGTTCCTCCCGCAGCAGCACGGCGAGGTCGTCGGCGGTGGGGTAGTCGAAGACGAGGGTGACCGGCAGCCGCAGCCCGGTGGCGGCGTTCAGCCGGTTGCGCAGATCGACGGCGGTGAGCGAGTCGAAGCCCAGCTCCTTGAAGGCCCGTCCGGTCTCGACCGCGCCCGCGTCGGCGTAGCCGAGGGCCGCGGCCGCCTGCTCGCTCACCAGCTCCACCAGGGCGGTGTGGCGGTCGGCCGGGCCGAGCTCCGCGAGCCGCGCGCGCAGCGCGGCGCCGCCACCGGCCTCCTCCCGCTCCGCTCCGGCCGGGTCCTGCCCGGTGCCGCCCGCCTCGGGGAGGTCGGCGAGCAGTGGCAGCGGCCGGGTGGCGGACAGGGCGGGGGCGAAACGGCCCCAGTCGATGTCGGCCGCGACGAGGACGCCATCGCCCTGCGCCACCGTCTGCCGCAGCAGCTCCAGCGCCCGTGCGCCGTCGATGGGCGGCGCGCCACGCCGTCGCAGCTGGTCCGCCACCTCGCCGTCGATCATTCCGCCGCCCGCCCAGGCGCTCCAGGCCACCGAGGTGGCGGGCAGGCCGTCCGCGCGGCGCAGCTGGGCGAGCGCGTCGAGATACGCGCTGGCCGCCGCGTAGTTGCCCTGACCCGCCGCGCCCACGGTGCCGGCGATCGAGGAGATCAGGACGAACGCGTCGAGGTCCAGGTCCACGTCCCGGGTGAGCTCGTGCAGATGGCGCGCGCCCGCCACCTTGGGCCGCAGCACGGCCTCGACCCGCTCGGGCGTGAGCGCGTCCACGGTGGCGTCGTCCAGCGCGCCCGCGGCGTGCACCACGGCGGTGAGCGGATGGTCCGCGCCGTTGTCCGTGACCTGGTCCAGCAGGTGGGCCACGGCCTCGCGGTCGGCCACATCGCAGGCGGCGAGGGTCACCCGGGCGCCGCGCTCGGTCAGTTCGGCCTCCAGCTCGGCCGCGCCCGGGGCCCGGGGCCCCCGGCGGCTGACCAGCACCACGTGTGCGGCGCCCTCGTCGACCAGCCCGCGGGCGATCTGGGCGCCGATGCCTCCGGTGCCACCGGTGATGAGTACGGTGCCGCGAGGCTGCCAGCGCTCAGCGGAGCGGCCGGCCCCGGCCCGCCGGAGCCGCCGGGCGAAGGTGCCCGAGGCGCGGATGGCCAGCTGGTCCTCGCCGTCCTGGCCGGTCAGGGCGCTGGCGAGGGCCCGGAGGGAACCCTCGTCGAGCGTCCCGGGCAGATCGACCAGACCGCCCCAGCGCTGGGGGTGTTCCAGGGCGACCGCACCGCCCAGGCCCCAGACGAGGGCCTGCGCCGGGGCGTCGAGCCGGTCGGCGCCGCTGGTCGAGACGGCGCCGCGGGTGACACACCACAGGGGCGCGTCGACGCCCGCCTCGCCCAGCGCCCGCACCAGGTCGAGGGTGGTGGCGAACCCGGTGGGGACGCCGGGGTGTTCCGGGTGCGGTGTCTCGTCGAGAGCGAGGAGGGACATCACGCCGCCGGGTGCCCCGGCGTCCGCCAGGGAATCGGTGATACGGGCGGCGAGCCGGGCGCGGTCGGTGTCGTCCGGTCCCACGCGTACGGCGACGACCTCGACGCCGAGCGCGGCGAGCCCGGCGGTGACGGCCTCGGCATCAGTCGCCCATGCCTCGGCGGGCACCGCCACCAGCAGGCGGCCCGGGAGCGTGGGGGTCCGCCGGCCGTCGAGCGGTTGCCAGCCGATGCGGTAGCGCCACGAGTCGAGCACCGCCTGGTCGCTCAGCCGGGACCGCCATGAGGAGAGCAGCGGAAGCACCTCGCTGAGCGGTGCGTCGGCGGCCGCGCCCAGTGTGGCCGTCAGCGTGTCCAGGTCGGCCTTCTCGACCGCGGTCCAGAACTCCGCCTCCGCCGGGCCGGTGGCCGCCTCGGCGACGGGGCCGGCCTGGGGCTCGACCCAGTAGCGGGCGCGCTGGAACGCGTACGTGGGAAGGTCGACACGCCTGGCGCCCCGCCCTGCGAACAGCCCCCGCCAGTCCACCTCCGCGCCGTGGACGTAGCCCTGGGCGAGCGAGAGCAACAGCCGCTCGGGGCCGCCCTCCTCGCGGCGCAGGGTGCCGATGACGGCGGCCGAGCCCTCGGCGGCCTCGACGGTGGCCTCGATGGCGGCGGCCAGCACGGGGTGTGGGCTCACCTCCACGAACAGCCGGTGGCCACTGGTGAGCAACGCCCGGGTGGCCGCTTCGAGCTGCACGGTCTCCCGCAGGTTGCGCGCCCAGTAGGCGGCATCGAGCCCAGCCGTGTCCAGGGGTTCACCGGTGACGGTGGAGTGGAAGACGATCCGCGAGGCGCGCGGCCGGATGGGGGCGAGGATCCGCAGCAGTTCGTCGTGGATCTGCTCCACCTGGGCGGAGTGCGAGGCGTAGTCCACCGGGATCAGCTTCGCCCGGACGTTCTCCGACTCGCACTCCGTCTGGAGTTCCCGCAGCGCCTCCGGATCGCCGGACACCACGATCGAGCCCGGACCGTTGACCGCCGCCACGGAGATACGGCCCTCCCACGCGGCGATCCGCTCCCGCACCTCCTCGACCGGGAGCGACACGGACATCATGCCGCCGTGTCCGGCCAGGCCACGGGCGATGGCCTGCGAGCGGAGGGCCACCACCCGGGCCCCGTCCCCCAGCGACAGCGCACCCGCCACCACCGCCGCCGCGATCTCCCCCTGTGAATGCCCCACCACGGCGGCGGGAGTCACACCACACGCCCGCCACACCTCCGCCAGCGACACCATCACCGCCCACAACGCCGGCTGCACCACATCCACCCGCTCCAACCCCGGACCCTCACCCCGCAACACCTCAGTCAGCGACCAGTCGACGAACGCTGCAAGCGCCGCCTCACACTCCGCGATCCGCCCAGCGAACACCGGCGAAGCATCCAGCAACTCCACCGCCATCCCCACCCACTGCGACCCCTGCCCCGGGAACACGAACACCGGACGGGCCTCCGGCACCGCCGCGCCCTCGCCGCGCACCACGCCCGCGGACGCCCCTCCGGAGGCCAACGCCTCCAGGCGGCCCAGCAGTTGGGGGCGGTCCACGCCCACCACCGCGGCGCGGTATTCGAAGGCCGACCGTCCGATGGCGAGCGAGTGGCCGACGTCGGCCGGGGACACCTCGGGGCGCTCGTTCAGATGCGCCAGCAGCCGCTCCGCCTGCGCCCGCAGGGCCGCTTCGCTCCTGCCGGAGAGCACCCAGGGGATCGCGGAGCCACCGAGCGCGGTCCCGTCGAGGGCGGGGGCCTCGTCTTCCTCGTCCTCCCCGGCGGGTGGGGCCTGTTCGAGGATGACATGGGCGTTGGTGCCGCTCACGCCGAACGCGGACACCCCGGCGCGGCGCGGACGTCCACGCTCGGGCCACTCCCGGGCCTCGGTCAGCAGCTCGACCGCGCCGGAGGACCAGTTGACGGCCGGGGACGCCTGCTCGACGTGGAGTGTCTTGGGCAGCGTCCCGTGGCGCAGCGCCATCACCGTCTTGATGACGCCGCCGACCCCGGCCGCCGCCTGGGTGTGGCCGATGTTGGACTTGAGCGAGCCGAGCCACAGCGGATGGCCGGAGGTGCGGCCCTTGCCGTACGTGGCGAGCAGCGCGCCCGCCTCGATGGGATCGCCGAGCGCGGTGCCCGTGCCATGGGCCTCGACGGCGTCGACGTCGTCCACCGTGAGCCCGGCGGCGGTCAGCGCCGCCTCGATGACCCGGCGCTGGGCGGGGCCGTTGGGCGCGGCGAGGCCGTTGCTGGCGCCGTCCTGGTTCATGGCGCTGGAGCGCAGCACGGCGAGGACCGGGTGGCGGTTGCGGCGGGCGTCGGACAGCCGCTCCAGCAGCACCATGCCCGCGCCCTCGCCCCAGCCGGTGCCGTCGGCGCCCGCGGCGAAGGACTTGCAGCGGCCGTTGGCGGCCAGCCCGCGCTGATGGCTGAACTCGACGAAGACACCCGGGGTGGCCATGACCGCCACCCCTCCGGCCAGCGCCAGCGAGCACTCGCCGCGGCGCAGCGCCTGGGCCGCCAGATGCATGGTCACCAGCGACGAGGAGCATGCGGTGTCCAGGGTGATGGCCGGTCCCTCCAGGCCGAGGGTGTAGGAGATCCGGCCGGAGGCCACGCTGGAGACGTTGCCGATGAGCAGATGGCCCTCGACGCTCTGCGGGGCGTACTGCGGGTCCCCGCCGTACTGGAACGAGGCGAGCCCCACATAGACCCCGGCCCTGGTGCCCTTCAGCGAGAGCGGGTCGATGCCCGCGCGTTCGATCGCCTCCCAGGACACCTCCAGCAGCAGCCGCTGCTGCGGGTCCATGGCCAGCGCCTCGCGCGGGGAGATGCCGAAGAAGGCCGGGTCGAACTGGTCGGCGTCGTGGACGAAGCCGCCCTCGCGGGTGTTGCAGGTGCCGGACCGGCCCGGGTCGGGGTCGTAGAGCCCATCGACGTCCCAGCCCCGGTTGGCGGGGAACTCCGAGATCGCGTCGCGGCCCTCGGCCACCAGCCGCCACAGGTCCTCCGGCGAGCGGACACCGCCGGGGAAGCGGCAGCCCATCGAGACGATGGCGATCGGCTCCCGCTCGTCGGCCTCGATCCGCTCCAGCCGGTCACGGGCCTGCTTGAGGTCGGAGGAGACCCGCTTGAGGTAGGTGAGGAGTTTCTCTTCGTTCTCGTTCGCCATCAGGAAGCCCCGAATTCGTTGTCGATGAAGTCGAAGACCTCGTCGGCGGTAGCGGCGAGGAGGTCGGTGTCGGGGGACGGCCCGCCGGTGTGTTCCCCGGGTGTGCCGCCCAACTTCGCCATGAGGTCGTTCAGACGCCCCGTCAACCGCTCCCGCACCCCGTCGTCGGCCATCAGCTCCGGCAGCGCGGACTCCCACCGGTCCAGGTCGTCGAAGAGGGTGCGCGCGTCCGCCGGGCGGGCCGACGGCAGCTCGCCGCGGAGGTAGTCGGCCAGTGGCGCGGGCGCCGGGTAGTCGAAGACGAGGGTGGCGGGCAGGTCGAGTCCGGTGACCGCGGCCAGCCGGTTGCGCAGTTCGACGGCGGTGAGCGAGTCGAAGCCCAGCTCCTTGAACGGGCGGCCGCCGGCGACCGCGTCGGACGAGGAGTGGCCGAGTACGGCCGCCGCCTGGGCGTGCACCAGGTCCCGCAGGGCACGGTCCAGGTCCTCGCCCGTCAGGTCCGCCAGGCTCGCCAGGAAGGTGTCCGCCGCGTCGTCCGGCCCGGTGGCGTCGGGGGCCGCCGTGGTGGCGAGGGTGTCGCGCACCTCCGGCAGCTCGCCGATCAGCGGCCGGGGGCGCGCGGCGGTGAAGCCGGGGACGAAGCGGTCCCAGCGCACATCGGCGAGGACGAGGGAGGTCTCGCCGGTGTGCAGCGCCTCGCTCAGCGCGGTCACCGCCAACTCCGGTGCCATCGCGGGCAGTCCACGGCGGCTGAGGTGATCCGCCACCTCGCCGTGCTCGATCATGCCGTGGTCGGCCCAGGGGCCCCAGGCCACCGAGGTGGCGGGGAGGCCGCGGGCCTCGCGGTGCTCGGCGAGCGCGTCCAGGTAGGCGTTGGCGGCCGCGTAGGCGCTCTGTCCGCCGCTCCCCCAGGTGGCGGCGATGGACGAGAAGAGCACGAACGCCTCGAGGTGGTCCCGGTCCAGCAGCGCGTCCAGATGGGCGGCGCCCAGGACCTTGCCGTCGGCCATCTCCGCGAAGTCGGCCACCGTACTGTCGGCGAGCTGGGAGAACTCCACGACGCCCGCGGCGTGGAAGACGGCGTGCACCGGGTCGCCTCCGGTGGTGATCCGGCGCAGCAGCGCCGCCACCTGGTCGCGGTCGCGGACGTCGCACGCCGCCACCGTCACCCGGACACCGCCCTCGCCCAGCGCGACCAGCTCGTCGCGGAGTTCGGCGGCGCCGGGGGCGGCCGTGCCACGGCGGCTGGTGAGCACGAGGTGTTCGGCGCCGGAGCGGGCCAGCCAGCGGGCGACCTGGGCGCCGAGCCCGCCGGTGCCGCCGGTGATCAGCACGGTGCCGTGCGGTTTCCAGCTCTCCCGGCCCGGTGTCCGCAGCGGCGCCCGGACCAGCCGCCGGACGAACACGCCGGCGTCGCGGAGCGCGAGTTGGTCCTCCGGGCCGCTGCCGCCGGCGATGCCGGAGAGCGCGGCGCACAGCCGGTCCGCGATCCGCTGGTCGAGGTCCCCGGGGAGGTCGATCAGACCGCCCCACCGCTGCGGGTGCTCCAGGGCCACCACCCGGCCGAGGCCCCAGGTGGCGGCCTGTGCGGGGCTGCCGAGCGGATCGGATCCGCTCACCGACACGGCGCCGGTGGTGGCGAGCCACAGCGGGGCGGCGATCCCCGCGTCGCCCAGCGCCTGGATCAGCCCGACGTTGAGGGCCAGACCGGTGGTGAGCGCGGCGTGTTCGGGGTGCGGGACGTCGTCGAGGGCGAGCAGCGAGAGCACACCGGCCGGTGTGCCACCGGTGTCCGCCTCGTGGCGCAGCCGCTCGGCGAGCGCGTCACGGTCGGCCGTGGCCACGCTGAGGGGTACGACGCGCGCCCCGCGCCGGTCGAGGGCGGCCGCCACGGCGGCGACCAGCGCGCCGTCCGCCCGGCCTTCGGGCAGGGCCACCCACCAGGTGCCGGGCAGCGGCGCCGTACGCTCCTCGACGGCCACCGGGGACCAGGTGATCCGGTAGCGCCAGGAGTCCACGGTGGCGCGGTCGCTCTGGCCCCGGCGCCAGGAGGAGAGCGCGGGCAGCAGTTCGCCGAGCCGCGCCTGCTGGTCGATCTCCAGGGTGGCGGTCAGCGCCTCCAGGTCCTCGCGCTCGACCGCCTCCCAGAAGCGGGCCTCCACGGAGGACGCGTCCGTGGCGGCGGCGGTCGGCGTTCCCGGCGTGGCGGGGTCGAACCAGTAGCGCTGCCGCTGGAAGGCGTACGTGGGCAGCTCCACCCGATGCGCACCGCGCCCGGCGAACACCGCCTCCCAGTCGACCTCGCCACCGTGAGCGTGTACCTGGGCGACACCGGAGAGCAGCGCCTCGGCCTCGTCACGGTCCTTGCGCAGGAGGGGGATGAACGCGGCGGGACCCGAGACGCATTCCTGGCCCATGGCGGAGAGCACACCGGCGGGTCCGAGCTCCACATAGCGGGTGACGCCCTGGGCCTCGAGGAACCGTATGCCGTCCCCGAAGCGGNTCCGAGCTCCACATAGCGGGTGACGCCCTGGGCCTCGAGGAACCGTATGCCGTCCCCGAAGCGGACCGCCTGACGCACATGGCGCACCCAGTACTCCGGCGCGCACACCTCCTCGCCCACCGGCTCGCCCGTGAGGTTCGAGACGATCGCGATGCCCGGCGTGGCGTAGGTGATCCCGGCCGCCACCTCGGCGAACGCATCCAGCATTCCCTCCATCAGCGGCGAGTGGAACGCGTGCGAGACGCCGAGCCGCTTGCTCTTGACCCCCACCGCGTCCGCCACCGCGAGCACCGCCGCCTCCTCACCGGAGATGACGGTCGCCACCGGGCCGTTGACCGCCGCCACGCTCACCCGGTCCTCGTAACCGGCCAGATGCGGCAGCACCTCGGCCTCCGGCGCCTTCAGCGACACCATCGCACCGCCCTCGGGCAGCGCCTGCATGAGCCGACCTCGGGCCGCGACGAGAGCGGCCGCGTCCGCCAGCGAGAACACCCCCGCCACATGGGCGGCCGCCAACTCCCCCACCGAATGCCCGACCAGGAAGTCCGGCGCCAGGCCCCAGGACTCCACCAGCCGGAACAGCGCCACCTCCAGGGCGAACAGCCCGGTCTGGGTGAACACCGTCCGGTCCAGCGCCTCGGTATCCGCACCGAAGACCACCTCCCGCACCGAGCCGCCCAGATGACGGTCCAGCTCCGCGCACACCGCGTCGAACGCCGCCGCGAACACCGGGAACGCGGCGCACAACGCCCGCCCCATGCCCAGACGTTGGGCACCCTGGCCGGTGAACAGGAACGCCGTCCTGCCCTCGTCGTCGGCCACCGTGCCCGGGGTGACGCCCGTGGCCAGTTGTTCCAGCCCGCTCAGCAGCTCCCTCTGGTCGCGGCCGACGATCGCCGCGCGGTGGCCGAAGGCGGACCGGGTCAGCGCCAGCGAGTAGCCCACATCCACCGGCTCCAGCTCCGGCCGCGCCGCCACATACGAGCGCAGCCGCTCCGCCTGGGCGCGCAACGCGCCCTCGGTACGGCCGGACACCATCCACGGCACCACATCGGTGCGCACCGACGGCTCCGACTCGGGCTCAGGTTCGATGGCCGGGTCGGCGGGCGGCTCCTCCAGGATGAGGTGGGCGTTGGTGCCGCTGATGCCGAAGGCGGACACCCCGGCGCGCCGCACCCGCTCGCCCGCGGGCCACTCCCTGGCCTCGGTCAGCAGCTCGACGGCCCCGGCCGTCCAGTCCACGTGCGGGGTGGGCTCCTTGACGTGGAGCGTCCTGGGCAGCAGGCCGTGGCGCAGCGCCATGACCATCTTGATGACACCGGCGCCACCGGCCGCGCCCTGGGTGTGGCCGATGTTGGACTTCAACGCGCCCAGCCACAGCGGCCGTTCGGCCTCCCGGCCCTGGCCGTAGGTGGCGAGGATGGCCTGGGCCTCGATCGGGTCGCCGAGCGTGGTGCCGGTGCCGTGCGCCTCGACGGCGTCCACATCGGCGGCCGACAGCCCGGCGTTCGCCAGCGCCTGACGGATCACCCGCTGCTGGGAGGGGCCGTTGGGGGCGGTGAGGCCGTTGCTGGCGCCGTCCTGGTTGACGGCGGAGCCACGCACCAGCGCCAGCACCTCGTGGCCGTATTTCCGGGCGTCGGACAGCCGCTCCAGGAGCACCATGCTGACGCCCTCGCCCCAGCTGGTGCCGTCGGTGTCGGAGGAGAACGCCTTCGACCTGCCGTCGGGGGCGAGCCCGCGCTGCCTGCTGAACTCGATGAACAGGCTCGGCGTCGACATCATCGTCGTGCCGCCCGCCAGCGCCATCGAGCACTCGCCCTGGCGCAGCGCCTGTGCCGCCTGGTGGATGGCGACCAGGGAGGAGGAGCACGCGGTGTCGATGGTGAGCGCCGGGCCCTCCCAGCCGAGGGAGTAGGCGATGCGGCCGGAGACCACGCTGGCGGCCTTGCCGGTCAGCAGATACCCCTCCATGTCCTCGGGGATCTCGCCCAGCCGCGAGGCGTAGTCCTGGCCGGTGGAGCCGATGAACACGCCCGCCGTGCTGCCCTTGGTGGAGTGCGGGTCGATCCCGGCCCGCTCCAGCGCCTCCCAGGAGGTCTCCAGCAGCAGCCGCTGCTGGGGGTCCATGGCAAGCGCCTCGCGCGGGGAGATCCCGAAGAACTCGGGGTCGAAGTCGTAGGCGTCGTAGAGGAAGCCGCCTTCCTTGGCGTAACTCCTGCCCGGCGTATCGGGGTTGGGGTCGTACAGCTCCTCGACGTTCCAGCCGCGGTCGGTCGGGAAGGTGGAGATCACATCGCGGCCGTCCGCCACCAGCTCCCACAGGTCCTCGGGGCCGCGGACCCCGCCGGGCAGCCGGCAGCTCATGGCCACGATGGCGATCGGATCGTCGTCGGCGGGGCGGACGGCGGCCACCACGGCCGCCACGTCCTCCCGCTCGCCCAGTGCCTCGCGCCGCAAGTGGTCCACCAGCACGGCGGGGGTCGGGTAGTCGAAGAGGAGGGTGGTCGGCAGCCGCAGCCCGGTGGCGGCGCCCAGCCGGTTGCGCAACTCCACGGCGGTCAGGGAGTCGAAGCCGACCTCCCGGAAGGCGCGGGTGGCCTCGATGTCGTCCGGGGCGGCGAGCCCCAGCACGCCCGCCGCGTGTTCCCGCACCAGATCCAGCAGGAACGGGTCCCGGTCGGCCGCCGGCAGGGCGGCCAGGCGCCGCCCGAACGAGCTCTCGTCGCTCTCCGCGGCCGCGCCTCCGCCTCCGCCACCGGCCCGTACGACGCGCCGGACCGGCGTCCTGACCAGGCCGCGCAGATAGGCGGGTACGGCGTCCTGGCCGGGGGTGGCGGCGCTCGCGGCGCGCTTGCGCAGCTCGGCCAAGTCGAGCCGGACGGGCACGAGCGTGGCGTCGCCCGCCGCCCGCGCGGCGTCGAAGAGTTCCATGCCCTCGGCGCTGGGCAGCCGGCGGATGCCGGAGCGCGCCATGCGCCGCACATCGGCGTCGTCCAGATGCCCGCTCATGCCGCTGCGCTGCTCCCACAGGCCCCAGGCGAGGGACTGGGCGGCCAGGCCGTGGGCCCTGCGGTGCTGGGCGAGGGAGTCCAGGAAGGCGTTGGCGGCGGCGTAGTTGGCCTGTCCGGCGTTGCCGATGGTGGCGACGACGGAGGAGTAGAGGACGAAGGCGGCCAGGTCGTGGTCCGCGGTCAGCTCGTGCAGATTCCACGCGGCGTCCACCTTGGGCCGCAGCACCCGGTCCAGCCGCTCGGGGTTCAGCGCGTCCACGACGCCGTCGTCGAGCACACCCGCCGCGTGGATCACGGCCGTCAGAGGATGCCCGGCGGGTATCGCGCCGAGAAGCCCGGCGAGCGCATTCCGGTCGGCCGCATCGCAGGCGGCGACGGTGACGGTGGCTCCCAACTCGGCCAGTTCGGAGCGGAGTTCGTCCATGCCATCGGCCGCGGGCCCACGCCGACTGACCAGCAGCAGATGCCGTACGCCGTGCTCGCCGACCAGATGGCGGGCGACGAGCCCGCCGAGCGTCCCGGTGGCACCGGTGATGAGGACGGTGCCTTCGGGATTCAGCGGTCGGTGGCTGTCGGCGAGCCCGGTGGCCCGGGGGTCGGCGACCTCGGCAACCCCGGTAGCCCCGGTGGCGGCGGCGTCAGCAACCCCCGTAGCGGCGGCCCCGGTAGGCCGGGTGGCGGCGGCATCGGCGGGCTCGGTGACCCCGATGGCGGCAGCCGCAGTGCCGGTGGCACCGGCCCCGTTGGTGGCAGCAGCCCCGGTCGACCGAGGGTCGGCAATCTCGCCAGTCCCGATGGCCTCGGGGCCGGTGGCCTCGACAGCGCCGGTGGCGGCAGTGTCAGCAACCTGGGTGGCGGCGGGCCCAGTGACCCCGGTGGCGGCAGCCTCGGCGGGCTTGGTGGCGGCGACCTCGGCGGCCTTGGTGGCGACCTCGGCGACCCCCGTCCCCCTCGCCACCCGCCCCAGCCGGGGCGCCCTCACTCGGCCCTCGCGGACCGCGCACTGGGGTTCGCCGGAAGCCACCGCGGTCGGGAGTGCGGTGGCCGACTCCGGCTCGGCGTCGAGGTCGACGAGGACGAAGCGGCCGGGGTGTTCGGACTGGGCCGAGCGCACCAGGCCCCATACGGCGCCGTGGGCCACGTCCGGGACCTCTTCGCCGGGGGCGGCCGCGACCGCGCCGCGGGTGAGGAACACCAGCCGGGAGGAGCCCAGGCGGTCATCGGAGATCCAGCGCTGGATCAGCGCCAGCGCTCGGTGGGTGGCCGCGTGGGCCGCCTCCGCCACGTCGCCGTCGCCCTCGGCGACGCACGGCACCAGCACCGCGTCCGGCGCGTCCGCCGTCTCGTCGTAGGGCACCGCGTCCACGGCCGCGGAGAGCCCGAGCGGGTCGGGGCCGAGCACCGCCCAGCTCGCCGGAGTCCCGGTCTCGGTGGTGTCCGTGGCGGACACCGCGGGCCACTCCAGGCGGAACAGCGACGGGTGGAGTGCGGAGCGGCCGCCGATGGGTTCGGGCGTGTCCACCGCGCGCAGTACGAGCCGGTCCACCGAGGCCACCGGGGCGCCGCTCGGGTCGGCCGCGACGACCGCGTACGTATCGGGACCCGTCGGCGTCAGCCGCACCCGCAACGCGGTGGCGCCCGTGGCGTGCAGGGCGACACCGCTCCATGCGGCGGCCAGCCGGGACCCGCCGCCGTCGCCCGGGGCCTCCACCGCGTCGAGCGCCGACTCCAGCAGCACCGGGTGCAATCCGTAGCGCCCGGCGTCGGCCTCCTCGGCCTCGGTCAGCCCCACCTCGACGTAGAGGTCCGCACCGAGCCGCCAGGCGGCGACGGCGCCTCCCGCCACCTCCACCGGGACGGCGTCGGCCGGAGGCCACGCGGTGAGGCCGATGCCGTCGGCCGGAGCACCCGTGCCCAGGACCGCCGTGGCATACCGCGTCCACGGCTCGTCGGAGTCCGCGCCCTCGGCGCGCGCGTGGACGCTGAGGGCGCGCGAGCCCCCGCCGTCCGGGGCGCCGACGCGCACCTGGATCACCGCGGCGCCCTTCTCGGGCAGCACCAGCGGCGCGTCCAGGGACAGTTGCCCGATCCGGCCGCAGCCGACCTGGTCGCCCGCGCGGATCGCCAGTTCGGCGAGGGCGCTGCCGGGGAGCACGGCCGCGTCCGGGCCGGTGCGCTCGGTCAGCCAGGGGTGGTCCTGTGCGCAGATCCGGCCGGTGAACAGGTGGTCGTCGGCGCCCGCCAGCGGGACCGCCGCGCCGAGCAGCGGATGCCCGGCCGCGTCGAGTCCGGCCGCCGCCACATCGCCGGCCGCGACCGGCTTGTCCAGCCAGTACCGCTGCCGCTGGAACGGATACGTCGGCAGCTCCTCGGCAACCCCGCCCCGCCCCGGCGCGCCCTCGAACACGGCGTCCCACGACGGCTCGACACCCTGCACATACGCCTCGGCGAACGAGCCCGCGAAGCGCTCCGGATCGCCCTCGTCCCGGCGCAGCGTGCCGACGACGGCGGCGTTCCCGCCCGCGTCCTCGACGGTCTGCTGGAGCGACATGGCGAGCATGGGGTGCGGGGCGCACTCGATGAACGCCGTGTGGCCGTCGGCCAGCAGCGCCCGGGTGGCCCGCTCGAAGTCCACCGGCTCGCGCATGTTCCGGTACCAGTAGTCGGTGTCGAGCTCGGCGGTGTCCAGCGGCCCGCCGGTCACCGTGGAGTAGTACGCGATCCGCGAGGGGCGCGGCCGTACCCCCGCCACCTCGCGCAGCAGCCGCTCGCGCAACCCGTCGACCTGCGGGGAGTGCCCAGCGGTGTCCACGCCCGGCACCCGGCGGGACTTCACCCCGTCGGCGGCGAGCTCGGCCATGAAGGCGTCCAGGGCCTCCGGGTCGCCGGAGACGGTCACGGTGCCGGGGCTGTTGACGGCGGCGATGCCGAGCCGTTCGCTCCACGGCCGCAGCCGTTCGGCGACCGTTCCGGCCGACGCGAGCACCGAGAGCATGCCGCCCTTGCCGCTCAGCTCGGCCCACGCCTGGCTGCGCCGGGCCACCACCTTGGCGGCGTCCTCCAGTGAGAGCCCTCCGGCCACGTACGCGGCGGCGATCTCGCCCTGCGAATGGCCGACCACCGCGGCCGGTTCGACGCCGTGACCGCGCCACAGCGCCGCCAGCGACACCATCACCGCGAACAGCGCGGGCTGCACCACATCGATGCGGGACAGCGACGGCGCGCCCGGCACACCGCGCAGCACATCGCGCAACGACCAGTCCAGGAACGGCTCCAGGGCGTCGGCGCACTCCTCCAGCCGCTCCGCGAAGACCGGCGAGGCGTCCCACAGCGGGAGCGCCATCCCGATCCACTGCGAGCCCTGCCCGGGGAAGACGAACACGGTCTTCCGCCGGCCGCCCGCCGTGCCCTGGACCACGTGGGGCGCCGGGGTGCCCTGCGCGAGCGCGCCGAGGCCGTCCAGGAGCCGGTCCCGGTCCCGGCCGAGAATCACCGCCCGGTGGCCGAAGGCCGTGCGGGTGGTGGCAAGGGCGTGGCCGAGTGCGGCGAGGTCGGTGCCGGGGTGGTCGGCCAGGTGGTCCCGCAGCTGCTCGGCCCGGGTGCGCAGGGCCTGTTCGGTGCGCCCGGACAGCACCCAGGGCAGCACGGGCAGCCCCGGGGCCGCCGGGCGCGGCTCGTCGTGGCCGGCGGCCGGTTCGGCCGGGGCCTGCTCCAGGATGGCGTGTGCGTTGGTGCCGCTGATACCGAAGGACGACACGCCCGCGCGGCGCGGCCGCCCGGTCTCCGGCTCCGGCCACGGCCGGGCCTCGGTCAGCAACTCCACGGCCCCGGACGACCAGTCCACATGCGGCGAGGGCTCGTGTACGTGCAGGGTCCGGGGCAGGACGCCGTGGCGCAGCGCCATCACCATCTTGATGACACCGGCCACGCCCGCGGCCGCCTGGGGGTGGCCGACGTTGGACTTCAGCGAGCCCAGCCACAGCGGCCGGTCCTCGGCGCGGCCCTGGCCGTACGTGGCCAGCAGCGCCCCGGCCTCGATCGGGTCGCCGAGCGAGGTGCCGGTGCCGTGGGCCTCGACCGCGTCCACATCGGCCGCGGTCAGCCCGGCGTCGGCCAGCGCCTGCCGGATGACCCGCGCTTGCGCCGGGCCGCTCGGGGCGGTGAGGCCGTTGCTCGCGCCGTCCTGGTTGGTGGCGGAGCCACGGACCAGGGCCAGCACCCGGTGGCCGTACGCCCGCGCGTCCGACAGCCGCTCCAGCAGCACCATGCCCACGCCCTCGCCCCAGCCGGTGCCGTCGGCGTCGGAAGAGAACGCCTTGCAGCGGCCGTCGGGCGAGAGCGCCTTCTGGCGGCTCAGCTCCACGAAGATCCCGGGGCTGGACATCACGGTGGCGCCGCCGGCCAGCGCCAGCGAGCACTCGCCCTGGCGCAGCGACCGTACGGCCATGTGCAGGGCCACCAGGGAGGACGAGCAGGCCGTGTCGACGGTGACCGCCGGGCCCTGGAGACCCCAGGTGTAGGCGATCCGGCCGGAGGCGACGCTGGTGGTGCCGCCGGTCAGCAGATAGCCCTCGAACCCTTCCGACGCCTCGTCCATCCGCGGCCCGTAGTCCTGCGGCATGGCGCCGACGAAGACCCCGGCGTCGCTGCCCTTGAGCGTGGTGGGGTCGATCCCGGCGCGCTCGAACGCCTCCCACGCGGTCTCCATCAGCAGCCGCTGCTGGGGGTCCATCGCCTGGGCCTCGCGGGGGCTGATGCCGAAGAAGGCCGGGTCGAACTGGTCGGCCTCGTAGAGGAATCCGCCCTCGCGCACATAGCTGGTGCCGTGGCGGGCCGGGTCCGGGTCGTAGAGCCCCTCCAGGTCCCAGCCCCGATTGGCGGGGAAGCCCGCGATGGCGTCCCGGCCCTCGCTGACCAGCTGCCACAGCTGCTCGGGGGTGCGCACCCCGCCGGGGAGGCGGCAGCTCATCGCCACGATGGCGATCGGGTCGTCGTGGTCGGTGGCGACGGTCCGGGTGGCGGCCGGGCGCGGGGGCGCGGACGCCGGGGAGCCCACCACCACGTCCTGGAGATGGTGGGAGAGGGCCAGCGGGGTGGGGTGGTCGAAGAGGACGGTCCCGGCGAGCCGGGTTCCGGTGGCGGTGCTGAGGAGGTTGCACAGCTCGACGGACATCAGCGAGTCGAAGCCGAGGTCCTTGAAGATCTTCTCGGGGTCGACGGCGTCGGGTCCCGGGGAGCCCAGCACCCAGGCGGTGTGCGTAACGACCAGCTCCAGCGCCACGCGCTCGCGCTCGGCGCCATCCGCCAGGGCGGCGAACTCCTCGCGCCACGAGAGGGGTTCACCGGTGGTGGCGTCCTCGGTGCCGGGGAGGTCGGTGTCCAGCCAGTAGCGCTGCCGCTGGAAGGCGTACGTGGGCAGCGCCACCCGATGCGCACCGCGCCCGGCGAACACCGCCTCCCAGTCGACCTCGCCACCGTGAGCGTGTACCTGGGCGACACCGGAGAGCAGCGCCTCGGCCTCGTCGCGGTCCTTGCGCAGGAGGGGGATGAACGCGGCCGGACCGGAGACGCACTCGCGGCCCATGGCGGAGAGCACACCGGCGGGTCCGAGCTCCACAAAGCGGGTGACGCCCTGGGCCTCGAGGAACCGTATGCCGTCCCCGAAGCGCACCGCCTGACGCACATGGCGCACCCAGTACTCCGGCGCGCACACCTCCTCGCCCGCCAACTCGCCCGTGACGTTGGAGACGATCGCCAGACGCGGTGCGGAGTAGCCGATCCGGCCCGCCACCTCGGCGAACTCGGCCAGCATTCCCTCTATCAAGGGCGAGTGAAAGGCATGCGAGACGCTCAGCCGCTTGCTCTTCACCGCCACCGCGTCCGCCACCGCGAGCACCGCCGCCTCCTCACCGGAGATGACGGTCGCCGACGGGCCGTTGACCGCGGCCACGCTCACCCGGTCCTCGTCACCGGCCAGATGCGGCAGCACCTCGGCCTCCGGGGCCTGGAGGGAGACCATCGCACCGCCGCCGGGCAGGGCCTGCATCAGCCGGCCCCGGGCCGCCACCAGCGCACAGGCGTCCTCCAGCGAGAACCCCCCCGCCACATGGGCGGCCGCCAGCTCCCCCACCGAATGCCCGACCAGGAAGTCCGGCGCGATACCGAAGGACTCCACCAGCCGGAACAGCGCCACCTCCAGGGCGAACAGCCCGGTCTGGGTGAACACCGTCCGGTCCAGCGCCTCGGCGTCCGCGCCGAAGACCACCTCCCGCACCGAGCCGTCCAGATGACGGTCCAGCTCCGCGCACACCGCGTCGAACGCCGCCGCGAACACCGGGAACGCGGCGTACAACTCCCGCCCCATGCCGAGGCGTTGAGCGCCCTGACCGGTGAACAGGAACGCCGTACCGCCACTGCCCGCCACCGCGCCCGGGACCAGGCCCGCGGCGAGTCGCTCAAGACCGTTCAGCAGCTCCTCACGGTCGCGGCCGACGACCGCCGCCCGGTGGCCGAAGGCGGACCGGGTCAGCGCCAGCGAGTAGCCCACGTCCACCGGCTCCAGCTCCGGCCGCGCCGCCACATACGACCGCAGCCGCCGCGCCTGGGCCCGCAGCGCCGCCTCGCCGCGGGCCGAGAGCACCCACGGCACCGTGTCGAGGGCCGTCGGGCGCTCCGCGGCCGGGGCGTCGGCGGGTGCCTCCTGAAGCACCATGTGCACATTGGTGCCGCCCATACCGAACGAGCTGACGCCCGCGAGCCGTGGGGCATCCCTCCCCGGGGCCCATGCGTCGAGGGCGGTCTGGACCGCCAGGCCCAGGGTGTCCAGGGGGATCGCGGGGTTCGGCGTCTCGTGGTTGAGGCTCGGGAACAGCTCTCGGTGGGCGAGCGAGAGCACCGTCTTGATGAGGCCGGTGACACCGGCCGCGCCTTCGAGGTGGCCCACGTTCGTCTTGGCGGAGCCGACTCGCAGGGGCGCGCCGTCCGCCCGGCCGGCGCCGAGGACCGCGCCCAGCGCCGCGGCCTCGACCGGGTCGCCGACCTTGGTGCCGGTGCCGTGGAGTTCGACGTACTGGACCCGGGCGGGGTCGACCCCGGCGCGCTCGTAGGCGGCGCGCAGCATGGCCTCCTGCCCGTGGGCCGCGGGGGTGGTGAGGCTGTCGCCGCCGCCGTCGTTGTTGGCCTCGGAGCCGCGGATCACGCACAGCACGGGATCGCCGTCGCGCAGCGCGTCCGGGAGCCGCTTGAGCACGACGAGGCCGCCGCCCTCGCCGCGCACATAGCCGTTGGCGCGGGCGTCGAAGGTGAAGGAGCGGCCGTCCGGGGAGAGGGCGCCGAACCGGGAGGCGGCGATGAAGCCGTCGGGGGCGAGGTTGAGCTGGACGCCGCCCGCGACGGCGGTCTCGGTCTCGCCGCGCCGCAGGCTCTCGCAGGCCAGGTGCACGGCGGCCAGGGAGGAGGACTGCCCGGTGTCCACGGCCACGCTCGGGCCGCGCAGCCCGAGGGCGTAGGAGACCCGGTTGGCGATGATGCCGCGGTTCAGGCCGGTGAGGGTGTGCTGGGTGATGGCGGCCGGTTCGCCGCGGTGGACCAGTGCCGCGTAGTCGTCGGCGATGGCGCCGATGAAGACGCCGGTGCGGCTGCCCTCGAGGTGTGCGGGGACGAGTCCGGCGTTCTCCAGGGCCTCCCAGCACAGTTCCAGCGCGAGTCGCTGCTGGGGGTCCATCGCCCGTGCCTCTCGGGGTGAAATCCCGAAGAACTCCGGATCGAACTCGGCTGCCGTTTCGACGAATCCGCCGAATCGAATACCGGCGTCCCGGAGCTCATCGGCATACCGGTCCGCCGGGATCTCCGTGATGGCGCTCTCTCCATTGCGCAGCAACTGCCGGAACTCATCCGGAGTCGATGCGCCCGGCACGCGACATGCCATACCGACGACCGCGATGTGCCCGTCACGCACCAGGGAGTTCTCCGACATCACGACCTCAGACTCTTCTCTCAGTTGAGATTACGACGCGACTGGACTGACCATGATCCGGAAGTCGACGGTATGGGGCGGGAGTCGACTCAACCACCCCTAACCGCAGCCACCCCTAACCTGGGGGTAGGGGTGGTCACCTCTTCTTGAGCGGTTCCCACCAACCGCGGTGTGTCATGTACCACTTGGCGGTTTCCGCGAGGCCGTGTCCGAACGACGTCTCGGGGCGGTAGCCGAGTTCCGCGGAGATTTTCGTGATGTCCACCGAGTAACGGCGGTCATGGCCCTTGCGGTCGGGCACCCGCTCGATCAGGGAGTGGTCGGCACCGAGCAGTTCGAGCAGCCGTTCCGTGAGTTCCAGGTTGGTCAGTTCGGTGCCGCCGCCGATGTTGTAGACCTCTCCCGGGCGACCGTTCTCGGCGACCAGCGCGATACCGCGGCAGTGGTCGTCCACGTGCAGCCAGTCCCGGACATTCCCGCCGTCGCCGTAGAGCGGCACCGGTCTGCCGTCCATGAGGTGGGTGACGAAGAGCGGAATGACCTTCTCGGGGTGCTGGTAAGGGCCATAGTTGTTGGAGCAGCGGGTCACACAGACGGGCAGCCCATGGGTGCGGTGGAAGGCCCGGGCCAGCAGATCGGAGGACGCCTTGGAGGCGGAATACGGCGAGTTGGGTTCGAGTGGTTCCTCCTCGCTCCAGGAGCCGCTTTCAATGGAGCCGTAGACCTCGTCCGTGGAGATGTGGACGAACTTTCCGACCTCCGCGTTCGCGGCCGCGTTGAGGAGGGTGTGGGTGCCCAGGACATTGGTGCGCACGAATTCCTCGGCGCCGGATATCGAGCGGTCGACATGCGATTCGGCGGCGAAGTGGACCACCAGATCGGTGTCGCGCAACAGCTCGCCGACGAGTTCGCCGTCGCAGATGTCACCGCGGACGAAGCGCAGCCGGGGACTGTCGGCGACCTCGGCCAGGTTGGCCTCGTTGCCCGCGTAGGTGAGCTTGTCGACCACCACGACCTGGGCGTCCCCCCAGGCCGGGTACGCCCCTGTCAAGGTCTGCCGGACGAAGTGGGAGCCGATGAAACCCGCGCCGCCGGTCACAACTATGCGCACTGGAGACAACCCTTCAGCGGTTATTGGCCGCGATATCCATCAGATATTGTCCGTAGTCCGTCTTGCTCAGCTCCACACCGAGCTCATAGCAGGCGGCGGCGTCGATGAACCCCATGCGGAAGGCTATCTCCTCGAGACAGGCGATCCGCACGCCCTGGCGCTGCTCCAGAAGCTGCACATACTGGCCCGCCTGGAGCAGCGAGTCATGGGTTCCGGTGTCCAGCCAGGCGAATCCGCGGCCGAGCCCCACCAGTCTGGCCTTTCCGCGTTCCAGATAGACGCGGTTGACGTCGGTGATCTCCAGTTCGCCGCGCGCGGAGGGCCGTACGTTCTTGGCGATGTCCACGACGTCGTTGTCGTAGAGATACAGACCGGTGACGGCCAGATTGGATTTGGGGGCGGCCGGCTTCTCCTCGAGGGAGATCAGCCTGCCCTCCTCATCCATTTCCCCGACGCCGTAGCGCTCGGGGTCCTTGACTCCGTAGCCGAAGAGCACACAGCCGTCGACCTGGCTTGCCTCATGGTGCAGCATCTTCGAAAACCCGGGCCCGTGGAAGATATTGTCGCCGAGGACCAGCGCCACCTGGTCATCGCCGATGAACTCGGCTCCGATGATGAATGCCTCGGCGATTCCGTTGGCCTCGGGCTGTTCGGCGTACTCGATCGAAAGACCCAGCCGGCCGCCGTCGCCGAGAAGCGCGCGGAACAGCTCCACGTGGAGCGGGGTCGAGATGATCTGGATTTCCCTGACGCCGCCGAGCATGAGCACCGACAGCGGGTAATAGATCATCGGTTTGTTGTAGACGGGAAGGATCTGCTTCGACACCGCATGTGTCAAAGGATGCAGTCGGGTACCGCTTCCTCCGGCGAGGACTATGCCCTTCATGCGGCCAGAAGCTATCAACGCGGTCAGCCCGTACTCCAGGCCTGCCGCGGCGATAGGGGGGTAATCAGGGGTGGGCATACAACAGGGGTGGCCGCATGCGGCCACCCCTTCCTCGGGACCTCGCCCCCGTCATCGCTCAGGCGATTTCGTCCACCTGGGCCCGGAGCGCGGTCGGCAGCTGCTGCCGGCTCCTGATATTCAGCTTGCGGTACACCCGCGTCAAATGCTGTTCCACCGTGCTGATGGTGATGAACAGGCTGGCGGCTATTTCCCGGTTCGTATAACCGTCCACCGCCAGGGCGGCGACCCGGGCCTCGGATTCGCTGAGCTTGGTGCCCAGGGACGGCGGCACCGCCCGTTTCGGGCCGAGCGGTCCGGCCACCGGCCGTACCACCGGCCGTGGTTCGCGGGCCTCCAGACCGGAGTCGAGGCGGATCCGGGCGCACAGTTCCTCGGCGCCGCACTCCTTGGCCATCCGCCAGGCCCGGCCCATGATGGCGTCGGCCCGCCCCAGCTCCCCGGATCCGCGCAGCGTACGACCCAGATCGTCCAGCGCCCGGGCCAGCTCCAGGCGGTCGCCGGAGCACTGCAGCTCCTCGACGGCCTGGCCGAGCAGCCGGGACCGGTTCTCGATGTCGCCCGCCGCGGCGAGTAACCGCAGGGAGACGCCGCGGACCCGGGAGTCCCCGGCGCCGTTCCTGGCCAGCTGCTCGGAGATCAGGTTGGCGGCCTTCTCCCGGTCGCCGAGCTCCAGCCATGCCTCGGCGGCATCCGACCGCCAGGGCAGCAGCGCCGGCTGGTCGAGCTCCCACAGCTGGGCGAGCCGGCCGGCCATGAGGAATTCGCCGAGCGCGGCGTTGATGCGGTTGGTGGCCAGGTAGTAGCGGCCGCGGGCGCGGGTGTAGCCCAGTCCGTAGATGCTCTTGAACAGCGCCTCGGGGACCGGGCGGCTCAGATGCCGCGCCGCCGCGTCGTGCTTGCCCATCTCCGTGTACGCCAGGATCTGGCTGGCCAGGGGGCCGCCGATGAAGACGCTTCCGTCGCGCCCTGGCACGATCTCCAGGGCGGTGGTCGCGTAGGCCGCCGACTCCACGAGATTGCCCTGCCGCAGGGCGATTTCGGCGCGGATCGAGGCGAAGATGGCCCGCCAGCCCGGTGCCCGGCGCCGCTCGGCCTCGTCCATCAGCGCGTCACACCACGGCGCCGCCTTGTCCGGGCGGCCCGCGTACACCAGCGCGTTCACCGAGTTGACGATGGGCTCGAAGGTGGCGTCGGTGAGCGGCGAGACGTCGAGCACCTTCTCGGCCGCGGCGACCGGCGACTCCTCGCTCCCCCCGCGCCCGAAGAAGCCGCTGAACGCCGCGGTGATGGTCGAGAGCGAGGAGGGTCTGCGGGATCTGAGCTGCGTACGGGAGGCGCCGCCGTCCTCGCCCTGCCGCGCCGCGGCCCCCGGGGTCCGGTCCTGCGCACCGGACTCCTGGGCCCAGCGGGCGGTCAGCCGGAACTGGGACATCGAGGTGGGCCCCGCGTTGCTCATGACGGCGTTGAGCCGGCCGATGGCGCCGCGCGCCTCCTCGATCCGGCCGTGGGCGAGCAGCAGCTCGATCAGCCGCCCGATGTGGGAGGCGGGCAGCCGGTCGGCGAACAGCGCGGCCAGCGGCTCCTCCAGCATCCGCTCGGACGCCGAGGGGTTGAGCCGCCACATGATCCCGGCGGTGCCGATCCTGATCCCGGCC
Organism: Streptomyces sp. 5-10; assembly: GCF_014712245.1. Taxonomy (NCBI): domain Bacteria; kingdom Bacillati; phylum Actinomycetota; class Actinomycetes; order Kitasatosporales; family Streptomycetaceae; genus Streptomyces; species Streptomyces sp. 5-10. The sequence goes on from NZ_JACVYG010000021.1 coordinate 73,986, forward strand.
CGCAGCTCCTCGTCCGCGCAGGCCGCGTACGCCAGCTCAAGGCAGGCCACCGCCAGCTTGGCGTCGTCCTCGGCGAGCGCCTGCTGCGCGGCGTCCCGCAGCAGCGGCACCGCCCAGGGCTCGTCGGCGGCCTGGGCGGCGAGCAGATGGCGGGCCACGGCGAGGGTCCCCCCGCCGCCCTGGTGCAGCAGGACGGCGGCGCGGCGGTTCATGTCCAGCCGCACCTCGGGGTCCATGTCCTCCAGCACCGCGGCCTCGACGTACGGGTGGCGGAAGGCGAGACCGGCGACGAGGCCCGCCGCGTCCAGCGCGGCGACTCCGCGGTGGGTTCCGGCGGGGCCGATGCGCAGCAGCCGGCCGAGGAGTTCGAGGGAGGCGGACGCCCCGAGCACCGCGATGCCCTCGGCCAGCCGGGAGACGGTGCGCCCGCTGCGGTAGACACAGGTGAGTACGGCCTGGACGAACATGTCGCCCACGACGGGTTCCACTGCGCGGCTGCGCCGTGGAGGCGCCCCGGCGGTGCGGTAATCGTCAATCACCGCGCGTAGCAACAACGGATTACCGCCGCTCACCTCGTACCACGTGTAAGCCACATCGGTGGAATCCGGAAGTCCCAGACGAGTGGTGAGCAGATGCGCCGTCTCCTCCCAGGACAGCCGCTCCAGCCGCAGCCGCTGGAAATTGGGCTGGCGCAGCAGTTCGGTATTGAAGACGGCGTCTTTCTGTTCGCTGTCCGTCGCCTGGGCGAACACCATGAGGAGTTTGGCGGAGCGCGAACGCGTCGCCAGGTACAGCAGGTACTGAAGTGACGCCGCGTCGACGAGCTGGAGTTCGTCGACGCAGATCACCACCGGTTCACGGGAGGCGAGTTCATGGAGTGCGACACGGAACTCCCGGGCTCCCTGGACATGGGTGGGGTTCGCGCCGACGACCTCGCCACCAGGGGTTTCCCGGGGCGGTGCGGCGTCGAGGGCGCCGTGGTCGAGTGCCCGGCGCAGTTGGTCGGCGGTCGCCCTGGGCAGCCGGGGCGAGTCCAGGAGCTGGCGCAGTGTGCCGAGCGGAGCCCGGTCGGCCGAGGTTCCGTATGCCTTGAGGACGAGGGCTCCGGCCTTCGCCGCATGGGCCGTGACGGCTTCGAGCGTATGGGTCTTGCCACAACCGACCGCGCCCTCGACGAGCACGATGCCCGCCTCCCCGGACAGACATCTGGAAAATGCCTGCCGAAGTCTCCCGAATTGCGCGTCGAATTGTCTGGCTCTGGCCGATGAAAACACCATTGCTCGCACCCCCGAATGCGACGCGAAGCACTGCTCACGGCAGTCCGAACGCCTCCCAGCAAGCTATCCGCCCGCCGGTCACGCCACCATCGCCGCACGTAAAATCATCGTTAACGAATTACCAATTCTGAGCGGACTGCCCGACGATCGACAAAAGCGATACGAGCGGGGCACCCCTTACATGGGGCAACACCGCGAAGCCGAAGTGCACCGACACCCTGACAACCTGCGCCACCCCCGTTCACGTGCGCATTTGTTCGGAAGGGCCAGCATACACGAGACCCCCTAGCGGCACCCGGGGTAATCCACGACATCCTTGCCCGCGACACCAAGTGGTCACCGATAGGGGCGCACCGGGATCCGTTTCGAACATTTATTTGCCCGTTTTGATCGCTAATGCGATTCTTATGTCCGTTGCCGTCGGTAACCGCAAGCGATTCACCAGGAATTCTCATGCCATAAAGCGGACAGCGAGCTGACATACCTATTCCCGCGTCGATGAATTCTCAGGCCACCCACCCGCCGCTGGACTATTCCAATGGCATCTGGCACACCGATTGTCATCGCTCGTGGAGGTGCAGCCCCCTGCCGCCCTTGCGGCCCAGGTGACCCGCCTCGACCAGCCGCCGAAGATGGCGGGCCGGGGTCAGGGCCGGATCCCGGAAGGTGCCGTGCAGGGTGCGCTGGATGGCGAGCGAGACATCCAGGCCGATCACATCCAGCAGCCGCAGCGGACCCATCGGATAGCCCTGCCCTGCCGCCATCACCGTGTCGATGTCATCGGCGGTGGCCCAGCCCTCCTCGAGCATCGCCACCGCGCTGTTCAGATAGGGGAAGAGCAGCGCGTTGACGATGAAGCCGGCCCGGTCCGGGCAGTCCACCGCGCGCTTGCCGAGTGCCGCAGCCACCGCGTGTGCCGTGCCGAGCGCCTCCTTGGAGGTCAGCACGGTGTGCACCACCTCGACCAGCCGCATCACCGGGGCGGGGTTGAAGAAGTGCATCCCGATGACGTCCTCGGGCCGCCGCGTCGCCATCGCGCACTCGATGACGGGCAGGCTGGAGGTGGAGGTGGCGAGCACCGCGCCGGGTGCGCACACCCGGTCCAGATCGGCGAAGACGGCCCGCTTGACGTCGATGTCCTCCGCCACGGCCTCGACCACCAGGTCGCAGGCGCCGAGCGCCTGGAGTTCACGGCCCCCGGTCAGCCGGTCCATCGCCTCGGTGAGCAGCTCGGGCGCCAGCTTGCCGCGCCGCACCCCGCGCTCCAGCGAGCGCTCCACGGCGGCGGTGGCCTCCTTCGCGCGCGTCTCGCTCCGGGCCACCAGCACCGTCGGATAGCCGGAGCGCGCGCACACCTCCGCGATGCCGACGGCCATCGTGCCCGAGCCCACCACCCCGATCCGCCGCACCGCGCGGGCCGGTACGGGCTCGCCCAGGCCGTCCGTCGCCCCGCCCCGCGCCGCGCCGCCCGCCCCGTACTCGTAGAAGCCGCGGCCCGCCTTCACCCCGAGCAGACCGGCGGTCACCATATGGGCCAGGGTGGGCGCGGGCGCGTACCGCGGGTCGCCGGTGCGCTCGTACAGCGCCTCCAGGGAGTCCCGCGCGGTGTCCAGACCCATGGCGTCCAGCTGGGCCAGTGGCCCCATCGGCAGTCCGCAGCCCAGGGTCATGGCGGTGTCGATGCTGTCGCGCGAGGCGTAGCGCCGCTCGTACATGGACACCGCGTTGTTGAGGTACGCCATGGTGAGCGCGCCCCCGACGAAGCCAGGCCGGTCGGCCACCCGCACCGGTGTCCGGCCCAGGTCGCGGACCAGCTCGCGGACGTCGGCCAGGACCACGTCCGCGGTGAGCGGGGTGCCCACCACCTCCACCGCCGGCTGCTCGCGGTCGGGGCCCAGCGGGAAGAGGTGCAGCCCCACGGTGCGGTCGGTCCGCCCGGCGCCCACGGCGATCTCGGTCACCGGGAGCCCGGTGGTCGTCGTGGCGAACACCGTCTCCGGCGGGCAGTCGGCGTGGGCGCGGGCGAGCAGCCGGCGCTTGGTCTCCAGCCGTTCGGGGACCGCCTCGACCACCAGATCGGCCCGGGCGGCGGCCGCCGGGTCGGCGGTGAACTCGACGGCGGATTCCGGCGCGGCCACCTCCGCCCGGCCGCGCCGCAGGGCCGGTTCGTCCCGCTCCACGGCGATCACCCGCCGGCCACCGCGGACCAGGGCGTCCACGAGGTGGCGGCCGGTGGTGCCGAGCCCGAACACCGCGACGGTGGGGAAGCGCTGTGCCATGCCGATGAGTCCTTTCGCTGGCTGGGACCTTGGGTTGGTCACGGACCGCGGTGGCCGTCCTGCCATGTGAGCAGCGCGGCGCCGAGCGACATCCCGCCGCCGAAACCGGCCAGCAGCAGCAACTCCCCGTCGCCGAACACGCCCTGCCGCCGGGCGTCGTCGAGCGCCAGCGGGATGGAGGCGGCGCTGGTGTTGCCGTGCTCGGCCACCGTCAGATGAGTGCGCGCCCGCGGCAGTCCGAGGTCGCCAAGCGCCTTGGCCAGCAGCACGCCGTTGGCCTGGTGGGGAATGAAGTGGTCCACGCTCGCGGGGTCCGTGCGGTGCGCGGCCAGCAGGCGCCGTATCGCGCGCGGCAGCTCGGCCAGGACGTATTCGCTGACCGCGCGGCCCCGCATCCGGAAGAAGTGGCCCCCGTCGGCGAGGGTCTTCTCCGACGCCGGGGCACGGCTGCCGCCCGCCGTCACCTCGATCAGCTCGTGGAGCGCGCCGTCGCTGGTGAGCAGCGATCCGCCGAGGCCGTAGCCGGGGCGGACGGGCCCGAGCACCACCGCCCCGGCCCCGTCACCGAAGAGCACGGCGGTGCGCCGGTCGGTGCGGTCGATGATGCGGGAGTAGACATCGGCCCCGATCACCAGGGCGTACGGGGCGGGGGCGCCGGACCCGGCGGACAGCAGCCCGGCCGCCGTCACCAGGGCGAAGACGAAGCCGCTGCAGACCGCGTTGAGGTCGAAGGCGGCGGCGCCGGTCGCGCCGATCCGGTGCTGCACCAGACAGGCGGTGGCGGGCTGGGGGTGATCGGGGGTGGAGGTGGCCACCACGATCCAGCCGAGCTGGTCGGCGCTGATCCCGGCGTCCGCGAGGGCGGCGCGGGCGGCCTCCACGGCCAGATCGGAGGTGGCCTCGTGGTCGGCGGCGTAACGGCGGCGGTGGATCCCGGTCTTCGCCGAGATCCACTCCGGGGTCACCCCCGCGCGCTCGGCCACCACCTCGTTGGACACGGTCTCGGCGGGCAGATACGAGCCGGTGCCGAGGATCCCGATGGGCCGCCCGCCGGATGTCCGGACCGGCCGCTCGGTCATCCGGATCTCCCGGCCAGCGCGGCCACCGCCGCCGTCGCCGGTGCCATCGCTGTCGTCGCTGTCGTCGCTTTCGTCGCTGTTCGCGGGGTGCGGCGGTGCCCGATTCGCGGGGTGCGGCGGTGCTCGAGAAGAAGCATTGGGTGGTTCCCTCCGGATCCATGCCGGGCTTCGACGCTACGGACCGGGCACGGCACGGATAACCCCTAACCCATCACCCCCCTAGGCCCCCTACCGGATGAACCCGGTCCGCCGTATGACCCGGCGCATGACGGGCACCCGTCGGAGGTGGTACCGGATACATGCAGGCCGAACGCGCACCGGCCCAGGGAGCGGTCCCCATGGAGTGGTTCACCTCATCCGACTACTGGCTGAGCCGGCTGGTCTTCCAACGGGGGCTGGCCGCCATCTATCTGATCGCCTTTCTGGTGGCGGCCCGGCAGGGGCGCGCGCTGCTCGGCGAGCGGGGGCTGACGCCGGTGCCGCGCTTCCTGGACCGGGTGCCGTTCCGCCGCTCGCCCAGCCTGTTCCAGCTGCACTACTCCGACCGGTTCTTCGCCTGCTGCGCCTGGCTGGGGGCCGCGCTGTCGGCCGCGCTGCTGGTGGGGGCCGCGGACCGGGCGCCGCTGGCGGTCGCGATGGTGGCGTGGCTGGTGCTGTGGCTGCTGTATCTGTCGATCGTCAACGTGGGGCAGGTGTGGTACGGCTTCGGCTGGGAGTCGCTGCTGCTGGAGTCGGGGTTCCTCGCCGTGTTCCTGGGCAATGAGCGCACCGCGCCGCCCGTGCTCATCCTGTGGCTGACGCGCTGGCTGCTGTTCCGGGTGGAGTTCGGCGCCGGGCTGATCAAGATCCGTGGCGACCGCTGCTGGCGGGACCTGACCTGTCTGTACTACCACCATGAGACCCAGCCGATGCCGGGGCCGCTGAGCTGGTACTTCCACCATCTGCCCAAGCCGCTGCACCGGGTGGAGGTGGCGGCCAACCATGTGGCGCAGCTGATCGTGCCCGTGGTGCTGTTCACCCCGCAGCCGGTCGCGAGCGTGGCCGCGGGGATCGTCGTGGTCACCCAGCTGTGGCTGGTGGCCTCGGGGAACTTCTCCTGGCTCAACTGGCTGACCATCCTGCTGGCGCTCCCGGCGGTCGACGGTCGCCGGGCCGCCGAGGTGCTGGGGCTGCCCGGGCCGCCGGGCCTGGCCGCTCCCCCGGTCTGGTACGAGGTGGTGGTGCTGGCCGCCACCGCCCTGGTGCTGGTGCTCAGCTACTGGCCGGCCCGCAATCTGCTGTCGGGCCGTCAGCTGATGAACTTCTCGTTCAATCCGCTGCACCTGGTCAACACCTACGGGGCGTTCGGCAGCGTCAACCGCAGCCGGCAGGAGGTGGTGATCCAGGGCACCGACGACGCGGTCCTCACCCCGGACACGGTCTGGCGGGACTACGAGTTCCGGGGCAAGCCGGGCGATGTGCGCCGGTTGCCGCGCCAGTACGCCCCGTACCATCTGCGGCTGGACTGGATGATGTGGTTCGCGGGGCTCTCCCCGGGCTACGCCGGGTCCTGGTTCGCCCCGCTGATCGGCAAGCTGCTGGTCAACGACCGGGCGACGGTGAAGCTGCTGCGGGCCAACCCCTTCCCGGGGACGCCGCCCACCCATCTGCGGGCGCGGCTGTATCTCTACCGCTTCACCACCCGGGCGGAGCGGCGGGCCACCGGGGCCTGGTGGCACCGCACCCTGCTGAGCGAGTTCCTGCCGCCGGTCAGGCTGGAGGATCACGGCTCGTCACGGGCGTGACACCGGGCCGGGACGTGGCTGAGACAGCTGCCGGGCGCGGGCTCGGGCGACTGCCGGGCCGAGGCTCAGGCGGCCGCCGGGCCGGGGCGCGCTCGGTTCAGGCGGTGGCGCCCTTGACGTTCGGCGTCTCGGCGCCGGGCGGGGGGTTGCGCAGCACGGCGTAGCCGACGCCGACGCCCAGCGCGATCGGCCAATCCAGGACACCGGCGAGACCCATCGCGCCGAGGCCGAGGTAGAGCGGCAGCCCGCCCTTGGCGGGCAGGACCCGCCGTGCGGTCCTGATCGGCATCGTGGCGACGTGCGCCGTGGCCATGGCGGCACGGGGGACGGTGAAGGTGACCGTGCGGTCGCCGTTCTTCCTCGCGGACGTGCCCGTCTTCCGGGTGTCGGCCGTCTTGGGTGTGGTCGCTGCGCTCACGCCATTCCTCCTACCGGACGTCCCCTTGGTTACTTTATGACGTAATTAGGTAAATATAGACCGATTTTATGATCGCGGCATATCAGGACCGAGGGGAGAGCAGCCTGTGCTGCCCATCACGACGCTCACGGGCCTCGTCTCCGCACCGTCCCGCGGCCTGAACGGTCTGCGGCCGCGGCTCGCGGACCTCACCGACGTGCTGCGGGACACGGGCGACCGGCGCACCGGCCGGAGGGTGTGGGCGCGGGCGGGCCGGGCCCATGTGGAGGTACGCGGGCTGACCGGCCACGGCGAGGGCCATGAGCGGCTGGCCCAGGAGCTGGAGGACGCGCTACGGCGCGTGGCGGGCGTCAACTGGGCCGCGATGAACGCGGCGCTGGGCCAGGTCCTGGTCGACTTCGACGAGGACCGGCTCGGGCCCGACGACGTGCTGGAGGTGGTCGAGCGCGTCGAGGAGGCCCATGGGACGGACGCGGACACCTTCCCTCCGGGCCGTCCGCAACCGCCGTTCGCCTCCGCTCCGGCGACGCTGGCCGCGATCGCGCTCGCCGCCGACTGCCTGGGGCTGATGACGGCCGCGATCCGGCGGGTGACGATGCGGCCCGCCCTCTCCCCCGCGCTGCGGATCCCGACGGTGATGGCGGAGCTCCAGCCGCGGGTGCGCGGTCTGCTGGAGTCCCGGCTGGGCCGTGCCCACGCCGACGCCCTGATCGGCGTGTCGAACGCCGTGGTGCACGCCCTGACCAGGGGGGAGGCCCCGCTCGCCCTGGACGCGCTGCAGCGGGTGCTGCAACTCGCCGAGATCCGCGGCCGGCAGGCCGTATGGCGGCGCCGGGAACCCGAGTTGGTGGCGAACGGCGATGGGCTCCCGGGGCGCTCGCACCCGCCCGCCCCGCGGCCCGCGCCGCTGCCTTCCGGGCCGGTGGAGACCTGTGTCGACCGCACCTCACTGGCCGCGCTGTCCGGTGCGGGCGGGCTGCTGGCGTGGACCCGCGACCTCGAGCAGTCCGCCAAGGCGCTGCTGGCCACCGTGCCCAAGGCGGCCGCCATGGGCCGGGAGGCGTTCGCCGCCCGGCTGGGCGATGTGCTGGCGCGCGACGGTGTGGTGCCCATGGACGGCACCGCGCTGCGGCTGCTGGACCGCGTGTCGGCGGTGCTGATCGACGCGCGGGTGCTGTGTGCCGGCCGGCCGCGGCTGCTGTCGGTCACCACCGTGGGCGACCTGGGGGAGGCCGAGGCGTGGAGCGCCGCGCAGTCCGTCCTGGACCGCCGCACGCTGCGGGAGCTGTCCGGCGCGGGCCCCTGGACGCGCGGCCCCTGGCGGCTGGAGCGGCCCGCCGAACTGCCCGCGGCGCTCCCGGCGAGCCCACCGGCCCTGACCGCGGACCTGCGCGGCGAGGACGGCCGGCGACAGGCCCGGATCCGGATCGGCTGCGAACTCGACCCGCTGGCCGACGCCCTGGTGGCGGCGGCCCGCCGCGGTGCGCGACGGCTGGTGCTCACCAGCCACGCCAGCACGGACGAGATCGCTCCATGGGCCGATGAGCTGCTCCCCCTCGGCGTGTCGCTCCCCGACACGGTGCGCCGGCTCCAGATCGAGGGCCACGGCGTGTTGGTGATCAGCGGCGAGGACGACGAGGCGCTGGGCGCGGCGGATCTCGGCGTCGCCGTCACGGCGCGCGGCGCGGGCCGGGTCTGCTGGTCGGCCGATCTACTCTGCGGCCCGGGGCTGCTCCACGCCTGGCGCGTCCTGCGGGCCCTGGAGGACGCGCGCTCGGTCAGCCTGCGGTCGGCCCGGCTGTCGATGGGCGGATCCGCGCTCGGCGCGCTCATCGCGGCGGCGGGGACCCGGCCCGCGGTGGCCGGGCTGGCCACCTCCCCGGTGTACAGCGCGGCGTTCCTGGCCATGCTCGGCGGGATCGGCGCGGCGCGCCGGGTGGATCGCCGCCCGGCCCCGGCGCCCCGCGTCCGCGGCAACTGGCACGCCCTGGGGGCGCGGGAGACCCTGAGCGTGCTGTGCGCGTTCCGGGAGTACGGGACCGAACTGCCCGACGGCCCGGGGGCGGCGCGCGGCGCGGGCCCGGCGGACCCGGGCGCGTCGCGGACCTCCGGGGCGCTGTGGGCCGCCGGGGTGCGGCCCGTGCGCAGGGCCGCCGGGACGGTCGTACGGGCCGGGGCGCCCGGTGCCACGGGGTCCGCCTCGGCCCGGTTCGCGGCCCTGACCCGGAACACCGCCTCCTTGGTGCGGGCGGTGCGCGAGGAGCTGCACGATCCGCTCACCCCGGTGCTGGCGCTCGGCGCGGCGGCCTCCGCGGCGGTGGGGTCCGGGGTGGACTCCTTCCTCGTCATCAGCGTGATGGCGGGCAACGCGATGATCAGCGGCGCACAGCGGCTCCGGGCCGAGCGCTCGCTGCGCGGCCTGCTGCTGAGCGAGCGGATGAACGGCCGGCTGGTCGACTGGGCGCCCGCGATGTCCCTGGCGGACGGGGTGGCGGCGGACCGTGAGGCGTTCTTCGCGGGGCTGACCACCGCCCCGGCGCGCACGGTGGCCGCCGAGGAGCTACGGGTCGGGGACATCATCGCGCTGCGGCCCTCGGACGTCGTACCGGCCGACGCCCGGCTGCTGGTGAGCGACCGGCTGGAGCTGGACGAGGCCGGGCTGACCGGCGAGTCCGGGCCGGTCGCCAAGGACCCGGCCGCCACGCCGGGCGCCGACCTGGCGGAGCGGTCCTGCATGCTCTACCAGGGCTGCACGGTGCTCGCCGGAACCGGATACGCCGTGGTCGTGGCCGCCGGGGCGCAGACCGAGGCCGGGCGCGCTGCCGAACTGGCCGGGCGCGCCACCGCGCCCATCGGGATCGAGGGGCGGCTGGCCGCGCTCACCAAGGTCGCGCTGCCCGCCACCGGCCTCGGCGGCGCCGCGGTCACCCTGCTGGGGCTGCTGCACGGGGCGCCGGTGCGCGAGGCGCTGTCCACCGGAGTGGCCATCGCGGTGGCCGCCGTGCCCGAGGGGCTGCCGCTGGTGGCCACGGTGGCGCAGTCCGCCGCGGCGCGCCGGCTCTCGCACCGCGGGGTGCTGACGCGCTCGGCGCGGGTGCTGGAGGCCCTGGGCCGGGTGGACGTCGTCTGCTTCGACAAGACCGGCACCCTGACCGAGGGCCGGCTGGCCGTGGCCCGGGTCGCCGGGTACGACCAGGAGCTGCCGACCCGCGGTGCGCTGGGCAAGCGGCTGCTGCGCACGGCGGCCCGGGCGTGTCCCGATCCGCGAGGCGGGCGGGCGCTGGCCCACGCCACCGACCAGGCCGTCATCGACGCGGCGGCGGCGCACTGCGACGGGGACGGCGCCTGGCGTCCGGTCTCCGAGCTGCCCTTCGAGGCCAGCCGGGGATTCTCGGCGTGTCTGGGCACGGAGTCCGGGCATCCGCGCCTGGCCGTCAAGGGCGCGCCCGAGATCGTGCTCGCCCGGTGCGCGTACGCCCTGAGCCCGGGGGCGGCGGCCGACACCGTGCCGCTGACCCCGGAGCGGCGGCGTGCCACCGAGCGCCTGCTGTACTCGCTGGCCTCGGATGGGCTGCGGGTGCTGGCGGTGGCCGAGACCCGGCCCGCCGCGTCCGACACGCCGACGGCGGAGGTGGCCGAGATCGCCCGGGAGCTGACCCTGCTGGGCTTCATCGCCATCGCCGACACCACGCGGCCGGGCGCCGCCGAGACCGTCAAGCGGTTGACGGACGCCGGGGTGCGCGTCGCCATGGTCACCGGCGACCATCCGACCACGGCGGTCGCCATCGCCCGGGAGCTGGGCATCCCGGACGCCGAGCCGGTGCTCACCGGGGCGGAGCTGGACACCCTGCCGGAAGGCGAGCGGGTCGAGCGGATCGCCCGTACCACCGTCTTCGCCCGGGTCTCCCCCGAGCACAAGGTCCGTATCGTCCAGGCGCTGCGGCAGGCCGGACAGGTGGTGGCCATGACCGGGGACGGGGTGAACGACGCGGCCGCCATCCGCCTCGCGGACATCGGCATCGGGCTGTCCGCCCGCGGCTCGGCCTCGGCCCGCGCCGCGGCGGACCTGGTGCTCACCGACCCGGACCCGACCCGGATCCTCGACGCGCTGCGGGAGGGCAGGGCGCTGTGGCGCAGTGTGCGGGACGCGGTGGCGATCCTGGTCGGCGGGAACGCGGGCGAGGTCGCCTTCACCCTGCTGGGCGCGGCGGTGGCCGGGCGGGCGCCGCTGGGCACCCGTCAGCTGCTGCTGGTGAATCTGCTGACCGACATGCTGCCCGCCCTCGCGGTGGCCCTGGCCCGGGCCCGGGAGCACAAGTCCGGTGAGGACCCGCTGGTGGGCGGCCCGTCCTCGGCGCTGTTCGGCTCCGATCTGGGCCGTATCCTCGCGGTGCGCGGCAGTGCCACCGCGCTGGGCGCCGCCGCGGCCTGGCAGTGCGGGCGGATGACGGGCCGGGCCCGGCGGGCGAGCACCATGGGGCTCGCGGCGCTGGTCGGCACCCAGCTGGGCCAGACGTATCTGACCGACTGGCACAGCCCTCTGGTGCTGATCACCAGCGTCGCCTCGGCGGCCACGCTGTTCGCCATCGTGGAGACGCCGGTGGTCAGCCACTTCTTCGGCTGTACGCCGCTGGGCCCGATGGCCTGGTCGATCGTCGGTGGCTGCTCGGCCGCCGCCACCCTGGGGGCGGCCGTCGCGCCGCGGCTGCTCTTCCCCCGGCGGGTGCCGCTCACGGTCTGAGAACGCCGCCCGACAACGGGACATCTCGGGCGTTTCTCACTCAGATCTTTCCGTCCGTTAACCGGACGCTCACCCGATGTGCGCCGCCCGCTTTCCGGCTCCGGTCAGGCTATGGAACTGGAAGCGGATGCCTCGCTTCCGATCGTGTTCCATCCAGTGAGGTACTCATGGCCGACATTGTCACGACCGTCCTGGTCAAGCTGGCCCAGCTCGCGCTGGAGGCGTTGGTCGCCCAGCTCGCGAAGACGCTTCTGACCGCCGCCTTCAGGCCGACCGCCGCCCCGGCCGCGGCCTGACCCGGCCGACCCGCCGACCGTTCCCGGGCCCCTGCTCAGCGGCCGTACGACTCAGTGGCCGTACGTGGCCGTAGGGCCAGTGGCCGTACGTGGCCGTAGGGCTCAGCGGCCGTACGACGCGGCCCGGTGCACCGGGCCGTGGGCGGTCGGACAGTGCTCCCCGTCGACACGTCCCCGCGCGGCGGGCTCGTCCAGATGGTCCACCTGCAGCGTGGTGTGGGTGATCCCGTACTCGCCGCTCAACACCGCCTCCAGGTCCTCCCGTACGGCGTGGCAGTCGCCGCCCGCCGCCACCAGGACATGGGCGGAGAGCGAGACCTCGCCCGAGGTGATCTGCCAGACATGCAGATCGTGCACCTCGGCCACCTGCCCATGGGCGACCAGCCGGCCGCCCACCTCATCGGGCTCGACGCCGGTGGGGGCGGCCTCCAGCAGCACCCGGCCGGAGGCCCGCAGCAGCTCCACGCCCGCCTTGATCATGAGGAGCACCACCAGCAGACCGGCGATCGCGTCGGCCCGGGCGAAGCCCGTCGTCACCACCACCAGCCCCGCGATGGCGGTGGCGATGAAGGCGTAGAGATCGTTGAGCACATGCTGGAAGGCGCCCTCGACATTGAGCGAGGAGCGGTTCGCCTTCGACATGCACCACGCGGCCGCGAGATTCACCACCACACCGGCCAGCGCGGTGGCCAGCACCAGACCACCGGTCACCTCGGGCGGATCGAACAGCCGCCCCACACTCTCATAGCCGAGATAGGCGCCGAGCAGCAGCAGGGAAAGGCCATTGGCCTGGGCGGAAAGGATTTCCGACCGCTTGAGCCCGTAGGTGTATCCGCCACGTGCGGGGCGCGCCGAGAGCCGGATGGCGATGAGGGCGAGAACGATCGAGGCGGCGTCGGTGAGCATATGGGCCGCGTCGGACAGCAGCGCCACGGAGCGGGCGACGATCCCGACGATGACCTCCACCGCCATGAAGCCGCTGATCAGCGCGAGGGCGAGGGTCAGCCACCGGCGGTCGGCGTTCTCCGCCACCCCGTGCGTGTGGCCGCCGTGGCCAGGCCCGCCGTGCCCCTCGCCGGGTCCGTGCGCATGAGCTCCCACCGGCTCCTCCTCGGATCGTCTTCGGGACAGCGCAATTGAAACAGGCCCGAGGGGAATTCACCAAAGGCTGCAATGGACACGGTTATCAATAAACTCTCGCCCCGGCGGCGAATGGGCTTTGTGAATGCGGGAATGCTTTTCATTTCGCGGCGCGAAAAGGGGACGGCCCGGTCGCCCGGGCACGCCATCGGGCAGTCGCTGACATGTGCGAGACCACGCCGATGCGGGTGAGACCGGCGTGCGGAAGGTGACCCGGCGGGGTGCGGCGCGTTGTCCGAACATGACGACGACGATGCGACGCCGTTCTCTCTCGCAGCCGAGCAGAGCGCTGGACCGGAGCACCGAAGGCGACGGAACGGTTCATCAGACCGTTCACACATCCACATCCGTACCGATCTACGCGGCGCTGGTCGAGCGCTGGGCGTCCGCGGGGCGCGCGGTGCCCGGGGCTTACGACCGCGAGTGGACCGAACTGGTCAACTGTCCCCCCTGGCCGGACCGGATCCGGGCGGCGACCCGCCCGGCGGCTCGGCCCTCCACCGACTGAGCCACCGCCGAAGCCACCCGAACTCACCCGGACCCACCGGAACTCACCTGGACTCGCCCGGACCCACCGGACAAGCGGCGGACGCGCCTACTCGTCGTCCCCGCCCTCCAGGCCGCCCTCCGTCTCCAGGTACAGCTCCCGCACCCGCTCCAGCACCTCCGGGTCGGGCTCGTCCCACAGCCCGCGGCTCTCGGCCTCCAGCAGCCGCTCGGCCATGCCGTGCAGCGCCCAGGGGTTGGCCTCCTCCAGGAAGGCGCGGTTCTCCGGGTCGAGCAGATAGGTCTGGGCGAGCTTGTCGTACATCCAGTCGGCGACCACGCCCGTGGTCGCGTCGTAGCCGAAGAGGTAGTCGACCGTCGCGGCGAGCTCGAAGGCGCCCTTGTAGCCGTGGCGGCGCATCGCCTCGATCCAGCGCGGGTTGACCACCCGGGCCCGGAAGACCCGTGAGGTCTCCTCGTGGAGGGTGCGGGTGCGGACCGTCTCGGGGCGGGTGGAGTCGCCGATGTACGCGGCGGGCGCGGTGCCCTTCAGGGCGCGCACGGTGGCCACCATGCCGCCGTGGTACTGGAAGTAGTCGTCGGAGTCGGCGATGTCGTGTTCGCGCGTGTCGGTGTTCTTGGCCGCGACCGCGATCCGGCGGTAGGCGCTCTCCATCTCCTCGCGCGCCGGCCGTCCCTCCAGACCGCGGCCGTAGGCGTAGCCGCCCCAGACCGTGTAGACCTCGGCGAGGTCGGCGTCGGTGCGCCAGTCGCGGCTGTCGATGAGCTGGAGCAGCCCGGCCCCGTAAGTGCCGGGGCGGGAGCCGAAGATCCGGGTGGTGGCGCGGCGCTCGTCACCGTGTGCGGCGAGGTCGGCGCGGGTGTGCGCGCGCACGTAGTTGTCCTCGTCGCTCTCGTCGAGGGCGGCGGCGAGCCGTACGGCGTCGTCCAGCAACCCGACGACGTGCGGGAAGGCGTCCCGGAAGAACCCGCTGATGCGCAGGGTGACATCGACCCGCGGGCGGCCCAGCTGGTCGAGGGGTACGGGTTCGAGTCCCGTTACTCGCCGCGAGGCGTCGTCCCACACCGGGCGAACGCCCAGCAGTGCCAGCGCCTCGGCCACATCGTCGCCGGAGGTGCGCATCGCGCTCGTCCCCCACAGCGAGAGGCCGACGGACTTCGGCCACTGACCGTCGTTGTCCGCGCGGTAGCGCTCCAGGAGCGAATCGGCGAGCGCCTGGCCGGTCTCCCAGGCCAGCCTGCTGGGCACGGCCTTGGGGTCGACGGAGTAGAAGTTGCGGCCGGTCGGCAGCACGTTGACCAGTCCGCGCAGCGGCGAGCCGGACGGCCCGGCCGGGACGAAGCCGCCGTTCAGCGCGTGCACGGCGTGGTCGATCTCGTGCGTCGTGGCGGCCAGCCGGGGTACGACCTCGCGGGCGGCGAAGTCGAGGACCGCGGAGACCGCGGGGCGCTGCTCGCCGGGCAGGGTGAGGACGGCCTTCTCGACGGCCTCCGGGGCCCATGCGGCGTCCTCCATCGCCTGGACCAGCGCCCGGGCCCGCTCCTCGGCCTCGTCGGCGCCGGTGCGGGTGGCGGCCGACTCGTCCAGGCCCAGCGCCTCGCGCAGGCCGGGGAGCGCGGACGTACCGCCCCAGATCTGGCGGGCGCGGAGGATGGCCAGGACGAGGTTGACGCGCTCGGGCCCGGTCGGGGCGGCGCCCAGGACATGCAGTCCGTCCCGGATCTGGGCGTCCTTGACCTCGCACAGCCAGCCGTCGACGTGCAGCAGGAAGTCGTCGAAGCCGTCGTCGTCCGGTCGCTCCTCCAGGCCCAGGTCGTGGTCGAGCCGGGCGGCCTGGATGAGGGTCCAGATCTGGGCGCGGATGGCGGGGAGCTTGGCCGGGTCCATCGCGGAGATGGCCGCGTACTCGTCCAGCAACTGCTCCAGGCGCGCGATGTCGCCGTAGGAGTCGGCGCGGGCCATCGGCGGTACGAGGTGGTCGACCAGGGTGGCGTGGACGCGGCGCTTGGCCTGGGTGCCCTCGCCCGGGTCGTTGACCAGGAAGGGGTAGATCAGCGGCAGATCGCCGAGCGCGGCGTCGGGGCCGCAGGCGGCGGACAGTCCGGCGTTCTTGCCCGGCAGCCACTCCAGGTTGCCGTGTTTGCCCAGGTGGACCATGGCGTCGGCGCCGAAGCCGCCGTCGGCCCGCGGGGTGGCCATCCAGCGGTAGGCGGCCAGGTAGTGGTGCGAGGGCGGCAGATCGGGGTCGTGGTAGATGGCGATGGGGTTCTCGCCGAAGCCGCGCGGCGGCTGGATGACGACCAGGAGGTTGCCGCGGCGCAGCGCGGCCAGCACGATCTCGCCCTCGGGGTCGCGGCTGGTGTCCACGAACATCTCGCCGGGCGGCGGGCCCCAGTGCTCCTCGACCGCGTCCCGGAGCTCCTGCGGCAGCGTGGCGTACCAGCGGCGGTAGTCGGCGGCGGGGATGCGGACGGGGTTGCGGGCCAGCTGCTCCTCGGTGAGCCACTCCTGGTCGTGGCCGCCCGCCTCGATGAGGGCGTAGATCAGCTCGTCGCCGTCGCCGGAGACCAGGCCCGGGAGCGCGTCCGGCCCCTCCTCGGGGCCGAGGTCATAACCTGAAGCGCGCAGTCGGCGCAGCAGGGCGACGGCGCTCGCGGGGGTGTCGAGGCCGACGGCGTTGCCGATCCGGGAGTGCTTGGTGGGGTAGGCGGAGAGGACGAGCGCGAGGCGCTTGTCGGCGGCGGGGATGTGGCGGAGCCGGGCGTGTCGCACCGCGATTCCGGCGACACGCGCGGCGCGCTCGGCGTCGGCGACATAGACCGGCAGCCCGTCCTCGTCCACCTCCTTGAACGAGAACGGCACGGTGATGAGCCGCCCGTCGAACTCGGGGACGGCGACCTGGGTCGCGGCGTCCAGCGGCGAAAGACCCTCGTCGTTCTCCTCCCACGCGGCGCGCGGCGAGGTCAGGCACAGCGCCTGGAGTACGGGCACGTCGAGCGCGGCGAGCGCGCCCGCGTCCCACGCCTCGTCGTCACCGCCCGCGGACGCCTCGGCGGGGCGGGTGCCACCGGCCGCGAGCACGGTGGTGACGATGGCGTCGGCCACGCCGAGGGCCTCGATCAGCTCGGGTTCGGGGGCGCGCAGGGAGGCGACGAACAGCGGCAGCGGGCGGCCCCCGGCGTCCTCCACGGCCCGGCACAGGGCCTCCACGAAGGCGGTGTTGCCGCTCATGTGGTGGGCGCGGTAATAGAGCACCGCGACGGTCGGGCCGGTGGCGTCGGCGGGGTCTGCCGCGCGGGCGGTGCGCTCCAGCGGACCCCAGGTGGGCGCGGGCGCGGGCGGTTCGAAGCCATGCCCGGTGAGCAGCACGGTGTCGGAGAGGAACCGGGCCAGCTGGCCCAGGTTGGCGGGCCCGCCGTGGGCGAGGTAGGCGTGGGCCTCGGCGGCGATGCCGACCGGGACCGTGGACGCCTCCATGAGCTGGGCGTCGGGGGCCTGTTCACCGCTGAGGACCACGACGGGCAGGTCGCCCGCGAGCAGCGTGTCGAGCCCCTCCTGCCAGGCGCGGATGCCGCCGAGGAGCCGTACGACGACGAGTTCGACGCCGTCGAGCAGGCCGGGGAGGTCTTCCAGGGCGAGGCGGGCCGGGTTGGCGAGGCGGTACGGCACCGGGCCCGTGGCGGCACGGGCGCTGAGCAGGTCGGTGTCGGACGTCGACAGCAGCAGAATCATGCGACGGCATGCCTTCCTCGGGGTCCGCGCCCCGGGCGGGTTGAAGACGGCGGCAGTTCCTGGCTCGCGCGTCCGCTGCCGTTTCGGCAGCCGCCGCGCTCACAGTGGCGGGACCGCGCCGGATTTCCACCGGCTTCCTACCGTGAGTGCCGTCTTGTTGCGTTCGGCGGGCCGGGACCGACCCGCCGCTGAAGCATAGTAAGCGTTGCTGACCTGCCACGGGGCGATGAGTTCCGGCCCGGCCGGGGCGGTGGGCCGGAGCGGATCGTCGGTATGCTCGCCGCCATGTCCCTCCCCCCGACAACCACCCCATCCGGGGATGAAACCCCCGTGCGCGGACGCGATGACGCCTGTCCGGGTGCGCTGCGGCTGCACCCGGCGGACGACGGTGCGCTGGCCCGGATCCGGGTGCCGGGCGGGCTGCTGACGGCCCGTCAGGCGCAGGTGTTGGGGCGGGTGGCCGAGGAGCTGGGCGACGGGCGGCTGGACATCACCTCACGGGGCAATGCGCAGGTGCGCGGCCTGGCGGCGGGGTGCGGCGCCGAGCTCGCGGCCCGGCTGCGGGTGGCCGGACTGCTGCCCTCGGACCGCCATGACCGGGTGCGCAACATCGTGGCGTCGCCGCTGTCCGGCCTGGACGGTGGCGGGCACGCCGATGTGGTGGCGTGGGTGCGGGAGTTGGACGCCGTGCTGTGCGACGAGGCATCCGTCGACGCGCTGGCGGGGCGCGGGGAATTGTCGGGCTTGTCGGGCAGGTTTCTGTTCGCGCTGGACGATGGGCGTGGCGATGTGGCCGCGTTGGGCGCGGATGTGACATTGATCGCAACGCCTGGTGGTGGAGCGGTGCTGCGGGTCGGGGCGGCGCGGGCGGGTGCGGGCGTGGCGAGCGTCGCCACGGGCTGGGCCGCCGCGGGCGGTGAGGTGTGGGTGCGGAGCGAGGACGCGGCGCGGGCGGCCGCGCTGGCCGCGGTGGAGTTCCTGGCGAGGGCGCGGGAGAGCGGCACCCGGGCGTGGCGGGTACGTGAACTGCCCGCACAACACGCCGTGACGACCGACGGCTTGACGGCGCGACTCGCCGACGCGGGCATCGAGGCCGTACGGACGAAGCACCGGCCGGCGGCCTCTGCCGCACCCCCCGCCCCCGGTCTTGTCCCCGGCCCGGACGGGCGCCACGCGCTGTCCGTCGCCCTCCCCCTGGGCCGGGTGAGCGCCGCGCAGTGGCGGCTGCTCGCCGGGCTCGCCTCCCGGAGCGGGGCGGATGAGCTGCGTATGACACCCTGGCGCGGCGTGGTGCTCCCCGGGTTCGCCCCGGACGACACGCGCGGTGCCCTGTCGGAACTGTCCGACGCGGGGCTGGTGACCATGCCGGACTCGCCGTGGCTCGGGGTGGGCGCGTGCACGGGACGGACCGGCTGCGCCAAGTCCCTGGCGGATGTGCGGGCCCACGCGACGCGCATGGTCGGGGGCACGGCGTCCGGCGGCGACCGCCAGGGCGCGCCCGATCCGCTGCCGGTGTACGTCTCGGGCTGTGAACGGCGCTGTGGCCACCCCGGGGGCCGCTGGGTGGACGCGCTGGCGACCGGCGACACGCGCTATCGGGTCACCGTGCGCGGCGGCGCGAGGGGAGACACGCCGGAGGCGGAGGACGGCGTGGAAGTGACAGCAGAGCAGTTGGCCGGCGCCGTCGCGGCGGCCCGTGGAACGACATGATCGAGGACACCGTGTTCGACTACGAGAAGGACGGGGCGGCCATCTACCGCGCGTCCTTTGCCACCATCCGCGCCGAGGCCGACCTCGGCGGGCTGCCCGCCGACATCAGCCAGGTGGCGGTGCGGATGATTCACGCCTGCGGCATGGTCGACCTGGTCAAGGACCTCGCGTACACCCCCGAGGTGGTCTCCCGCGCCCGCGCCGCACTCCGGTCCGGCGCGCCGGTGCTCTGTGACGCGCGCATGGTGGCCAGCGGGGTCACCCGCAAGCGGCTGCCCGCCGACAACGAGGTGATCTGCACCCTGTCGGACCCGGCCGTACCGGAGTTGGCGCGGCGCATGGGCACCACGCGCAGCGCCGCCGCGCTGGAGCTGTGGCGGGACCGGCTCGAGGGGTCGGTGGTGGCGGTCGGCAACGCGCCCACGGCGCTGTTCCGGCTGCTGGAGATGATCGAAGAAGGAGGGGCGGGCGCGCCGCGCCCGGCCGCCGTGATCGGGGTGCCGGTGGGCTTCATCGGCGCGGCCGAGTCCAAGGAGGCGCTGGCCGGGCATCCGGCGGCGCTCGACCACCTGGTGGTGCACGGCCGCCGCGGCGGCAGCGCCATCGCCGCGGCCGCGATCAACGCGATAGCGAGCGAGGAAGAGTGAGCGAGCAGCAGACGGGCCGGCTCTACGGTGTGGGGCTCGGCCCCGGCGACCCCTCCCTGATGACCGTACGCGCCGTGGAGGTCATCGCCGCGGCCGATGTCATCGCGTACCACAGCGCCCGGCACGGGCGCAGCATCGCGCGCTCCATCGCCGAGCGCCATCTGCGGCCCGACCACATCGAGGAGCGGCTGGTCTACCCGGTCACCACGGAGGCCACCGACCATCCGGGCGGCTATCGCGGCGCCATGGAGGAGTTCTACACGGACGCGGCCGCCCGGCTCGCCGCGCATCTGGACGCGGGGCGCACGGTCGCGGTGCTCGCGGAGGGCGATCCGCTCTTCTACGGCTCGTACATGCACATGCACAAGCGGCTCGCCGACCGCTACCCCACCGAGGTCATCCCCGGTGTCACCTCGGTCAGCGCCGCGGCCGCCCGGCTCGGCACACCGCTGGTGGAGGGCGAGGAGGTGCTGACGGTCCTCCCCGGCACGCTGCCGGAGGAGGAGTTGACGGCACGGCTGGCCACGGCGGACGCGGCGGCCGTGATGAAGCTCGGCCGGACCTTCCCGACGGTGCGGCGGGCGCTGGAGCGGTCGGGACGGCTCGCGGACGCGCGCTATGTGGAGCGCGCCACGATGAGCGCGGAGCGGACCGCCCCGCTGGCCGAGGTCGACCCGGAGTCGGTGCCGTACTTCTCGATGGCGGTGCTGCCGAGCCGCGTGGACGCGCCGCACAGTGACCGCGGCGCCCACGGGGACACGCCGAGCGGCGACCGCGTGGACGCGCCGCACGACGACCGCGGTGACACACCGCACGACGACCGCGTAGACGCGCCGCACGGCGACCGCGGGGACGCGCCGGGCGGTGCGTCCGACCGCCCCGGCGAGGTCGTGGTCGTCGGCCTTGGCCCGGCCGGTCCGCTGTGGCTCACCCCCGAGGCGCGCGGCGAACTGGCCGCCGCCGACGACCTCGTCGGCTACACCACGTACCTGGACCGGGTTCCGGTACGGCCGGGCCAGCGGCGCCACGCCTCCGACAACAAGGTCGAGGCCGTACGCGCGGAGTTCGCGCTCGACCTGGCCCGGCGGGGCCGGCGTGTCGCCGTGGTCTCCTCGGGCGACCCGGGCGTGTTCGCCATGGCCACCGCCGTCCTGGAGGCCGCCTGCGAGGACCCCTACCGCGAGGTCCCGGTGCGGATCGTCCCCGGTATGACGGCGGCCCACGCGGCCGCCGCCCGGGCCGGCGCCCCGCTCGGCCACGACTACGCGGTGATCTCCCTCTCCGACCGGCTCAAGCCCTGGGAGGTCATCGCCGAGCGGCTGCGCGCCGCCGCGGCGGCCGACCTGGTGCTCGCCCTCTACAACCCCGGCTCGCGCAGCCGCGTCTGGCAGGTGGGCAAGGCCCGCGAACTCCTGCTGGAGCACCGCGCCCCCGACACGCCCGTGGTGCTGGGCCGCGACATCGGCGGCCCCGGGGAACGGGTGCGCATCGTCCGCCTGGCCGACCTCGACCCGGCCCAGGTCGACATGCGCACGATCCTCCTCGTCGGCTCCTCCCAGACCCGCACGGTCCGCCGCGGCGACGGCACCGACATCGTCTGGACCCCGCGCCGCTACCCGGAGGCGTAGCGTCCGGAAGGCTCCTGGTGTGCGGCGCCCGGGCTCAGGCCAGGGTCGTCCGCAGCCAGGCGGCGGCTTCGGTCGGGGTTTCGGCCACCGGGATGTCCTGGGGGGCGGGTGGGCGGCGGATGACGACGACCGGGAGGGCGGCGGCGCGGGCCGCGGCGAGTTTGGGGGCGGTGGCGTGGGCGCCGCTGTCCTTGGTGACCAGCACCTCGATGCGATGGCGGCGCAGCAGCTCCGCCTCTCCCTCGAGGGTGAACGGGCCGCGGTCGAGGATCACCTCCATCCGGGGCGGGACCGGCGGCTCGGGGGCGTCGACCGAGCGGACCAGGAACCACTGCCCGGTCAGATGGGCGAAGGCGGCCAGGCCCATCCGTCCCGTGGTGAGGAAGATCCGCTCCCCCAGGTCCGGCAGCAGCCGCGCGGCCTCGGCCAGCGAGCCGGCCGAGTGCCAGCGGTCGCCCGGACCGGGGACCCAGCCGGGGCGGCGCAGGGCGAGCAGGGGAACATGGACGTCTGCGGCCGCCCGGGCCGCATGGGAACTGATCGTGTCGGCGAAAGGATGGGTGGCGTCGATGAGCGCGTCCACCTGGTGCTCGCGGAGCCAGCGGGCCATGCCCTCGGCGCCGCCGAACCCGCCGATCCGCACCTGCCCCACGGGCAGCCGCGGCGCGGCGACCCGGCCCGCGAGGGAGCTGGTGACGCGCAGCGCGGGGTCGTCGGCGAGCTCCTCGGCGAGGCGGCGCGCCTCGGTGGTGCCGCCGAGGATGAGCACATGGCGCGCCGGTGCGCTGTTCATCGGGATCGGGTGCCTTTCGTCGTCCGTGCGCCCGTCATCGTATGCGCGGCGGCCCGCCCATGGCTGAGGCGGAGACGACGGCCAAGGCCACCGGGGGGCGCGGCGCGCAGCTGGAGCGGTCGGGGCTGCGCCACGGCTGGACCACGGGGGCGTGTGCCACCGCCGCGACGACGGCCGCGTACACCGCGCTGCTGGGCGCGGAGTTCCCCGATCCGGTGACCATCGAACTGCCCAGGGGGCAGCGGCCGGCGTTCGCGCTCGCCGCCGAGGAGCTGACGGCGGACCGGGCCATGGCCGCGGTCGTCAAGGACGCGGGGGACGATCCGGATGTGACCCATGGCGCGCTGGTCAGGGCCACGGTACGGGGGCTGCCGCCCGGCAGCGGAGTGGTCTTCCGGGCCGGTCCGGGCGTCGGTACGGTCACCCGGCCCGGGCTGCCGCTCGCGGTGGGCGAACCGGCCATCAACCCCGTGCCGCGCCAGATGATGCGCGACCACATCGCCTCGGTCGCGGCCCGGCACGGCGGAACCGGTGACGTCGAGGTCGAGATCTCCGTGGACCACGGGGAGGAGATCGCCCGCTCCACCTGGAATCCGCGTCTGGGCATCCTCGGCGGGCTGTCCATCCTCGGCACGACGGGCATCGTGGTGCCCTACTCCTGCTCGGCCTGGATCGACAGCATCCGGCGCGGGGTGGATGTCGCCCGCGCGGCGGGGCGCACGCATGTCGCGGGCTGTACGGGCTCGACGTCCGAGAAGGTGGCGGTGGCCGTGCACGGGCTGCCGCAGGACGCGCTGCTGGACATGGGCGACTTCGCGGGCGCGGTCCTGAAGTATCTGCGCCGCCACCCGGTGGACCGGCTGACGGTCGCCGGCGGTTTCGCCAAGCTCTCCAAACTGGCCGCGGGCCATCTGGACCTGCACTCCTCACGGTCCCAGGTGGACAAGGGCTTCCTCGCGGACCTGGCCCGCCGGGGAGGGGCGGACGAGCAGCTGGCGGAGGCGGTGGCCACGGCCAACACCGGCCTGGAGGCGGTACAGCTGTGCACCGCCCGCGGCGTCCCGCTCGGCGACCTGGTCGCGGCGGCGGCCCGCGACACGGCCCTCGGGGTGCTGCGCGGGGCGCCGGTGGCGGTGGACGTCATCTGCATCGACCGCGCCGGCACGATCGTGGGCCGCGCCGACCCGCGCGGCCCCCGGGACGGCTGACCCCGTCGTCGCGCGTGGCGCGCCACGCCATGTGCGGCGGTGTACCGCCCCCCTTCGGCCCGACACACTTCGGCCCGACACACCCCAACGCGACGTCACACGGCACCGCACGGTACCGCCGCCGGTCACCCGAGGCGCGACACGACCCGCCCGCCGGTGCCGACGGCCCCGCCCGCCGGTGCCGACGGCTCCGGCCGTCGGCACGACACGCCGGAGAAGCGTACCGGCCACCGCGCCCACCACACTGGCGCCCCGGGCGGGCAGCCGCACACGAGGCCGCCCTCGTCACCACGGACTCAGCGCCACGCACAACACGCCCGAGCAATGCCGTGCACGGGGCACCGCACCGGCGCCCGCCGCGCGCCACCGCGGGCGGGTACCCTCCTCGCCCCGTCCCCCAGGCCGGGCGTGCGGATCGCAGCAGCCACCACTCGTCCCACGGCACACGGCGCCGCCACCTTCGCCCCGGACGCGACGCGCCATGCGCCACCCCGCCCATGTGAGGCCGCACACGGCCCGCCGCGCGCGTCATGGCGCGGCCCGACACGCCGAGGGGTGTGGTCACCGAGCTCACGCCGCGGGCCGTCGCGCATGACGTCGCCGCCATCGCCACCGCGGCCATAGCGTGCCAACGGCAGCATGGCCCGCACGAGCCCGCCGCACGCCACCGGGGCGGGCGCCTGTCGCACCCGGTCCCATGGGCCGCAGGGGCGCGGAACGCGCCCACTCCGCGGTCCGCCACGCGCGGCGCCGATGCCCTCACCGTCGCGGACACGGCGCGCCACGCGCGGCGCGGCACACCCGAAACCGCGCACGGGCGCCTGCCGGGAGCGAAAGGCTCAGCTGGTGGGCCGGGAGCCGGGGGCGCAGGGGCGGGCCCTGGTGGGGGAGTAGAGGTGGCTGTCGGGGAACTGGGCGGCGGCCAGGGTTCGGCCGACGATGATGACCGCGGTGCGGACCACGCCTGCCGCCTTCACCTGGGCCGCGATGTCGTCCAGGGTGCCGCGCAGGACCAGTTCGTCGGGGCGGCTGGCCATGGCGACCACGGCGGCCGGGCAGTCGGCGCCGTAGTGCGGGAGGAGTTCGGCGACGACGCGGTCCACATAGCGGGCGGCGAGGTGCAGGACGAGCAGGGCGCCGCCGCGGCCCAGGGTGGCCAGGTCCTCGCCGTCCGGCATGGGGGTGGCCTGCTGGGCGATGCGGGTGAGGATGACGGTCTGGCCGACGGTCGGGATCGTCAGCTCGCGCTTCAGCGCGGCGGCCGCGGCGGCGAAGGCGGGGACGCCCGGGACCACGTCGTACGGCACGCCGACCGCGTCGAGGCGGCGCATCTGCTCGGCGACGGCGCTGAAGACCGACGGATCGCCGGAGTGGAGGCGGGCCACGTCGTGGCCCGCCTCATGGGCGGCGACCAGCTCGGCGGTGATCTGGTCCAGGTCGAGCTGGGCGGTGTCGACGAGGCGTGCGTCCGGCGGGCATTCGGCGAGGAGTTCACGGGGCACCAGACTGCCCGCGTACAGACACACCCTGCAGCGGGCCAGGGTCCGGGCGCCGCGCACCGTGATCAGATCGGCGGCGCCGGGGCCCGCGCCGATGAAGTACACCGTCATCGTGTTTCTCCTTGAGCGGCTTCGACGGATCCCTCGGGATCGGCGGCGTCCCCGCCAGGGCCCCGGGAAGCGAGCGGTTTGGCGGCGGCCCACTGGGTGACCGGCATCGCCTGCCGCCAGCCGGTGAACCCCCCGACCGGGGTGGCATGGGAGACGGCGAGGCGGACGAGGTCGCCGCCGTGGCGGCGGTACCAGTCGGCGAGCAGCGCCTCGGACTCCAGGGTCACGGTGTTGGCCACGATCCTGCCGCCCGGCGGCAGGGCCGCCCAGCACGCCGCCAGCACTCCGGGGGCGGTCAGGCCGCCGCCGATGAACACCGCGTCGGGTGCGGGCAGTCCGGCCAGCGCGTCCGGGGCGGCGCCGGTGACGACGGTCAGCCCGGGCACACCGAGCGCGGCGGCGTTGCGGCCGATGCGCTCGGCGCGCACCGGGTCGCGTTCGACCGAGACCGCCCGGCAGGTGCGGTGGGCGCGCATCCACTCCACGGCGATGGAGCCCGAGCCGCCGCCGACGTCCCACAGCAGCTCCCCGGGGGCGGGAGCGAGCGCGGCGAGGGTGGCGGCCCGCACATGGCGCTTGGTCAGCTGGCCATCGTGGTCGTACGCCGCGTCGGGCAGCCCCGGCGTGAGCGCCGACGGCCGGGTGCCGTCCGCCGGGGCGCAGTCGACGGCGATGACGTTGAGGGGGTCGCCGGGCGGATGGGGCCACTCCTCGGCCGTGCCCTCCACCCAGCGCTCCCCCGCGCTCCCCAGCCGCTCCAGCACCCGCATCCGGCTCGGGCCGAAGCCGCGTTCCCCCAGCAACCCGGCGACTTCGGCGGGCGTGTCGGCGCCCGCGCTGAGCACGAGCAGCCGCCGTCCGGCGTAGAGCTCACGGTTCAGCGTGGCCAGGGGGCGGCCGACGAGGCTGACCACCTCGGTCTCCTCCAGTGCCCAGCCGAGCCGCGCACAGGCCAGGGAGACGGACGACGGATGGGGCAGCACCCGCAGCCGCTCGGCGCCCAGCAGCTCGGCCAGGGTGCGGCCGATGCCGAAGAACATGGGGTCGCCGCTGGCCAGCACGGAGATCCGCCGCCCGGTGTGCGCGGCGAACAGCCCGGGGACGGCGGGGCGCAGCGGGGACGGCCAGGCCACCCGTTCACCGGGGCACTCCGGCGGCAGCAGGCCCAGATGGCGCCGTCCGCCGATGACCACCTCGGCCGTGCGCAGCGCCTCGCGGGCGGCGGGGCCGAGCCCCTCCCAGCCGTCGGCGCCGATGCCGATCACGGTCACGGGGGGAGGCGGCGGGCTCACGGTGGTCACCTTCGCGGATCGGGGACGGTCCATGAAACTCTACTGACCTGCTACGACGCCCCCGCCCCCGGCTCCCGCTCCTGCTCGCGCCCCTCCAGCTCCCGGTCCTGCTCGCGGGCCCGCTCCCGGTCCTGCTCGCGGGCCCGCTCCAGCTCCGCCAGCGCGAGCAGTTGCTCCACGGTCATGTCCTCGGGGATCGGCACCGGCGCCGGGGTGCGCAGCGGCGGCTGCCAGCCCTCGTCCGGGGCCCAGCGCCGTATGACCCGGGCCGGCGCACCGGCCACCACGGCGTGGTCGGGCACCTCGCCCCGTACGACCGCGCCCGCCGCGACCACCACATTGCGGCCCAGCCGCGCCCCCGGCAGGATCACCGCGCCCGCGCCCAGCCAGCTGCCGGGGCCTATGTGGACGGGCGCGGAGCGTGGCCACTGGCGGCCGATGGGCTGGTCCGGATCGTCGTAGGAGTGGTTGTCGCTGGTCACATAGACGTACGGGCCGCAGAAGACATCGTCGCCGAACTCCACGCGTACGGAGGCGATCACATGGCTGCCCCGGCCCAGCACCACGCCGTTGCCGATGCGCAGCACCGGTTCGGGGCCGAGGTCCACACCGGGCATCATGCCGGCGGTGAGGGTCACCTGCTCGCCGATGACGCAGTGCTCGCCGAGTTCGATCCACGGTTCGCCGAAGACGGTGCCCTGGGGGAACGCCAGCCGGGTGCCGACGCCGATGCGGCCGAAGCGGTACGGGCCGGGGCGCTCGGCGGTCACCGCGCCGGCCCGCTGTACGGCGCGCCATCCACGGTGGACCAGACGGGAAGTGACGCGCCCGCACCAGCCCCGCCAGGATGAGAACACGTTCTCGTTCTTCGGCATTCGCTCACCGTATCGGCCCATCGGGAGGCCGTCTCCACCGGGAGACCGTGCCCCTTGGGAGACCGTCCGCCTCGGGAGACCGGGCCTCTTGGGAGACCGTCCGCCTCGGGAGGCCGTCCGCCTCACCCCCGTGTCCCGCGCCCGCTCCCCCGCCCCGGCGCCTCGCGCAGGACGCAGTCGCCGCACAACCCGCCGCCCGGCACCCGGTAGTAGAGACAGCAGGTGCGGCGCCGGTAGCCGAGGGGCGCGGTGCTGAGGGCGCCGACGTCGCGCAGCGGCGGGTAGTCGAGCTGGGCGCTCGCCAGCTCGACGGCCCGGTCCGCCGCCTCGGGGAGGCCGTGCGCCCGGCACCAGTCGTGCAGCACCCGCAGCGAACCGGCCAGCGCCGAGGCCGCGTTGCCCCACAGCAGCCGCTCCGAGACCCGGTACGCCCGCTCGACGGCACGGTGCAGCGGCATCAGATGGGCGAACGCCGCGGTGCCCACGTGACCGGCGAGTCCTCCTGGTTCGCCCATCACCGACGGCGCGCCGGGCCACCACAGGTCGTCGGGGGCGACACGCCCGGGGTTCCACCACAGCCGGTCGGGCCGGAGAAGGGACACCTCGCCGGAGAGGGCCGCCGGGCCGAGCGCGAGCGACCACACCCGGGCGGCGATCCCCTGGAAGACCAGCGAGGCCGCGACCCTCGGTTCATCGGTGCGCAGGCTCGCGGCGACCGCCTCGACCCGGGCACGCAACACCGGCCCGGCGGCGCCCGCACCGGTCAGCCGGTACGCCTCGCCGATCCGCGCGTACCCCTCCGCGCCCGGATCGCCGCTGCCGGTGCGCAGCGCGAAGAACGGCCCGACCCGCGCGGCGTCCGGCAGCGGCGCCTCAGCCACCGTCCGCCGGGGCCCGGAACGCTCCACCGTCGGCCGGGATCTGGGTCACTCCACCGTCGGCCGGGCCCTGGAACGCCTCCAGCAGCCGGTCCGCCGCCAGCGTGGCCGTCAGCGCGCCCTCGCGGACCCGCTGCTCCAGCTCGGGCCCGAGCCGCCGCACCTCGGGGTGGGCGTGCAGCCGCGCGAGCAGCTGGTCGCGCACCATCGACCAGGTCCAGTCCACCTGCTGGTCGCGCCGCTTGGCGCGCAGCGCGCCCGTGGCCTCCAGCACCCGGCGGTGCTGCTCCAACCGCTCCCACACCACGTCGAGCCCGGTGGACTCGCGGGCGCTGCAGGTGAGCACCGGCGGGTTCCAGGGCGCGTCCGGCGGCTGCAACAGCCGTAGCGCGCCCGCCAGTTCACGGGCCGCCGACTTCGCGTCCCGCGCGTGCGGTCCGTCGGCCTTGTTGATGGTGACCACGTCGGCCAGCTCCAGGACGCCCTTCTTGATGCCCTGGAGCTGGTCGCCGGTGCGGGCCAGGGAGAGCAGCAGGAAGGAGTCGACCATGTTGGCCACCGCGGTCTCGGACTGGCCCACGCCCACGGTCTCCACCAGCACCACGTCATAGCCCGCGGCCTCCATGACGACCATGGACTCCCGGGTGGCGCGGGCGACCCCGCCCAGCGTCCCGGCGCTGGGCGAGGGCCGCACGAAGGCGCCCGGGTCCACCGCCAGCCGCTCCATCCGGGTCTTGTCGCCCAGGATGGAGCCGCCGGTGCGGGTCGACGAGGGGTCGACGGCCAGGACCGCGACCTTGTGGCCGACCCCGGTGAGCATGGTGCCCAGGGCGTCGATGAAGGTGGACTTGCCGACGCCGGGCACCCCGCTGATGCCGATCCGCCGGGCCCCGCCGGTGTGCGGGAGCAGCTCGACCAGCAGCCGCTGGGCGAGGTCGTGATGGTCGGGGCGGGTGGACTCGACGAGCGTGATCGCACGCGCGATGTACGCGCGCTTGCCGTCGAGCACGCCCTTGGCATACTCCTCGATGTCGATCGTCCGTGGCATTACAGCTCGTGGCCGAGGTCGGCTGCCAGCTTCCGCACCAGGTCGTGAGCGGCGTCGGGGATGACCGTGCCCGGCAGGAAGACGGCGGCGGCGCCCGCCTCGTGCAGGGTCTGGACGTCCTGCGGCGGGATGACCCCGCCGACCACGATGGTGATGTCCTCGCGCCCCGCCTCGGCCAGCTGCTCACGCAGCGCGGGCACCAGCGTGAGGTGGCCGGCCGCGAGCGACGACACGCCGACGATGTGCACATCGGCCTCCACCGCCTGCCGCGCGACCTCCTCGGGGGTCTGGAACAGCGGGCCGACGTCGACGTCGAAACCCAGGTCGGCGAAGGCGGTGGCGATCACCTTCTGGCCGCGGTCATGCCCGTCCTGGCCCATCTTGGCGACCAGGATCCGGGGGCGGCGGCCCTCCTCCCGCTCGAACGCCTCGACCAGCGCGCGGGTGCGGTCCACGCCGGACGACGGTCCGGCCTCGT
Source organism: Streptomyces sp. 5-10 (assembly GCF_014712245.1). Classification (NCBI taxonomy): domain Bacteria; kingdom Bacillati; phylum Actinomycetota; class Actinomycetes; order Kitasatosporales; family Streptomycetaceae; genus Streptomyces; species Streptomyces sp. 5-10. Next base: position 103,407 of record NZ_JACVYG010000021.1, read on the forward strand.
CTCGGTACACACCGGAGATCGTACGGATCTGGCCGGAGTGTCGGCCATAGACCTTCTCCAGCGCGTCGGAGATCTCGCCGACGGTGGCCTTGGCGCGGGCGGCGTCCACGGCCAGCGCCAGCAGATTGCCCTCCAGGCCCGCGCCAGGACCGGACTCGGCGGCCGCGGTCAGGGCGCGCAGCGCGTCCTGGCAGGCGGTCTCGTCGCGCTCGGCGCGCAGCCGCCGCAGCTTCTCGATCTGCTGGGCGCGCACCACGGAGTTGTCGACCGCACGGACCTCGATCGCCTCATCGCTGTCGACCCGGTACTTGTTGACGCCGATCACCGGCTGGCGCCCGGAGTCGATGCGCGCCTGGGTGCGGGCCGCGGCCTCCTCGACGCGCAGCTTGGGGATGCCCGCGTCGATGGCCTTGGCCATGCCGCCGGCCGCCTCGACCTCCTCGATGTGCTGCCAGGCCCGCCGCGCCAGGTCGTACGTCAGCTTCTCGACGTACGCGCTGCCGCCCCACGGGTCGATGACCCGGGTGGTGCCCGACTCCTGCTGGAGCAGGATCTGGGTGTTGCGGGCGATCCGCGCGGAGAAGTCGGTGGGCAGCGCGAGCGCCTCGTCCAGGGCGTTGGTGTGCAGCGACTGGGTGTGGCCCTGGGTGGCGGCCATGGCCTCCACGCAGGTGCGCGCCACGTTGTTGTAGACGTCCTGGGCGGTCAGCGACCAGCCGGAGGTCTGCGAATGGGTGCGCAGGCTGAGCGACTTGGGGTTCTTCGGGTCGAACTGCTTGACCAGCTTGGCCCACAGCAGCCGCGCCGCCCGCAGCTTGGCGATCTCCATGAAGAAGTTCATGCCGATGGCCCAGAAGAACGACAGCCGGGGCGCGAAGGCGTCCACGTCCATCCCGGCGTCCTGACCGGCCCGCAGGTACTCCACACCGTCCGCGAGGGTGTAGGCCAGCTCCAGATCGGCCGTGGCCCCGGCCTCCTGGATGTGGTAGCCGGAGATGGAGATGGAGTTGTAGCGCGGCATCCGCTGCGAGGTGAAGGCGAAGATGTCGGAGATGATCCGCATCGACGGCTGCGGCGGATAGATGTAGGTGTTGCGGACCATGAACTCCTTGAGGATGTCGTTCTGAATGGTCCCGGCCAGCTTCTCGGGCGGTACGCCCTGTTCCTCGGCGGCCACGATGTAGAGCGCGAGCACGGGCAGCACCGCGCCGTTCATCGTCATCGACACGCTCATCCGGTCCAGCGGGATGCCGTCGAAGAGCTGCCGCATGTCGTAGATGGAGTCGATGGCCACGCCCGCCATGCCGACGTCACCGGTGACCCGGGGGTGGTCGCTGTCGTAGCCCCGGTGGGTGGGCAGGTCGAAGGCGACCGACAGGCCCTTCTGGCCGGCCGCGAGATTGCGGCGGTAGAAGGCGTTGGACTCCTCGGCGGTGGAGAAGCCCGCGTACTGCCGGATGGTCCAGGGCTGGTTGACGTACATCGTCGGGTACGGGCCGCGCAGATAGGGCGCGGCACCGGGGTAGGTGCCCAGGAAGTCGACGCCCTCGAGGTCCTCGGCGGTGTAGAGCGGTTTGACCCCGATGCCCTCGGGGGTGTCCCACACCAGGTCCTCCACGCCCTTGCCCACGCCGTTCTGGAACGCGGCGGCCCAGTCACCGGAGCTGGGCACCGGGCCTTCGGCCGGTCCGTCCAGATCGACCGCCGAGAAGTCCGGGATCTTCCCGGGCTCGACCGGAGAGCCCGTCATCACGCCACCCCCATGGTGTCCAGAGCCGAGGAGAGCACCTCGACCGCGTCGCAGCCCGCGAAGACGTATCCGTCCACTCCGGCCCGCTCGTACTCTTCCTGTTGTGTCCCCGGCTGTCCGGCCAGGTAGACCCGGGCCGCCCCGGCCGCCTTCAGCCGCTCGGCCACGGCGGCCGCCTCCTCCGCGTACAGCTTGTCGCTGGAGCACAGGCAGGCCACGCGGGCGCCGCTGGCGGTGAACGCCTCGGCGGCCGTCTCCGCGGTCACCGTGACCGGCTCGTGGACCGCCTCGATCCCGCCCGCCTGGAAGAGGTTGGAGGCGAAGGAGGCGCGGGCGGTGTGCGCGGCGGCGGGGCCCAGCGCGGCCAGGAAGATCCTGGGCCGGCCGCCCTCGGCCGCCAGATGGGCGTCGGACCGGGCGCGCAGCGCCTCGTACGCCTCGTCGCGGCGCACCCTCGGCAGTCCGCCGCCGGGCTGCTCGGGCGCGGACTCGCGCTCGAGGGGCCGCTCGGCGAGGTTGGGGAACTCGCTGACGCCGGTGATCGGCTCCTTGCGGCGGGCGAGGGCGCGGCCGCGGCGGGCCCAGGTCTCGGCGAGCCGGTCGCGCACCAGCCCGGAGGCGAGGGCGGCGGCCATGCCCCCGGCGCGCTCGATCTCCTGGAACCAGGCCCAGGCGGCGCGGGCGACGTCGTCGGTGAGCTTCTCGACGTACCAGGAGCCGCCGGCCGGGTCGATCACCCGGGCCAGATGCGACTCCTCCAGCAGGATCGTGGAGGTGTTGCGGGCGATGCGGCGGGCGAAGTCGTCGGGGAGGCCGATGGCGCTGTCGAAGGGCAGCACGGTGACCGCGTCCGCGCCGCCGACGCCCGCGGCGAGGGTGGCCACGGTGGTGCGCAGCATGTTCACCCAGGGGTCGCGCCGGGTCATCATCACCGGCGAGGTGACCGCGTGCTGGCGCTGGGCGCGCGCCGGGGAGGGCGCGCCGCACGCCTGCGCCACGCGCGCCCACAGGCGCCGGGCGGCCCGGAGCTTGGCGATGGTGAGGAACTGGTCGGCGGTGGCCGCGTAGCGGAACTCCAACTGCGCGCAGGCGGCTTCGACGCTCAGCCCCTCCCCGGTGAGGGCGCGCAGATACGCCACGGCGGCGGCGAGGGAGCAGCCGAGCTCCTGGGCGGCCCCTGCGCCCGCCTCGTGGTACGGCAGCGCGTCCACGGCGAAGACCCGCACCCCCGGGTGGTCGCGGTCACAGGTCAGCGCGAGGTCGGCGGCGGCGGCCAGCTGCCCGGCCAGGCCCTCGTCGCGTCCGGTACGGGCCGCGAGGCCCAGCGGGTCCGCGCCGAGGTTGCCGAGCGCGGCGCCGGGCGGCACCTCGCGGCCGGCGTAGAGCCGCAGCAGGGCGCGGGCGGCGTCCTCGAAGTCGGCGCCCGCGTCGAGGGCGACGGTGGCGAGGTCGAGATAGACCCCCTTCAGCGCCTCGGGCAGGGCGTCCACGGGCACCCCGGCCGCGCCGACCGCGAGCCAGACCGAACCGGCGCCGTTCTCCAGGTCGGCGAGGATCGCCTGGTTGGTGCGCGCGGGATCGGGGTGGGCGTGGCGCTGGCGCACGTCCCAGCCGGACACGGCGGAGCCCTCGGCCCGGCCGCCGCGCACGAAGGGCGCGAAGCCGGGGAATCCGGCGTCCTCGGGGGCGTCGTCGGCGGTGTAGAGGGGGCGGACGGTGATTCCGTCCTCGAGTGCGGTCGCGAGTGCCTCTTCGGCCTCGGCGCCCACGGCGTCCGAGGTGCCGGTTTTACGCAGCACGCCTTCGACGAGGTGGCGCCATTGGTCTCGCGTCACTTCCGGGAATTCGTCGGCTAGGGGAAGCCCGTCGGGCAGGACCGTCATAGGAGGAGGCTAATGGGGTCCGCTAAAGCCGGAGCAGTGGTGCGGGCTGTGAGCTTACTCTCTAGTGATCTCAGGGGTGAGCACTAGGGATTTCCGGGGTACCGGCCGCCCACGACCGGGGTGGGTGAGGGTCATGGGCCCGGCGTGGACGCGGAACGTGTGCCGGTCCGTCGCCGACGACCCGGGCATGCCGTCGACGCCCCGGGCATGCCCCGACGACCCGGGCATACAGAGGCCCGCCCGGTGCGACGGGGGATGCACACCGGGCGGGCTCGGAACCTTTTTACCGCATCGGCGGGGGGTTATGCATCAAAAACCTGTTCGCTTCTCCCGTTCACCATGCGACAGGCAGCGAGATCAGGCCACGCGCGCGGATCGTCGGCCGCCACCGGAGCTGGTCCCTCGGTACGTCCAGCCGCAGCCCCGGGAAACGGCGAAGCAGCGCGGCCAGAGCGGTTTCCATCTCCATTCGGGCCAGTGGCGCGCCGAGGCAGTAGTGGATGCCATGGCCGAGCGCAAGGTGACCGGTCCGGCCAAGATGTGGATTGAACTCGTCCGGATTCTTGAAGTGGGCCGGGTCACGGTGGGCCGAGGCCGCCGACAGCAGCACCGTCTCCCCGGCGGGGATGGTCACACCGCCGATCTCGATGTCCTCCAGCGGGAAGCGGCGGATCCCCAGCGACGCCGGGCCCTCGTACCGCGCCAGCTCGTCGAAGGCGGCCGCGAGACCGCTGGGATCCGCGCGCAGCTCCTGGAGCACCGTGGGGTGGTCGAGCAGGGTGAGCACCGCATTGGCGATGAGGTGGACGGTGTTCTCGTAGCCCGCGAGGAGGATGAGGAAGGCGAGCGAGGTCAGTTCGTCCTCGCTGAGCCTGCCGTCGCCGTCGCCGTCCCCGGCCTCGTCGTCACGGACCCGGATCAGATCCGAGAGCAGATCGTCCGCGGGCTCGGCGCGCTTCTTCGCGATCAGCTCGGTGTAGAAGCGCAGCATGCTGCCGACCGCTTCCTTCGCCGCCCGCGGCCGCGCCGGATCGGGGGTGATCAGGGCGTCGCTCCAGGCTCGGAAGTCGCGCCGGTCGCGCTGCGGGACGCCGAGCAGATCGCAGATGACGATGATGGGCAACTGCCCGGCGTAGGCGGCCAGGAGGTCCGCGCGGCCGTCAGGCTCGATGGCGTCGAGCAGTTCCTCGGCGACCCGGCGGACCGGTTCGCGCATCTTCTCCACGCGGCCAGGGGTGAACGCCTTGACCACCAGCCGGCGCACCCGGGTGTGGTCCGGCGGGTCCATGTTGAGCAGATTGGCGTCGAGGGCGGGCGGCAGGGAGAAGCCGCTGTAGTTGCCCGGCGCGGCGTGGCGCTTGTCCAGGGCGAGGCGCGGATCGGCGAACAGCCGTCGCACGTCCTCGTAACGGGTCACCAGCCAGGCGGGGCGTCCGTCGGTGCCGGCGATCCGGTGGACCGGGCCGGCCTCGCGCAGCTCGGCCAGGGCCGGATAGAGGTCCTCGATCAGCGGGGCGGTGTCAACGAGCTCCGGGCCGTCCGTTCCGGCGGCGTTCGCGGTGTTCTGCATGAATCCCGACTCTAGGCCGTGGCGTCCTCGGCTCCTGGACGGGCGGGCCATTCCAGCCCGTCCAGGCGATGTACACGCCGGTGGTGAAGAGTGGTGGCCGGGAGGCGGCGCCGGGGCTGAATCTCCCCGGCGCCGCCTGTGCCACGGGCGGCCCCGACCCCCGTCCAGGGCCACCTCGTCTGTGATCCCCCCGTTCACCGCCGCCGGGCGGCGGTCTCCTCCCTCAGTTCCGCGAGCACCTCGTCCACGAGCGGCAGGTGGTAGACGTCGGCGACGCGGGCCAGGTGCTCGTGCTCCTCCACCAGTTCGGCCCCCGTCGTCACCACCACGCTGTCCGCCGCGGACTCCGGCACATGTCCGTTTGCTTGGTTCAGCAAACCGCGTCTGAGCGCCGCTGCTTCCACTACGGCAGCAAGTTGCCAATCGTCGAGTCGCGCCGCGCCGCCCTTGACATGGGCAATCTCCAGCACGCGGGCCTCCACATGGCGCCGTACGCCGCGCTGGACGTCCCGGATCTCCGCCATCTGGCGGTTGGCCCGCCACTCCAGGTCCGCGAACGGCCACCAGCCGCTCCAGCGGGACTGGCCCATGGACACCTCGGGGGCCTGCGCGGTGACCTCCCGCCACAGCGGCCGCAGCCTCCGGAAGCGGCGCCACGCGGAGGCCCGCGGCCCCACGGCGGGGATGGCGAAACCGGCCAGCACCAGGAGCGCCGCGACCGACGCGGTCAGCGGGGCCACTCCGTTGGAGAGCCAGTACAGCTCATGGCCCGCCCAGGAGAAGACGAAACCGATCAGCTTGCAGGCGCAGTACGCCAGTCCCAGCCAGCATCCGGCGGCCAGCACCCGCAGCCCCCGGGCCAGCCATGAGCCGCGCAGGCTGGCGGCATAGCGCGGGCACAGGATGCCGAGCCCCGCCAGACCGGCTCCGAAAATGGCCAGATACAGCACCAGGAAGAGGACCACTCCGGGGGCGTCGGCGTAGGCGGTGCTGAAGTCGCGGGGGTGCTCCACGGCGTCCGGACGGCCCACCGCGAAGCCGACGATGGCGACCGTCCACGCCACGGCCACGGCGGCGACCACCGCGCGGGGCGGCACCGCGGAGCCCGTCCAGCGCAGCAGCAGCACCAGGGCGCCGGTGGCGAACACCACGACGGAGGAGTAGAGGAGGACCATGGCGAGATTGGCGACGCCCACCAGCCCGTCGAACCAGCGGTAGACGCTGGGCGCGGAGAGCAGGAACACATTCGCCACGGCCGCGGTCATCACGCACGCCAGGCCGAGATCGGCGTTGGCGCGGTCGCGGAACCAGGCCCGGGCCTTGTAACCGGCCATCGCCCAGGCGGCGGCGCCGAAGCACAGATAGACGAGGTCAAACACCGGTGTCACCGCCCGGTTCACCGCGTGCGCCATCGGTACGGTCGGCCCCGTCGGTGCGCACATGGCGCAGCGCCGGGCCGAGTGCCGCCGCGAGTTCGGCGGCCCGGCCCTGGAGCGGCGGCCCGTGGTCCGGCGAGGTCGGCACCACACGCTCCATCAGGAGGGTGCCCAGCACCTCGGTCTCGCGCTCGGTGAGGTTGTCATAAGCGTGGTGGCGGGCGAAGTCCGCGGTCATCCCCAGCCGGCGCATCGCGGTGGTCACATCGACCGACGGCGTCCACATCCGCAGCGCGTCCTCGGTGACCGCCGGGTCCTGCTCGTGTCCGAGCAGCAGATGGCCGATTTCATGCAGCACGATGTGGATCTGGTGCCAGGGGGACGTCCTGAGCTCGTAGAAGATCCAGTAGTCCTCGTCGGTGGAGGCGGTCATGCCCGAGACCACGCCGCCCAGACTCATCGGCACCAGGTGCACCGGGCGTCCCACGCGGCGGGCCACGACCTCGCACAGACCGGGCAGATCGGTCGAGGCGGGCAGCCCGAGCTCCTTGATGAGCTGCTTGCACCGCCGCCGCATCCGGCCCACTCGCATGCCTGTACCACCCTCGTTTCCGGTCCGCCGCCAGGAGGAGAACAGTTCCGGGTCATCGTCGGCCATTCGTCGCCCCGCCGTCCGGACCGCCCGAACCGTCCGGCTCCCCGGCCCCGTTCGTACCGGGCGGCTCGGGCGGAAGGTTCATCTGCTGCCGGAACTGGGAGATGATCGTGGTGAGACTGTCCTGGACCTCTGGCGGGAGGCCCACGGAGCGCAGCGCGATGCTGCGGACCCGCTTGTCGCGCATGGCGACGAGGAACCGTACCTCCTCCTCGACCCGCTCCGCCTGCGAAGGCGACAGATCGCCCAGCAGATAACCGACGGGCACGGCGAAGAACTTGGCGAGCGCCCGCAGCACATCCGGGCTGGGGTTGGTGCGCCTGCCGTTGCGCAGCATCGACAGATACTGCTCGGTCAGGCTCACCCCGCCGTACTCCTCGCCGCCGCTGATCTCCTCGGCGACATGCGCGTTGGTGTACGGCGCGCCCGGCGGGTGCATGGTGGTGAACAGGTAGTTGAGCCGGTCCGCGAGCGGGCTGCCGGTGGCGTCCGGTGACCTGTCTCCACCCACTGCCATCTGCGCCCCCTCACGGCTGCTCCCCGGGCTCGCACACCCTCACGGTTGGTTAAGGCGGACGACGCCGCGCGATGCATCCTGCCATGTGCATCGGTCGCACACCAGCCCGGTCCGGTATCGCGGGGGTGAAGGACTTAACTACCAGTTGGTAGCTGAGCCAGAAGGGTGATCCGTCAGGCGAGGGAGGCGACCGGTCGACGGCCGGGATGTCCGCTTGTTGCCAGCGGTCGCGGCCGGGGGACCGGTGTCCTCCCTCGCTCTCAGCGCATGCGCCGGGCCATCAGTCCACGCTCTGGAGGATGTGCGGCTCGGCGAGGTCGTCCTCGTAACCGGCGAGTCGGATCGGCGCGGACCGCGCCCATACCTCCAGACTGCCCACCTCGGCGGCCTGCACGAACCGCCCGCTGTTATCGGCGCGCGCGTCGTCGCTCTGTGTGTGTTCGGGGGTCACCGCACACTCCCTCGTGTCGGCTGAACCGGATCTGTCGTCAGATTAACCAGCGCCTGAACGCTCCGCGCGTCGATTCTCAGGGAGTGGACAAGGAGCCGCCGCCGGGACCGCGTTCCGCGCCCGGTCGCCACGGGGAGCCATCCGTGGTGAGCTGGTACGTACGAGAGCCGCCGAACGCGTCTCACCTGGTGGACGGCGCGGCGTCCCAGGCGACATGGCCGTCGGGGCGCACCAGGACCGTCCGCCGCCCCGCCCAGCCGTCGTGGGTGGTGGTGGGGCGCGCGGTCACGGCCCGTATCCGGTCCGGGCTCCCGGCGATCGCGTCCGCCGTGGCGCGGGCGTCCGCCGTGGCGCGGGCGTCGGCGGTGACGCGGGCATCGGCGCCATCGGGGCCAACGCTGCCAGAGCCGAGGTGGAGCAGTACGAAGCGCCCGTCGGCCAGGAGCGGATACAGGCTGGGCTCGGGCGCCCCGTCCAGCCCGACGTCGGGGGCGCGGGTGCCGGTGAGCCGGTCGCCCGCCCCGTCCGCCGGGTAGGCCACGTCCAGCGCGGAGAGCTCCCCGGCGAACTGCCGGTTCACCGCCGGATGGGCGGCCAGCAGCCGGCCGAACACCGAGCGCAGGGCCCGTACGTCGGGCGTGTGGGTGGCGCCGAGCACGGTCTGGGCCTGGGTGTTCTCCAGCAGCGCGGCCCCCACGGGGTGACGCTCGGCGTGGTAGGTGTCCAGCAGCCCGTCGGGCGCACGGCCCTGGCACACCGCGGCCAGCTTCCACCCGAGGTTGAAGGCGTCCTGGAGCCCCACGTTCAGGCCCTGGCCGCCCATGGGCATGTGCATATGCGCCGCGTCCCCGGCGAGCAGGACGCGGCCGTCGCGGTAGCGGGCGGCCTGCCGGGCGGCGTTGCCGAACCGGGACAGCCAGCGGGGTGCCCGCATCCCGAAGTCCGTTCCCGCGACCTGGCGCACGGCGCCGCGCAGCTCGTCGAAGGTGAGCGGCCGGTCGGCGGGGATGGTGAGGGACTCCCTGGTGGAGCCCGCGATGCGGTGGTGTCCGTCGGCCAGCGGGACGATCAGGAAGCCCCCGTGCTCGTTGTCGACGGAGGGGACCGACGGCGGCGCGTCGAGCACCACGTCGCCGAGGACGCCGGTGGCGGTGGCCCGGGTGCCGGGGAAGTCGATCCCGGCGGAGGTCCGTACGGCGCTCCCGGCCCCGTCGCAGCCCACCACCCACGCCGCGCGCAGGGTGTACGTCCCGTCGGGGCCCGCCACGTCCACCTCGGCGCCGTCCGCGTCCTGGCGCACCTCCAGCGCCCGGTGCCGCCAGCGGATCTCCCCGCCCAGCGCCCGCAGCCGCTCCTCCAGCAGCTGCTCGGTACGGAGCTGCGGCAGGACCAGCGTGTACGGGAAGCGGGTGTCCAGCACGGAGAAGTCCAGCCGGACCGGCAGCCCGCCGTAGTGCCCGGTGGGCACGGGCACGCCCTCGCGGACGAACGGCTCGGCGAGACCGCGCATCGCCAGCACCTCCAGGCTGCGCGGATGCAGGGTCAGCGCCTTGGAGTGCGGGCTGCGGGCGGCCGCGCGCTCGATCACGGTGACGTCCACGCCCACCAGCCGCAGTTCGGCGGCGAGCAGCAGCCCCACGGGCCCGGCCCCCACCACGACGACGTCGTTCACCACACCAGCTCCTCGCTCGGTTCCCATCCCGGCCTCTTGATCCAGGATCAATGATCTGGCCCCAGTAGACTTGATCCCGGATCAAGACGCAAGCGGAGGGAGAGCGGCGGCATGGGCCTGGACCGCACGGCCGTGGTGACGGCGGCACTGGAACTGCTCGACGAGGCGGGGCTGGACAAGCTCACGATGCGCAAGGTCGCCGAGCGGCTGGGCGTGCAGCTCAACACCGTCTACTGGCACGCCTCCAGCAAGCCCCGGCTGCTGGAGCTGATGGCCGACGCGATGCTCGAGGGATGCGCCGACGCGCCGCTCCCGGAGCCCTGGGACGAACGGGCGCGGACGCTCGCCCGCCGCTACCGCGCCGCGCTGCTCTCCCGCCGCGACGGCGCCCGGGTCGTGGCCGGGACGTATGTCGCCGAGGAGCACACCCTGCGCTTCGCGGACGCCATGACGGGCGCGTTCCTCAGCGGCGGCCACAGCCCCGCGGAAGCGGGCTGGCGGACCTGGTCGCTGGTGTACTTCACGCTCGGCCTGACCCAGGAGGAGCAGGCCGCCCAGGGCATCGGCGGCATGGAGCCGCTGCTGCGGGCGGCCACCGCCGAGCGCTTCCCGTCCCTCGCCGCGGTCACGGAACACTTCGGCGACTTCGAGCACCGCTTCCGGCACGGCGTCGGGCTGATCGTCAGAGGGCGGGAAGCGAGCGCATAACCCGCCCACTTCCGGGCCAGGAGATCCGAGGTCTTGCCGGGCCCGTCCCCGCGCAGACGCCATTTCCGGCTGCCATCCCGGCCGTCCATCCGATGTTTATGGCGCCCGAGGGGTTCCGGTTCCGCGATGGGGGCTGCATCATGCCCGAGGGGTTCAGATCGAGGAACCTCAGGCATGTACGTGACCGCCGCGCCCCGCCCGCCCCCGCCGAAGAACACCCGCACCCCGGTTCACACCCCTGGAGCGTCATGTCATCCGCACCCACCAGAAGGACCGTCGTCGGCACCGCCATGGCCGCGGGCGCCGCCGGACTCGCCGGTCCGGCCGCCGCGTACGCCGCCGAGCCGCCGGCCCCCGCCGCGGCCGCCCGCCCCGCGGGGGACCCCTGGGAAACGGTCCTCGCCGACGCCGACATGGTGTGGCAGAAGATGCCGCAGACCTGGTACGAGGGTCCCTTCCTCGGGAACGCCCTGCTCGGCTCGGGCATCTACGCCGAGCCGGGCGGCGCCAACGCGGTGCGCTTCAACGTGCAGCACAGCGAGGTCCAGGACCACCGGCCGGAGTTCGGCTCCCTCTTCGGGCTCGCGCGGCTGCCCATCGGGTACTTCACCCTGGAGCCGGTCGGTGCCATCACCGCCGTCGACTGGCGGCTGCGGCTGCGCGACGCCGAGCTGACCGGGACCATCACCACGGACAAGGGCACCCTCACCCTCCGCGCCCTGGTGCACAACTCACGCTCCGTCATGGCCATCGAGGTGACCCCGAGCGCCGGTGAGACCGCGTTCCGCTGGGTGTTCCACCCCGCCGAGGCCATCAGCCCGCGGGTCGACTTCAAACCGGTGCCCGACGGCTACACCGGCAACCCCCCGGCCGTCGTCGAGGACCACCACGGCGTCCAGGCCGCCGTGCAGCCGCTGCTCGCCGGCGGAGAGCATGTGACGGCCTGGCGGGAGCGGACCCGCGCCGGGCGGCGGACGCTGTACGTCACCGTGGCCCACTCCCACCCCAAGCGCACCGCGCGCGACCGCGCGCTCAAGGACATCGGATCCGCCTCGGCGCTCTCTTACGACGCCCTCGCGCCCACCCATCGCGCCTGGTGGCACGCCTACTACCGGAAGAGCTTCCTCTCCCTCCCCGACGCCCGGCTCCAGCGCTTCTACTGGATCCAGCTGTACAAGGTGGCCGCGGCCGCGCGCGCCGACGCCCCCGTGATGGCCACCTCGGGGCCCTGGCTGGAGTCCACCCCGTGGCCCGCGACCTGGTGGAACCTCAATGTGCAGCTCGAGTACTGGCTGATCCACGGCTCCAACCACCTCGAACTCGACGCGGTGACACGGGCGCTCGGCGAATTCCGCGACAACCTCTCCAACCAGCTCGACGCCCCGTACCGCAAGGACTCGGCGGGCATTCCCCGCACCACCGACATCCACCTGGTCAACGGCGGCGCGGTGGCGAACGGCGGCTTCGCGGTCGGCATCCCCGGCCAGGACCCGCCCACCCCCGAGGTCGGCAACCTCACCTGGGCGCTGCACAACGTGTGGCTGACGTACCGCCACACCATGGACGAGTCGGTGCTGCGCGATGTGGTCTATCCGCTGCTGCGCAAGGCCATCGCCTACTACCTCCACTTCCTCACCCCCGGCAGCGACGGCAAGCTGCATCTGCCCGCCACCTTCTCGCCCGAGTACGGCGTCAACGCGCCCGACTGCAACTACGACCTGATGCTGCTGCGCTGGGGCTGCGCCACCCTCCTGGACTCGGCCCGGATCCTCGGCGTCAAGGACCCCTCCGCGCCGCGCTGGCGGGAGGTGCTGACCAAGCTCACCCCGTACCCCGTCGACGAGAACGGCTTCATGATCGGCGCGGGGGTGCCCTTCGCCAAGTCCCACCGCCACTACTCCCATATGCTCGCCGTCTATCCGCTGTACGAGGTCACCTGGGAGGACCCCGCCAAACGGGAGCTGATCGAGACCTCCCTCAACCACTGGGTCGGCTTCGAGGGTGCGCTCCAGGGCTACACCTTCACCGGCGCCGCCTCGATGTCCGCGCAGATGGGGCGCGGTGAGGACGCCCTCAAGTACCTGGGCGAGCTGATGCGCCGCTTCATCCAGCCGAACACCATGTACAAGGAGTCCGGCCCGGTCATCGAGACGCCGCTGTCCGCCGCGCAGTCGCTGCACGACATGGTGTGCCAGAGCTGGGGCGGGGTGATCCGGGTCTTCCCCGCGCTGCCCGCCGCCTGGGCCGAGCTGATGGTCCACGACTTCCGCACCCAGGGCGCCTTCCTGCTGAGCGCCGCCCGCGAGGGCGGCCGGACCCGCTGGGTGCGGCTGCGCAGCGAGGCGGGCGCGCCCTGTGTCGTACGGCACTCCCTGGACGGGCCCATCGAGGTGCGGGACGGTCGCGGGCGGCGGCTGCCGTACGAGACCGTGAGCGCGGGCACGATCCGGCTCGCGCTCACCAGGGGCCAGGAGGCGATCATCACCGCCCGCGGCGACCGCCCGGACCTGAGCGTCCGCCCGGTCGAAGCGGCCGAGCCCGCGCCGCGCTGGGGGCTCCCCGCGTCCTGAACCGCGTCTTGAACCGCGTCCCACACCGCGTCCCCGGTCCCCGGCCGGGCCCCGGTCTCCCGGCCGGGCCCCGGCCGGGGGCGAATGACGCGTGCCGACCGCCGTTCCGGGATACCCATCACGCATGAGACGCATCAGTGACTTCGACCGCCGGCTGTTCGCGCGGGTCGCGGACAGCCGGCTCCGCGGCGCCCATCCGCTGCTGCCCCGGCTCAGCCGGGCCGCCGACCACGGCCGGTTGTGGTTCGGCACGGCCGGAGTGCTCGCCACGGTCGGCGGCCGCACCGCGCGGCGGGCCGCGCTGCGCGGGGTGGGCTCGCTCGCCGCCGCCTCGCTCGTGTCGAACGTCGTGGTCAAGTGGACCGTGGAGCGCAAGCGTCCGGTCCTGGACGCGGTGCCCCTGGTGCGCCGGCTGCGCCGGCAGCCGTGGACCAGCTCCTTCCCCTCCGGGCACTCGGCCTCCGCCGCCGCCTTCGCCACCGGGGTGGCCCTGGAGTCCTCGCGGTACGGCCTGCTGGTCGCCCCGCTCGCCGCCGCCGTCGCCGCCTCCCGGGTGTACGTGGGCGTCCACTACCCCAGCGATGTGCTGGCCGGTGTCGCCCTCGGCGCCGGGGCCGCCGCGCTGACCTGCCGCTACTGGCCGCCGCGCCCCGAGGTCCCGGCGCAGGCCCGGCCGCGGATCTCGGCGCCCGCCCTGCCCAAGGGCGACGGTCTGGTCGTCATGGTCAACCAGCGGGCCGGTGCGGGAACCCCCACCGGCGGGTTCACGGTCGCCGAGCGGCTGCGGGTGCTGCTGCCCGCGGCGGACATCGTGGAGTGCGGGCCCGACGACGACTTCATGAGCCTGCTCCGGCAGGCCGCCCAGCGCGCCGCCGAGCGGGCCGGGGCGCTGGGCATCTGCGGCGGGGACGGCAGCGTCAACGCGGCCGCCACGCTCGCGGCCGAACGCGGGCTGCCGCTCGCCGTGTTCCCCGGCGGCACCCTCGACCACTTCGCGCTGGACCTCGGCGTACCGGCCTTCGAGGACACCGCGCACGCCGTGACCGAGGGCGACGCGGTGGCCGTGGACCTCGGCCGCGCCACGCCCCTCACGGGCGGCGGCGGGACCAGCCACTTCGTCAACACCTTCAGCCTCGGCTTCTACCCGGAGCTGGTGCGGATCCGGGAGAGTCTGCAGGGCCGGCTCGGCAAGTGGCCCGCGGCCGCCGTCGCGCTCACCCGGGTGCTGCGCACCGCGCGCCCCATGGAGGTCGAGGTCAACGGGCGGCCGCGGCGGCTGTGGATGCTCTTCGCCGGCAACGGCATCTACTCCCCTGAGGGTTTCGCGCCCGCCTACCGTCAACAGCTCGACGACGGGCTGCTCGATGTGCGGGCGATCGACGGCGAGGAGCGGCTGGCCCGCACCCGGCTGCTGATCGCGGCGCTCACCGGCACGCTCGGGCGGTCACACGTCTATACGACGCGGCGAATGCGCCAACTACGCCTGACGGGCCTCCACGACGTGGACACCCGCGCCTACGATGGAGAGGTGGCCGTCGACCCCGCGGAGAAGCTGCTCATCGACAAGTGGCCGGGGGCGCTCACCGTCTACCGCCCCGCCGAGCCGCAGAACGAACTGCTCCAAAGGGCCCGTACGGCGGCCGCGAAGGCACCCCATCGGTGGAGGGCCCTACTACGCAAGTAGTACTCGTAAGTCTGTGCTCAAGGACGACGACGGGGGCGCACCCCACCGTCAAGGATGAGGGCATGGACGAAGACCGATCGGCCCAGGGGGCCGCGACGTGACCTCCCTCGCGCTGTCTGTGCTGCTGGCCCTGGTCTCGGCGGTCTGCTACGCCGCCGGAGCCATACTCCAGGAGCATGTCGCGGCCACGACGCCGCGCCTCGCGTCCGCTCCGCTGCGGCGCGGGAGTTGGTGGACCGCGGTGACCCTCAACGGGGCGGGCGCGGTCCTCCATGTGATCGCCCTGGCCTACGGACCGCTGAGCGTGGTGCAACCCCTAGGGGCTCTCACGATCGTCTTCGCCCTGCCGATGGCGGCCGTGTTCGTCCGCCGCCGGGTCGGCGCGGCCGGCTGGCGGGGAGCGCTGCTGGCCACCGTGGGCCTCGCCGGGCTGCTCTCGCTGACCGGCTCCTCGCGGGCCCAGGCGCTGGCCGAGCGGGACGGCTTCTGGCTGATCGTGATCACGGTCTCCGTCATCGCCGTGCTGACCGGGGCGGCTCGTCTGATGCGGTCGCCCGGGATCCGCGGTGTGCTGCTGGCGGCGGCCGCGGGGACGGCCTTCGGCGTCTCGTCGGTGGTCACCAAGAACGTGGCCGTGGAGTGGACCTGGGACGCATGGGAGGACGCCCTGCCCGGCCTGGTCACGATCGGGCTGCTGGCCTCGGGCGGGGTGCTGCTGTCCCAGGCGTCGTACCGGGGCGCCGGGCTGGCCTCGCCGCTGGCGACGGCGACCGTGGTCAACCCCGTGGTCGCCACCGCCGTCGGCATCGCGGCGCTGGGCGAGCACTTCCGGCACGGCGCGCCCGGCACGCTGCTCGCGCTGGTGGCGGCTCTCGTCGCGAGCACCGGTCTGGTGATGCTGACGGTGCACAACGCCGAGGCCGAGGCTGAAGCGGAAGCGGCTGCCAAGGACGCCGAGGCCGCGGCCGTCGAGGAGCCGCACGCCCCCGGACACGACGGGCGCGACACCGCCGGTGGAGCCGGTGGGCCGGAGGTTCCCGAGGAGCCCGGCGGACCCGGCCCGCACGCGGTGCCGGCCGGCCCCGACGTGCCCGCCGAGCCCGGTCCCTCGCTCCGGCTCCCCCACCCGATCCCCCGCCAGCCCACCGGCGACGAGGAGCCCGGCCCCCATCTGTCCGACCCGCGCCTGCCCGACCCGCGTCTACCCGACTGCGGCGAGGCCGTCCTGCAGCACCACGCCTGAGCGCTTCGCTGGAAGTGTCACGACGCGTCGTCGGTCGGCTGCGGGACCGTCGTGGCTGGTCGCGCCCACGCGGCGGAGCCGCACATCGACACAGCCCCGCGCCCCTTTGCTTCGGGGCGCACCCGGACCGCACCGTAATTCAGCAGCTCCACCAGTCCCGAGAGGCCCTCATGGCCATGGCCGGCGGCGACCCGGCGGGCCATGAGGTGGCCGATCGGGGCGATCAGTTCGGGGCTGATGCCCTGGTCCCGTGCGGAGCCGGTGAAGTTGCGATACGCGGCCGACTGCATGGCGAGGTTGGAGACCACCCCGGTGGCGTGGTCACCGGAGTCGATCTGCCGCGCGTAGCCGTCCACGGCCCCGGACATGGCGGTCAGCCAGCGCCCCACCCACGGTGCGACATCGGCCGCCGCCACACCGTCCGACCGTACGAGGGCGTAGGCGTGCAGCACACCCGAGAACATCCCGTACATCGCGCTGAGCAGGGCGATGTCGTACAGCGGGGCACGGCCGGGGTCCTCGCCGAGGTGGTGGCTCTCGCCGAAGAGGTCCAGCACCGCCCGGTGGTCCGCGAAGGCGGCGGGCGAGCCGCTGTAGAGGAGGAAGGCGGCGGGTGTCCCGATCATCGGCGGGACGGCCATGATGCCGCCGTCGAGGTACTGGGCACCGTGTCCGGCCACCCACGCGGCCAGCTCGCGGGCCTGCCGCGGAGTGCCGTTGGTGAGGTTGACGACGGTCTTGCCGGACAGGGCGTCCCCGAGGGGGGTCAGCACCTGCCGTGCGGAGTCGTAGTCGAGCAGGCAGACCACCACCAGGGGGCTCGCCGCCACGGCCGCACCGGCCGCGGCGACGGTCAGCGCGCCCTCGGCGGCGAGCGGTTCGGCCTTGGCGGCCGTACGGTTCCACACCGTCGTCCGGTGCCCGGCCCGCAGAAGGGCGCGGGCCAGGGCGGTGCCCATGTCGCCGAGGCCCAGCACCGTCACGGGGGTTTCGCTCATTTCGGTTGCTCCAGGGGTTTCGATACCGCTTGGTCGTAGGGGTCCGGCGCGCCGATCACAGGCTCGTTCCCCGGCGGTAGTGTGGGCAAGTACGCACTAAATGGTGCGTACTTACCTTGAGGTCAGTGGGGGCGGGCGAGGCTTTGGGAAAGCAGCCTTATGTCTGCGGTCTGGACGCGGCCGTGGATGTGATCGACGGAAAGTGGAAAGTCCTGATCATCTGGGCGCTCCATCACCAGCGGTGCCGTTTCGGGGAGCTGCGGCGGCTGGTTCCGGGCGTGACCGAGAAGGTGCTGACGCAGCAGCTCAGGGAGTTGGAGGCGGACGGAATCGTCCACCGGGAGAGCTACGACACGAAGCCGCCGAAGGTGGAGTATTCGCTGACCGAGCTGGGCGACGAGCTGAATACGGCGCTGGGCCCGCTGGGCGCGTGGGGCAAGCGACGGATGGCGGCGCTGGAGGAGGCGGTGCAGGGCTGACTTGCGGGCCGGTGGGGCAGGCCGTACGCCGTCCGGCCGGGGCGGCGCTTCCGGGCCGGTGGGGCGGGCCGTACGCCGTCCGGCCGGGGCGCCGGCTCCGCCCGGGGCACGGCCCCACCGCGGAATCCCTTTTCCAACCGGCCCTCCGCGGGGTAGGGGTGTGAGATCACCCCGCTCACTTGGAGGCCCCGTGACCGACAACGCTCCCCGGAGCCAACCACGCACTCCCTGGCGAGCCGTGTTCGGCGGCTCGATCGGAAATCTCGTCGAGTGGTACGACTGGTTCGTCTACGCCAGTTTCGCCACCTACTTCGCCGCAGCCTTCTTCCCCAAGGGCAACGACACGGCGCAGCTCCTCAACACCGCCGGGATCTTCGCGGTGGGCTTCTTCATGCGTCCCGTGGGCGGCTGGCTGCTGGGCCGGTTCGCCGACCGGCGCGGGCGCAAGGCGGCGCTCACCCTGACGGTGACGCTGATGTCGGCCAGCGCGCTGCTCATCGCCATCGCCCCCACCTATGACCAGGTCGGCTACTTCGGCGCGTTCGTGCTGCTGGTGGCGCGACTGCTGCAGGGCCTGTCGGTGGGTGGTGAGTACGCGGCCAGCGCCACCTATCTCACCGAGGCGTCCCAGCCCGGCGGCCGCGGCTTCGTCTCCAGCTTCCAGTACGTCTCGATGACCATGGGTCAGCTGATCGGCCTCGGGCTGCAGATCCTGCTGCAGCACACCATGTCCGACGACGCGCTGCACTCCTACGGCTGGCGCATTCCGTTCGTCGTCGGCGCCGCGGCCGCGGCCGTGGTCTTCTGGCTGCGGCGCAATCTGCTGGAGACCGAGGTCTACACCGAGGAGGACGCCCACCAGGACCGGGAGCGGGGGACGATCGCCGAGCTGCTGCGCCACCGCAAGGAGGCGGCGCTGGTCATCGCGCTGACCATGGGCGGCACGGTCGCGTACTACACGTACACCACCTATCTCACCAAGTACCTGTCGAACACGGCCGGGATGAGCAAGTCCGACGCCTCTCTGGTGAGCTTCTGCGCCCTGTTCCTGTTCATGCTGTTGCAGCCGCTGGCCGGATCGCTCTCGGACCGGATCGGGCGCCGTCCGCTGCTGATCACCTTCGGTATCGGCTCGATGCTCTGCACCGTCCCGATCATGACCGCGCTCTCGCACGCCGACAGCTTCGCCGGGGCGCTGCTGCTCTCGCTCGCGGCGCTGGTCATCGTCACCGGCTACACCTCGATCAACGCCGTGGTGAAGGCCGAGCTGTTCCCCACCCATGTCCGGGCGCTCGGGGTGGCCCTGCCGTACGCGCTGGCCAACGCGCTGTTCGGCGGCACCGCCGAGTATGTGGCGCTGTGGTTCAAGAAGGGCGGTGTGGAGTCCGGGTACTACTGGTACGTCTCGGCGTGTGCCGCGGTCTCGCTCGTCGTCTACCTCACCATGCGGGAGACCCGCGACGCCGCCCTCTCCCGGGGCCGCGCCGACGACCCGGCCGCTCCGGGGAAGCAGCGGACGACGGCGGTGTGACGGGCCGGGGGGCCGGTCGCGGCGTCAGCGGCCGACGGTCACGCTCATCTGGGCCCAGACCACCCGTCCGCCGTTTGCGCCCGGCCGGTCCCCCCACGCGTCGGCCAGGGCGCGGACCAGCGCGAGTCCGCGTCCGCACTCATCCTCCAGACCGGCCTCCCGCGGCGTGGGGACGGCCGGTCCACCGCCCTGGTCGGCGACCTCGACATAGAGCATCCGCCGCTCATGGGCGCGCAGGACACAGAGGATCTGCTCGCTCCCGGTGTGCACCAGGGCGTTGGTGAACAGCTCGGACATCACCAGTTCGGCGGCCTCGCAGAGATCCTCGGTGAAGCCCCACTCCGGCGCCCGGGACCGCACCCGGTGCCGGGCGACCGCGACCGAGGCGCCTCTGGCGGGCAGCTGGAACCTCTCCTGGCGGAGGGCGGAGTCAACGCTCCCGGAGCTCGGGTGGTGGGCCATCGTCGAGCGCTGACGCAATGCCACGGCCATGTGCCTTCCGTCCGTCCTACCTGTGGGGGCGTGAATGCCGTACGTGAATGCCGCAAGTGCGCGACACAGCAGTCACGTTGGACCGGTCACACCTGTCACTATCGTTGCTGCGAGCATCAGTTGGCAAGGCGCGATCTGCAAAATGCAGAATAGCGAGAGCACTCTGTTGCCCTCACCTCGCTCATGGCACACTGATCCTGACAAGACCGTCCCAGGAGGTACGACGTGGGTGAAGCGCGGTCTGCCCCGACCGTCGGGCAGATGGTCCTCGGCATGCGGCTGAGGGACCTTCGCGAAAAAGCCGGCGTCAGTTACGACCAGGCTGCCAGGGCGCTGCACGTCAACCAGACCACGGTGCGCAGGATGGAGAAGGCCGAAGTCGGCCTGAAACTCCCCTACGTCGAGAAGCTGCTGCAGACCTACGGGGCCGAGCAGCAGGAGATCGACTCCTTCCTCGCCCTCGCCGAGGAGGCCAACCGGCCCGGCTGGTGGCACCGGTTCCGCGATGTGCTGCCGGACTGGTTCAGCCTCTATGTGAGTCTCGAGGGCGCGGCCAGCCGGATCCGCGCCTATGAGCCGCACTTCGTACCCGGACTGCTGCAGACCGAGGACTATGCCCGCACCCTGCTCTCCATCGGCTTCCCGCACGGGTCCGACCGGGAGCTCGAGCGCCGCGTGGCGCTGCGGATGGAGCGCCAGGAGCTGCTCACCCGCCCGGACGCGCCCCATCTGTGGGTCGTGATGGACGAGACGGTGCTCCGTCTGTCCATCGGCGGTCCCGCGGTGATGCGCGCCCAGATCGACCGTCTGATCGAGGCGACACAAAGACCAAATATCACCCTTCAGGTGGTGCCGTTCTCCGCCGGCCCTCACCCGGGCATGGGCGGACCCTTCCAGCTCTTCCGGTTCCAGATCCCGGAACTGCCGGACATCGTCTACGCCGAGGGCCTGACCGGCGCCGGCTATCTCGACCAACGTTCCGATGTGGTCGCCTATCTGGAGGCCCTGGACCGCATGGGCACCCAGGCCACACCGGCGCGGCGGACGGAGGACTTCCTCCGTGGGATTCGCAAGGAGCTCTGACTGTGGATCAGGTACATGTGTACAACGGCATGCCCGCCAAACACCTGGGGACCGAAGGCTGGGCCAAGCCCTGGAGCGGCCCCAACGGCGGTGCGTGCGTCGAGGTCATGAGGCTGCACGACGGGCGGGTGGCCCTGCGTCAGTCGACTGATCCGGACGGCCCCGCCCTGATCTACACCCACCACGAAATCGAGAAGTTCATCCAGGGCGCCAAGGCCGGCGCCGCGGACTTCCTGCTCACACGCCCAGAAAACCTGACCACCTCGGCGGGTACCGCACCGGAACGGAGGGCCGCGTGACCGACAACGGGCTCGCCCCTGACCAGATCGACACCACCAAGCCGCACCCGGCTCGGATGTACGACTTCTACCTCAACGGCAAGGACCACTACGAGGTGGACGCGGAGGCCGCCGGGCGGGTGCTGGAGGTCTATCCGACCGTCCGGCTCAACGCCACCGTCAACCGGGCCTTCATCCACCGCGCCACCCGCTGGCTGGCCCGGGAGGCCGGGGTCCGGCAGTTCCTGGACATAGGCACCGGCATACCCACCGAGCCCAACCTCCACCAGGTGGCCCAGTCGGTCGCCCCGGAGGCCCGGGTGGTCTACACCGACTACGACCCCATCGTGCTGGCCTACGCCCAGGCGCTGCTCGTCGGCACCCCCGAGGGGCGTACGGCCTATGTGCAGTCGGATGTGCGCGATCCCCAGCGGATCATGAGCGCACCCGAGCTGCATGAGACGCTGGACCTGGACCAGCCGGTGGCGATCTCGGTGAACGCGCTCTTCCACTTCATTCCGGAGGAGGACAAGCCGTACGAGATCATCCGCGAGCTGATGGCGCCGCTGGTGCCGGGCAGCTATCTGATGCTGACCCACTCCACGCATGACTTCTCCGAGGAGACCTGGCGGAACGTCATCCAGGTCTACAAGGAGAGCGGGATCTCCTTCACCACCCGCTCGCGGAGCGAGGTCGGGGCCTTCTTCGACGGTCTGGAGCTGGTCGACCCGGGTGTGTCGGAGCCCCACCACTGGAATCCGGACCCCGAGGACCGTCCGGAGGCCATCCGCAGCGCGGACATCAACATGTGGGCGGGAGTGGCCCGCAAGCCGTAACGCCTGCGGGAAGGGGCGGGGAGGGGGAAGTATCGATATGCGGCTCCGCCGCGTGGCCCGCCGGGCCACTCCGTAGCGGCGGCACGCAGGATGGCCGGGGGCTTCGCGGCGTGGTGTTACGGCGCCTCGGTGGCGTCGGCGACCGTGAAGCCCAGTATCGCGCCGCCGCCCGGGCGCGGCCCGGCGAAGACGGTGCCGCCGTGTGCGAGGGCGACCTCGCGCACGATGGCCAGGCCCAGCCCCGAACCGGGCAGGCTGCGAGCGCCGGGCGCGCGGTAGAAGCGGTCGAAGACGCGCTCGCGGTCCTCCTCGGCGATGCCCGGGCCCCGGTCGAGGACCTCCACCCGGCGGCCGCTGATCACCACCTCGACGGGCTCGGTGCCGCTCCGGTCGAACTTGGCGGCGTTCTCCACCAGGTTGGAGACCGCGCGCTGCAGGGTGGCCGGGTGGCCCGTCAGCCGGGTGTCGCCCTCGGCCCGTACGGTGATCTCCCGGCCGGTCCGGCGCCGGGCGAGGGTCACGGCGGTGGTGGCCACCTCCTCCAGCGAGACCTCGGTACGGGGTTCGTCGTCCCGCTGCCCGGCCGCCAGGTCCACCAGCTCGTTGACGAGATCGGTCAGCTCCCGGGTCTCCCCCGCCAGATCCGCCAGCAGATCCTCGCGCGCGGGCCCCGGCAGCTCCTCGAAGCGGCGCAGCAGGGAGATGTTGGTGCGCAGCGAGGTGAGCGGGGTGCGCAGCTCGTGCCCGGCGTCCTGGACCAGCCGCCGCTGGTCGTCCTTGGAGCGCGCGAGCTGTCCGAGCATGCCGTCGAAGGCCCGTCCGAGGCGGCCCACCTCGTCGTCCCCGGCGACCGGCACCGCCACCTCCATCCGGCCGGTGGCGGCCACGCTCTCGGCGACCCGGGTCAGCCGCACCAGCCGCCGGGTGATCCGCCCGGCCAGCCACCAGCCGGCCAGCCCGGCGGCCATGATGACGGCGATCACGAACAGCGCGGTGCGCTTCTGGAGCTCTTGCAGCAGATCCTCGGTGTCGCTGATCTGCTGGGCCACCTGGACCGCGCCGGTGCCGTCGCCCACCGCCACGGTGGCCATCCGGTACTGCTCCCCGCCGATGTCGATCTCGCGCCGTACGACGGTGCCCGGGGTGCGCGAGGCGGCGGTCGTCCGGTCGCCGTCGGCCACCGGCAGCGGGGGCTTGCCCGCGTCGTAGACCGTGCCACGGCCGTTGATCACCTGGACGTCCATCCGGCTGATCCGGCGCAGATCGTCCCGCAGGTCGTACGGGACGGGCACGGCGGACTCCGAGGGGTACTGCCGCAGGATCACCTTCTCGCCGCGGACCTGGCTGCGCAGATCGCGGACGACGTCGTCGAACGCCGACTGCTGGTCCACCCGCACCAGCCCGGCCGCCGCGTCATAGCTGAGCCCGCCGACCAGGAGGGTGACCACGGAGGCGACCGCGGCGAACGAGAGCGCGAAGGTGGTCCGCAGACTGGGCCGCCCCCGGCGGAGGAATGGCAGCGGCCGGCGGAGGAGTGGGAGCCGCACCATCACTCCTCCCGCAGGGTGTAGCCGACCCCGCGCACCGTGTGGATCAGCGGGGCGCGCCCCTCCGGATCGACCTTGCGGCGCAGATAGCCGATGTAGACGGCGAGGTTCTTCGAGCCGGGGCCGAAGTCGTAGCCCCAGATGCGGGCGTAGATGGTGGCGTGGTCCAGGACGATGCCCGCGTTGCGGGCCAGCAGCTCCAGCAGGTCGAATTCGGTGCGGGTCAGCTCCAGCTCCGTACCGCCGCGCCAGACCCTCCGGGCCGAGGAGTCCAGGCGCAGATCGGCGACCTCCAGCACCCCGTCGATGGCGGTGTCCTCCGGCGCGGCCGGTTCGGCGGGGGCGGCGCGGCGCAGCAGCGCGCGCAGCCGGGCGAAGACCTCCTCGACCTCGAAGGGCTTGGCCACATAGTCGTCCGCGCCGGCGTCCAGCCCCTCGATCCGGTCGGCGGTCTCGACCCGCGCGGTGAGCATGAGGATGGGGGTGCGGTCCCCCTCGGCGCGCAGCACCCGGCACACCTGGAGGCCGTCCACGCCCGGCATCATCACGTCCAGTACGACCACGTCCGGGCGCTCGCGGTGGATGGCCGCCAGCGCCTCGATCCCGTCGGGCACGGCGGTGACGCGGTACCCCTCCAGGGTAAGGGCGCGTTCCAGCGCCTGGCGGATGGCACGGTCGTCCTCGGCGAGCAGCACGGTGTTCGTCACACCCCGAGTCTGCCAAGGCCACAGCGGTGCCCACGGCGGGCGGGGGTCCTGAGCGGGGCTTCTTACCCCGCTCTCACCTTCTTCACGCGGTGGGCTTACCGGGCCTCGACAAGGTGTCGACCAGCTTCCGGGGGAAACTCGCCCCGGGGACGCACCCGGCCGGAGAAAATACCGCATGAAGATCGCATTCCTGCTGCACAACGCCTACGGGATCGGCGGAACGATCCGGACGACGATGAACCTCGCGACGGCGCTCGCCGACCGCCACGAGGTCGAGATCGTCTCGATGATGCGGCACCGCGAGACGCCGCGTTTCGCCCTCGACCCGCGGGTGCGGCTGGTCCCCCTGGTGGACACGCGTCCGGAGACCGCGGACGCGAAGGACCCGCTGTCCTTCGAGCCCAGCCGGGACTTTCCGGCCGCCGAGAAGCGGAACCACCAGTACAACCGCCTGATCGACACGCGGGTCGCGGAGTATCTGCGCGGCTGCGACGCCGATGTGATCGTCGGCACCCGGCCGGGCGTGAACGTCTACGTGTCCCGCTTCGCCCCGCGCCGCGCGCTGCGCATCGCCCAGGAGCACCTGCGGTACGAGGCGCACAGCAAGAAGCTGCGGGCGGAGCTGGCCCCGTTCTACCGGACGCTGGACGCCGTGGTCACCACGACGGAGGCGGACGCCGCCGTCTACCGCAAGAAGATGCCGATGCCGGGGGTGCGGACCCTGGCGATACCCAACAGCGTCCCCGAGCCCGACGTCGCCCCCTCCGAGGGCACCGAGCCGGTGATCGCGGCGGCCGGGCGGCTGGTCCGCGGCAAGCGCTTCGACCTGCTGATCGACGCCTTCGCGGAGATCTCGGCGAAGTTCCCGGCCTGGCGGCTGCGGATCTACGGCGGGGGCGCGGAGAAGGACCGGCTCGCGGAGCGGATCGAGCGGCTGGGCCTGTCCGGGAGCGCGGAGCTGATGGGGTCGCGCTCCCCCATCGAGGCGGAGTTCGCCAAGGCGTCGCTGGTCGCGGTGGCCTCGGACGCCGAGTCGTTCGGGATGACGATCGTGGAGGCCATGCGCTGCGGGGTGCCGGTGGTGAGCACCGACTGCCCGCTCGGCCCCGCTGAGATCATCAAGGACGGGGTCACCGGACGGCTCGTCCCCACCGGGGACAAGCACGCGCTGGCGAGCGCCCTGATGGAGCTGATGGGCGACGCGCCGGCCCGGCGCGCGATGGGCGCGGCCGCCCTGGAGAGCTCCCGGGTCTATGACCCGGAGCCGATCGCCCGGCGCTACGACCAGCTCTTCGAGGAGCTGCGCGCGAGCCGGTACGCCCGGCTCTGGGAGCGCTACCGGACCGCCGCCCGCGCCCGCCTGCGGCGGCTGGCCCGCCGCTTCGGCTTCTCCCCCGGCCGCCGCACCCCGGCGGCGGGCCGCAAGGCGAGCGCGTGACCCGACGCCGGACCGCGGTGCCCCGTCGTCACCAGGACGCCGGGGCATAGCCCTACCAGGACGCCGGGGCGGGCGTAGTCCCTACCAGGACGCCGGGGCGTAGTCCCTACCAGGACGTGGGGGCGTAGTCCTTCAGGAAGCAGCCGAAGAGGTCTTCGCCGCGCTCGCCCCGGACGATCGGGTCGTAGACCCGCGCCGCGCCGTCCACCAGGTCGAGGGGGGCGTGGAAGCCCTCGGCCGCCAGCCGCATCTTGTCCGGGTGCGGGCGCTCGTCGGTGATCCATCCGGTGTCGACGCTCGTCATCAGGATGGCGTCGGACTCGAACATCTCCCGTGCGCTGGTGCGGGTCAGCATGTTCAGCGCGGCCTTGGCCATATTGGTGTGCGGATGGCCCGCGCCCTTGTAGCCCCGGCCGAACTTGCCCTCCATCGCGGAGACGTTGACCACGTACTTGCGCCGGGCGGGCGAGGCGGCCATGGCCGGGCGCAACCGGCTCACCAGGATGAACGGCGCCGTCTCATTGCACAGCTGGACCTCGAGCATCTCGACCGGGTCCACCTCGTGGACCCGCTGCACCCAGGTGTTGCTCGGGTCCAGGTCCGGCACCAGCCCGCCCGCGTCGATCGCCGTCCCGGCCTCGATCCGGGCCGGTGAGGCGGAGCCGGGGTTGAGCGCGAGGGCGGTGAGGTCCTGCGGAGTGAGGGCGCCGTCCCGCGGCGCGCGGGGCGTCGGCAGGGCCGCCTGGGCTCCGCTGCCGAAGGCGCCGAGCACCACGGACTCGGGGAGCTCCCCGGCGGGGAGCGGCGCCGACTCGCCCGCTATCAGCTCCGCGTACGCCTGCGGGGTGCGGCGGACGGTCTGGGCGGCGTTGTTGATCAGTATGTCCAGCGGGCCCGCGGCGCTCACCGCGTCGGCCAGCGCGATGACCTGGGCCGGGTCGCGCAGATCGATGCCGACGACCTTGAGCCGGTGCAGCCACTCCCCGCTGTCCGGCATGGCCTTGAAGCGGCGGATGGCGTCGACCGGAAAGCGGGTGGTGATGGTGGTGTGCGCGCCGTCGCGCAGCAGCCGCAGCGCGATATACATGCCGATCTTCGCCCGGCCGCCGGTGAGCAGGGCACGGCGCCCGGTGAGATCGGTACGGGCGTCGCGGCGGGCCCGGTTCTCGGCGGCGCAGTCGCGGCACAGCTGGTGGTAGAAGGCGTCGACCTCGACATACCGGGTCTTGCAGACGTAGCAGGAGCGGGGGCGCTCCAGGATGCCCGCGATCTGAGTGGTGACGGAGCTGGTGAGCGCGCGGCCCAGCGTCTCGTCGTCGATCCGGTCGGCGGCGCCGGTGGCGGTGGCCTCGGTCACCGCCTTGTCGTTCGCGGTCTTCGCGGCCCTCCGCTCCTGGCGCCTGCGCTGCTTCACGCTGCGGTAGATCCCGGAGGTGGCCCGGCGGACCATGATCGCGTCGGGGTGGTCGACCGGCAGCCGGTCGAGTTCCGCGAGGACGCTCAGACAGGTCGCCAGCCGCTCCGGGTCGATGCCCGGCTCCTCGGCCGGGGCACGCTCGGCCCGGCCTTCGTTAGTCACCGTCATCGCCGCTGCCGCTTTCTTGGTTCGCCTGTTCCCCTGGACAACGGCGAAACTTTACGGAAGCGGGGGCGTATGCGCCAAACCGTGCCCGGCCTCACCCTCCGGGCTTGCGGTAGGCGTAGCCGCCGGTCGGCGCCGGGGTGTCCGCTCCGGCCGGGTGCCCGGGGTCGGTCGTCAGCGCGCGGATCACACCGTGGTCCGGGGAGAGCGCGCAGGCCGGGTCGGTGCGGGCGGCGTCGCCGGTCAGGGCGTACGCCTGGCAGCGGCAGCCGCCGAAGTCCTCCGCGCGGCGGGAGCAGGTGCGGCACGGCTCGCGCATCCACTCCTCGCCCCGGTAGCGGTTGAAGGCGCCCGAGTGGTCCCAGATCCACTCCAGGGGGTGGTCGCGGACGGTGGGCGGGTCCAGGTCCGGCAGGCTCGCGGCGGCGGGGCAGGGCAGCACGGTGCCGTCGGGCGCGACGGTCAGCGAGACCGCGCCCCACCCGCCCATGCAGGGCTTGGCGACGCCGTCGAAGTAGTCGGGCACGACCCACACCAGGTCGAGGGCGCCGCCCAGCCGGTCCCGCCACCGCTGAACCGTGTCCCGCGCCCGGGCGAGCTGGTCGCGGGTGGGCAGCAGGGCGTCGCGGTTGCGCAGCGCCCAGCCGTAGAACTGGGTGTTGGCCAGCTCGATCCGGTCGGCGCCCCAGTCCACGCCGCGCTGGATGATGGCGTCGAGCGCGTCGAGGTTGTCACGGTGCAGGACGACGTTGATCCCGAGCGGCAGTCCGGCCGCGCGCACCAGCGCGGCGGCCCGCTCCTTGGCGGCGTACGAGCGGTGTCCGGCGATGCGGTCGGAGGCGGCCGGGTCGGCGTGTTGCAGGGACAGCTGGACACTGCGCAGCCCGGCGGCGGTCAGCGTGGCCAGCCGGGCCCGGTCCAGGCCCACGCCGCTGGTGACGAGCTGGGTGTAGATCCCGGCGGACTCGGCGGCGGTGACGATCTCGGCGAGATCGCCGCGCAACAGCGGTTCCCCGCCGGAGAGATGGGTGTGTACCACGCCCAACTCCCCGGCCTGGCGCATCACCTCCGCCCACTCGGCGGTGGTCAGCTCGCGGGAGCGCCGGACCAGCTCCAGCGGGTTGGAGCAGTAGGGGCAGTGCAGCGGACAGCCGTGGGTGAGCTCGGCGAGCAGGGCCCAGGGGCGGGGCGCGGCGGTCATCGGACCCAGCCTTGTCGCGGCGGTCATCGGACCCAGCCTTGGGTACGCATCCGGTCGAGGAAGGCGGGCACGTCCTCGGCGACGGGCGCGCCGGGGAAGCGGCTCTGGAGTTCCGCCACGATGGCCTCGAGGTCGCGGTCGCCGTCGCACAGCCGCAGGATCTTCGCGGCGCTGCCGCGCAGCACCACCACCCGCTCGGGCAGCACCAGCAGATCGGCGTCCCGCACCCGGTCGTGGCGCAGGCTCACGGCGGGGGACAGCGCGGGCCGCCATCCGGCCGGGGCGGGTGGGGTGCCGGGGCCGGTCATGTGCCCTCCCCCTGGCCGTCCTTGGTGTCGGCGTGGTCGACCGCGTCCAGCAGCGACCACAGCACATCGCATTTGAAGGCGAGCGCCGCCACCGCGCGGTCCTCGTCCTCGGGGGTCCGCGCCCAGGTCAGGACCAGGTCGAGGGCCTCGGTGCTGTCCCGGCGCCCCTGGCCGACCCGGTTGCGGAAGTAGGCCAGCCCCTCGCGCTCGATCCAGGGGTAGTACCGCTCGAAGGCGTCGATCCGGGTGAGCATGATGCCGGGCGCGGACAGCTCGGTGAGCGAGGCGGCGACGGCTTCCAGCGGGTCGCGCAGCCGGCAGAAGTTGACATAGCCGTCGACCGCGAGCCGCACCCCCGGCACCACCTCATCCCCCGACAGCAGCCGGTCCCGGTCCAGCCCCGCGGCCTCGCCGAGCCGCAGCCACCGCTCGATACCGCCCTCGCCGTCGGTGGCGCCGTCGTGGTCCTGGATGCGCCGCAGCCACATCCGGCGCAGCCGTGGGGTGTCGAACTTGGCGGTGATCAGCGCGTCCTTGACCGGGATGTGGCGCTGGTAGTGGAAGCGGTTGAGGATCCAGCGGCGCAGTTCGGCGGGGGTGAGCTCGCCCGCGTGCATCCGTACGTTGAAGGGGTGGCGGTCGTGGTAGCGCTCCTGCGCGACCGCGCGCAACCGCTCCTCGAGCCGGGTCCGTGGGGTGCTCACAGGTCGATCACCATCCCGTCGGCGGCCACCTCGACGCCCAGCCTCGCCAGGCCCGAGTGCTGGGGCGCGGCCGGGTCGTTGAGGGGGTTGGTGTTGTTGAGGTGGGTGTACAGGGCGCGCGCTTCGAGCGCGGCGAGCCGGTGCGCCGTGCCGTCCGGTCCTTCGATCGGCAGATGGCCCATGGCGGTGGCGGTACGCGAGCCGAAGCCGCTGGTGAGGGGCTCGTCATCGGACCAGAAGGTGCCGTCGACGATCACGCAGTCGGCTTCTTCGGCGGCGCGCTGGAAGGCGTCGGGCCAGGCGGCGAGCGCGGGGGCGTAGAGGAGGGAGCGGCCGGTGGCGCGGTCGGTCAGCCGCAGGGCGACCACCCAGGCATCGTCGTCCGGGGCGGCGAGTCCGGCCGCGTAGCGGGGGCGTTTGGCGGAGACGGGGACGGCGCCGACGGCGAGCGGCGAGCCCTCGACGAGCGGCCGGTCCCCGGGGCCGAGGGGGCGCCAGTCCAGCCGGGCGTAGGGGGTGAGGACCTCGCCCAGGTGGAGCCCGGTCAGCAGGGCGTGCCGCACCGGGGCGGTGGCCACGATCTCGATGCCGTCCGCCTCGCGCAGCCGGGCGATGCCGAGGGTGTGGTCGAGCTCGGCGTCGGTGAGGATCACCCCGGCCAGCGGGGTCCGGCGCGGTTCGGGCCCGGGGTGCAGTTCGGGGCAGTCCTCGACCTGGTCGCCGAGGTCGGGGGTGGCGTTGACCAGATACCAGCGGCCCTCGTCGGCCTGGACGGCGAGCGAGGCGTGGCGGCGGCGCCACCCCGGGTGGGCGCGTGCCCCGGAGCATCCGGGGCACGCGCAGTTCCACTGGGGTACGCCGCCACCCGCCGCGGTGCCGAGCACGCGCACGCGCATGGCGGGGAGCTCAGCGGGCGTTCAGCGAGTAGGCGGTGACCTCCAGCGCGGTCTCCACGACCACGTAGTCGGGGGTCTGCCAGGCGGTCTCGCCGGCGTCGTCAAGGGTGCGGTCCGCCGCCTCGGGCGCCGTGCGCGGGGTGGTGTCGTTCATGGCCTCGACCTGCCTTCCATCTGGGTGGGGGATGAAGCAACGGGGCGGGGCGGACGGGCCGTCAGCGGGCGGCCTGGATCCGCGGTGCCCCGCCGTCGGTGGTGGTGCGGCCGCTCCCGGGGTAGGCGGATCCGATGCGCACCTCGTCCAGCAGCAGCTTGCGATAGTGCTTGGTGTCGGTGGACGCGGCCCAGGTGCTGTTCACCGTGAGCCGGACGTAGCGCTTGGTGGTGGCGGGGATGTCGATGAGCCGCACACCGCGGGCGCTGGGCAGCGTTCCGGAGGCGACCGGGCTGCCCCAGTCGCGGCCGTTGGCGGAGACGTGCACCTGGTAGTCGCGGATACGGGCGGACTGCTCGGTGTCGGAGCGGGCGTAGGAGACCGACCACTCCCGCTGGTTCACGGCCAGATAGCGGATGCTCTTGGCGGACCGCAGATCGAAGGTGATCGAGGCGGGCAGGGTGGTGGCGTTGTCCCAGTACGTCTGCGGGTCGCCGTCGAGCACGGCGGAGGCGGAGTGGCCGCTCGCGGAGACACTGGCGCTCGCGGTGAGGGAACCGGGCGGAACGATGCCCTGGCGGCCGTCGGTGCGGACCTCGAGGACGGTGTCGTACGGATCCCAGTCGGTGATGCCGGAGATGGTGATCCGGCCGTCGCCCTGGCGGAAGGTCAGCTTCTTCCCGGTGCGGTAGTCGGTGACGCCGGTCGCCTTGTAGCCGCTGTCCCGCAACGTCAGCGTGGAGCCCGAGGGCCGGGTGAGGACGTGGACGAAGTGGCGGTCGGGGTCGGCCGTGCTCACCGTGGTCACCCCGTGGGCGCCGTCGTTCCAGGCGCCGGGCTGGAGCCCGCCGTAGGAGTAGCCACCGCCCTCGGTGCCGCCCAGCGATCCCCAGATTTTGTCGAGATAGCTCTTGGCGTAGTTGTTGAAGGCTTCCTGCTTGCTGGGGAAGCGCCCGTTCACCTGGGCGGTCTCGGCCATGAGGGATTTGACGGAGGAGCCGGAGTCGCTGATCAGCCGGCCGAGGGTGAGTCCGTAGTCCACCTCCGAGTCGGTGCCGCTGTACCACCAGGCCCCGCTGCTGGGCAGCTTGAAGCAGGCTTCGGTGAGCCGGGGCTGTGGGGTCCAGATGGCCTGGGGGTAGTCATAGGCCGGGGTCATCCCGGTCTTCTGCTCATTGCTGACCGTGTCCATGATCGGCGTGTCTTCGTTGTTGTTGCTCAGCAGCCAGCCGGGGCGGTCGGCGCGGATCTTCTCGTAGAGCCCGTGGTCGATCCAGTAGTCGTTGTCGTTGTCGATCCAGAACCCGGACAGCTTGGGGTACTTCCGCATCACTTCCACGAAGTTGTCGTAGGAGTACTCGCCGAAGCCGTCGCGGGTGGTCAGGTCGACATCGCGTCCCTTGTACGCGGAGTAGGCCGCCGAGTCGAGCCATTCGTGGCCGCCCTCGTCATGCCACTTCGGATCGTCGGTCATGTAGAGCATGACCTTCAGCCCCTGGGCGCTCGCCGCGTCGATCAGCTCGCCGAGGAAGTCCCGCTTGGTGGAGCAGCTTCCGGGGATGGCGGACGGCCAGGCCCGCGCATAGCCCAGACGGCTGTGGAAGGAGGCGAGCACCAGGTAGGAGGCGTGCAGCTTCTTGGCCTCGGCCACCCAGTAGCCGGCGTCCCAGCCGCCGTCGGTGACCGCCTTCTCCCAGGCGGAGCAGTTGGTGTAGCCGGGCGAGGTGCGCATGCCCCAGTGCAGGAAGAGCCCCGCCTGGGACTGGCGCAGCCACTGCTGCCGGGGGTTGGTGACCTCGGCCTGCGCCGGGGTGGGGCTGGTCAGGGCGAGCGTGGCGACGGCCAGCAGCACGGCGGCCAGCCAGGCGCCGAGTCGGCGGCACGATCTGCGGCCCATGGGGGCTCTCCTTCTCGGGGCGTTACGGTCCTGTGCCGTTCCGTTGCAGCGTCACCGGTTGGTGATGTCCGGTCAATAAGCGTGCGCCTAAAATCCTCCGACCTCTTTGGCTGGATACCCGATGTAGGGTGCCGAGAACCACGCCCAACACGCAGGTAGTTGACGGTTATCGGCCGAAAGTCGCTTGCATGGCCGCCTTCTTGGTCCACACCATTCCTTGACTCATCACGCCATACCTCCTACCTTCCGCGATGCACTGTCCGCGCCCAAAGGAGATGATCATGCAGAGATCCACCCGATCGCGCAGACTTCGCTCCTGTCTCGCGGCCGTCACCGCGGCCACCACGGTCGCCGCCGGCGCCCTCACCGTCAGCCTCACCACCGGGGCGCCAAAGGCCGCGGCCCTGGACAACGGCGTGGCCCGAACGCCCCCGATGGGCTTCAACAACTGGAACGCCACGCACTGCGACGCCTCGTTCAATGAATCCATGATCAAGGGTGTCGCCGACGCGTTCGTCTCACTCGGCCTCAAGGACGCCGGCTACACCTACGTCAACATCGACGACTGCTGGGCCGAACCCAGCCGGAACGCGAGCGGCAATCTGGTGCCCAACCGCACCCGCTTCCCGAACGGCATCAAGGCCGTGGCGGACTATGTGCACGCCAAAGGGCTGAAGTTCGGCATCTACACCAGCGCCGGCACCAAGACCTGCAACGCGGCGAACGGCTTCCCGGGCGGGCTGAACCACGAGCAGCAGGACGCCAAGCTGTTCGCCTCCTGGGGCGTGGACTACCTCAAGTACGACAACTGCAACAACCAGGGCGTCGACGCCCAGAAGCGCTACAAGGCCATGCGCGACGCGCTCGCCGCCACCGGCCGCCCGATCGTCTACTCGCTCTGCGAATGGGGCCAGACCACCCCCAAGGTGTGGACCTGGGGCGAGCCGGTCGGCAACTCCTGGCGCACCACCGGCGACATCAGCGACAAGTGGTCCAGCATGATCGACAAGCTGCACATCAACGACGACCTGGCGCAGTACGCCGGCCCCGGCCACTGGAACGACCCCGACATGCTCGAGGTCGGCAACGGCGGGATGACGGCCACCGAGTACCGCACCCACTTCAGCATGTGGGCGATGATGGCGGCGCCGCTGCTGATCGGCAGCGACATCCGCGACGCCTCCGCGACCACCCAGTCGACCCTGAAGAACACCGACATCATCGCGCTCGACCAGGACACCCTGGGCAAGCAGGCCACCATCGTCTCCTCCAGCGGAGGAACGACCGTCTACACCAAGCAGCTGGCCAATGGCGACCGGGCGGTGGCGCTGCTCAACGAGAACTCGTCCAGCAAGACGATCTCGACGACGGCGAGCGCGATCGGCCTCGGCGGCTCGACCTCGTACCGTCTGAAGGACCTGTGGTCGAAGGCCACTTCCACCACCAGCGGCTCGATCAGCGCCTCGGTGCCCGCGCATGGCACGGTCGTCTTCCGGGTGACGCGCGGCTGAACCTGTTGACGCATTAGGAAGCTTTCCTTACTGTCCCTCGATGTGAACAAGGATCAGACAGGAGAATCCTTGATGGAGCGTCCACCGCTCTTACCGCGCACCGCCCTGGCCCTCGCAGCCGCGGCGGCGAGGGCCAGCCTGAACAGCCACGGCCTCCAGACCACGTATCTGCTCACCCGAAACTTCAAGGCGTACAAACTCCAGTAGGAGGACGCGCGATGAAGAGTCACCGGAACACCCTCGTGGCCGCGGCCGCGACCACCGCACTCGCGGCCGGGCTGCTGCTCACCCAGACGGGCGCGGGCAACGCGGCACCGGCGCGGGCCGACTCCGCCCCGTCGGACATCAAGACCGTCTCGTCCGGCTGGAGCATCCCCTGGGGGCTCGGCTGGCTGCCCGACGGCTCGGCGCTGATCACCGAGCGCGATTCCTTCAAGCTGTACAAGCTCACCCAGTCGGGCACCAGGACCCAGGTGGGCACGGTGCCGAACGTGGTGACCACCGGCGGTGAGGGCGGGCTGATGGGCCTCGCCGTCTCCCCGAATTGGAGCACCGACCACTACATCTACCTCATGCACACGGCGTCCGACGGCAACCGGATCGCCCGCATGACGTACGACGGCTCCACCCTGAGCGGCTACAAGGCGATCGTCACCGGAATCAAGAAGAACAAGTACCACAACGGGGGACGCCTCAAGTTCGGCCCGGACGGCTATCTCTACGCCACCACCGGGGAGGCGCAGACCCCCGATCTCGCCCAGGACAAGGACTCCCTCAACGGCAAGATCCTGCGAATGACCACGGACGGCAAACCCGCCCCGGGCAATCCGTTCGGCACCCTCGTCTACTCCTTGGGCCACCGCAATCCGCAGGGCATCACCTGGGATCCGCAGGGCCGGCTGTGGGAGGCCGAGCTCGGCAACAGCAAGTACGACGAGCTCAACCTCATCGAACCGGGCAAGAACTACGGCTGGCCGACCTGCGAGGGCAACTGCTCCACCTCGGGGATGACCAACCCCAAGCGCCAGTGGTCGGTCGGCGAGGCCTCGCCCAGCGGCGTCACCTACGCCGACGGCGCGCTCTACATGGCGGCGCTCAAGGGCGAGCGGCTGTGGCGGATCCCGGTGGACGGCACCAGCGCGGGCACCCCGAAGGCGTACTACACCAGCTCCTACGGGCGGCTGCGCACGGTCGAGACGGTGCCGGGCGAGAACGCGCTGTGGCTGTCCACGACGAACGCCGACAACAACGGCGGGGAGCCGGACGGCGCGGACAAGGTGTTCCAGGTCGAGCTGAAGTAGCCACCGCCCGAGGTGCGTACGGTCGCGCTCCGCGGAGCGCGACCGTACGCGCGCGTCAGGACGCGAGCCGCTCGTTCATCAGCAGGAAGGCNGCGCGTCAGGACGCGAGCCGCTCGTTCATCAGCAGGAAGGCGCCCAGACCGTGGAGGTCGTTCGTATTGCGCTTGCGGCCGAGGTAGTAGGCCAGGTCCCCGACGTTGGTGCCCTCGCTGATGTCGGTGATGTTCGTCAGCCCGTCGGAGCCGACCGACACCTTCTTCAGCACGCCCTGATAGCCCCTGCGCGCGGCCGAGGCGTAGGAGCCGCCGCTGATCCAGCCGTGTTCCAGGGCGGCGTGCAGCATCAGGGTGTACATGCTGGAGGCGGAGGTCTCGGTCCAGTTGCCGGCCTCGTTCGCCTTGTCGACGACCTGGAACCAGCGGCCGGTGGCCGGGTCCTGGTAGCGGGCGAAGCCCTTGGCCAAGTGCCGTACGTTGCCGATGAGTTCGGCGCGGCGCGGGTGGTTCGCGGGAAGCAGTTCCAGCACCTCGACATGGGTCATGGCGGTCCAGCCGATGGCCCGTGCCCAGAAGTGGGCGGAGGTTCCGGTGGTGGGATCGGGGTTCCACGGGGCGTCGCCGTCAGCGTCATAGGCGTGGTAGATCAGCCCGTTGGACGCCTTGAGGTGGCGGAAGTACACCGAGAGGTTCCTGGTGACCTCGTCGAACGCGTACGCCTGGTCGCCGTAGGCGATGCCGTAGCGCAGCAGGAAGGGCTGGGCCATGAAGACACCGTCGCCCCACAGTTCGTTGGTCTTGCCGGTGGCGTGCCACATCCCGCCGTCGGCGGTGCGCGGATAGGTGGTGATCCGCTCCCGGATCTGGGCGGCGGCGGTCCGGTAGCGGGGGTCGCCGGTCTCCTGGTGGAGGATCAGCAGCAGATTGCCGGACTGCATCGCGTCGAGGTTGTCGAAGGTCCGGCTCATATGGCCGTCGGCGTCGACGAAGTTGTCCACCCAGGTCTTGATGTACGCCAGGTACGAGGGCTCCTTGACCCGCTGGTAGACGCGGTAGGCGCCGAGCAGGAACAGCCCTCGGGTGTAGCCCCAGCCGCCGAGCGAGGCGGGGTCGGGGTAGCGGGCGATGGTGGAGTCCACCACCGCCCGGGACCAGTCGGCGGGCGCCGCGCCGGCGCCCGCCGTCGGGAGGAGAAGGCCGCCGGTGATGCCCAGTGTGCTCGCGAGCAGGGTTCTGCGACTGACCACTGGAGTCTCCTTGGATGTCAGGGCGCCTCACTGGACGCCATGTACACGCCAAGAATAGCGGCGAACGGTCCGTACCGGATCAAAAGCGGAGGAAAGCCGGGAATCCGCCGTCCCCGTCAGCAGTCCGGCCACCAGCCGGCCGGTGGCGGGCGCGAGCATCAGCCCCAGCATGTTGTGTCCGGTGGCCAGCAGCACCCGGGGGTGGCCCGGCACCGGGCCGATCAGCGGCAGCCCGTCGGGGGTCATGGGCCGCGGCCCCACCCACTCCTCCTGGCGGTCGTCCCAGTCGGCATGGCGCAGATACGGGCGCGCGGCCGCGACGATGGCCTCGACGCGCCGCTGCCGGAACCGGTCGGCGTCGCGCTCGAACTCCATCGTCCCGGCGACCCGGACCCGCTTGCCCATCGGCGTGAGCACCACCTTGGCCGCACCGAGGTGGACCAGGCGGGAGGGCGGCGGTTCGGCCGCCACCGAGAAGCTGTAGCCCTTGCCCGCCACCAGGTCGATGTCCTTGCCGAGCCCCCGCACCAGCTCCCGCGATCCGATGCCCGCGGCGATCACCACCGTGTCGGCGCGGAAGGTGCCCGCCGAGGTCCGGACCTCGGTCCGGCCGGACCGGTCGACGATCGATGAGACACGCGCCCCTTCGACCAGCTCCACCCCGTCGCTCCGCAGCCGCTCGGCGAGCCGGTCCACGAAGAGCGAGGGATCCAGGGACCACTGACGCTCCACCACGAACCCCGCCCGCGCGCCCTCGGTGAGCGAGGGCTCCGCCTCCGCCAGCCGGGCCCCCTCCAGCACACCCCCGGGCGCGATGGGGGCGTCCAGGCGGCGGAAGGCGGCGAGCGCCTCGGCGGCGTACGCGCGGGAGGGGAAGGCGAACAGGAAGCCGTCCTTGTGCGCCTCCCCGTCCACACCGGCCGCCTCCAGCTCCTCGAAGAGCCCGAAGGTGCCCCTCGCGAGCGCGCCGAGGGCGGCGGCCCCCCGCGCGTGGTGGCGCGAGGTGGCCCGCATCCCGAACCGGACCAGGAACCGCAGCAGTTCGGCACCGGCCGGGGGGTGGATCGCCAGCGCGCCGTCCCGGCGGTGCAGCCCGCGCAGCGCCGTGCCGATGACACCGGGCGCGGCCAGCGGTTCGACCAGGTCGGGGCAGACCTCCCCGGCGTTGCCGCGGGACGCGCCGCTGCCCAGCCGGTCGCGTTCGAGGACGGTGACCCGCAGCCCGGCGCCACTGAGGTAGTGGGCACAGGCCAGGCCGACGACTCCGCCGCCGACGATGGTGACCGTGGAGGGCGGGGTGTCCGGAAAGGTCATGAGGGCTCCTTCACCGCGGGGGACGGTGTGGTCGAGGAGGTGTCACGGCCGGCCCGCGGTCGCCCGCGGGGGCTGTGGTCCGCGTCCGCCGCACTGGCGTCGGCGAGGGTGAGCCCGCTGGTCTCCGGGGCGAGGACGTACGACGTTCCCCAGCCGATGGCGCAGATCACCGCGCCGAGGAGCATGGCCAGCCGGGTGCTGTGGTCGAGGACGACGGGCGCTCCCCAGGTGCCGATGGCGGCGCCGACGCGGCTGATGCCGGTGGCGAAGCCGTTGGCGGTGGCCCGGACCCCGGTCGGGAACAGCTCGGAGGGGTAGATGGCCTGGAGACACTGGCTGGAGAAGCACGCCACGCCGAAGGCCGCGAAGAGGACGATCACGACGGCCGGTGAGGGGTGGGCGAGGGCGGCGAGGCAGAGCAGCGGGATCGCGGAGAGACCGAAGCTCCACAGGAGCAGGGTGCGCCGCCCCTTGTTGATGACCAGGATCCCCGAGAGCGAGCCGAGCACGAAGAAGATCTGCACCACGACCGAGCCGAGGTAGGAGTCGTTGCCGTCGGCCAGTCCGAAGGAGGACAGGATGGTGGGTTCGTAGGTGGTGATGGCGTAGATCGGCAGCAGCTGACAGGCCCAGAAGACGCTGACGAAAACGGTCCGCCGCAGATAGGCGCCGCGGAAGATATCGCCGTAGCGGGTGCGCGAGGCGGTGTCGGCCTCCAGGTCGTCCAGGGTCGCGTCCGGGCCGAGCATCTGCTTGAGCACGGCCTCCGCTTCCTTGCCGCGGCCCTTGCTGAGCAGCCAGCGCGGGGACTCGGGGGTGCCGAAGCGCAGCAGGAGGATGAGGACGGCGGGTATCGCGCTGCTCGCGAGCATCCACCGCCAGTCGTCGTGGCCGGAGGACAACATCGCCCAGCCGACGACGTACGCGACGGCGGCGCCGACCGACCACATGGTGACCATGATGACCAGCAGCGGTCCCCGGGAGTTTCGCGGCGCGAACTCGGACGCGATGGTGCCCGCGATCGCGAAGTCGGCACCGATGGCGATGCCCATGAGGAAGCGCAATACGGTCAGCTGCCAGGGATCGGTGACGAAGAACTGGGCCGCGGAGAGCAGGATGAAGGCGGCGATGTCGAAGAGATAGACCTTCTGCCGCCCGACCCGGTCGGTCACATAGCCGAAGACCAGCCCTCCGGCGAACATGCCGACCAGGGAGGCGGAGCCGATCACTCCGGCGTCGAAGGAGTTGAGGTGGTAGTCGGCGGTGAGGAGCGGAAGCGCGACGCCGATGATGCTGAGAATGTATCCGTCGCAGAACTCGCCGCCGCCGGCGTACAGCGTGATGAGCCAGTGAGTGCGGGTGGGACGGGACTTCTCCAGGGATGCTGTGCTCATGGCCGTCTCCTGAGGAGGGCTCCTGGGGAGGAGGGGACGGATGGCCGGGCGGTGCGGGGCGCCCGGTGGTGTTGACGGAAGACGGTAGGCAGCGACGGGTCCCCGGTCATCGTTCGAAGCGTATGAAGACATCGACCTCAGGGCGAGTGCGTCTGTACGATCCGCCCATGGATCCCCTTGGCGGCCTGCTCGGCGGCCCTCCCGTACTGACGCCGGAGCTGGCGCAGGAGATCGCCCGCGACATCGGGCGGATCACCGGTTTCAATGTGCTGATCACCGACCCCGAGGCGGTGGTCATCGGCTGTGGCGACCACGCGCGCGTCGGCACCGTCCACGAGGCGTCCCTGGAGGTGGTGCGCACCGGGCGCCCCGCCACCCACACCGCCGAGCAGGCGGGCCGGATGCGGGGCGTACGGCCCGGGATGAGCCTGCCGATCACCGTCGGGGAGGAGGTGATCGGCACCGTCTGTCTGACCGGGGTGCCCGAGGAGGTGCACCGCTTCGGCCTGGTGGTGCGGCGGCAGACCGAGATCCTGCTGGAGGAGGCGGCGCTGCTGCGCTCGCGGATGCTCCATGAGCGGGCGGTCGACGACTTCGTCCGGGACATCGCGCTCTACGACCCCGAGGTGGTCGGCCCGGAGGCGGTGGCCGCCCGCGCGGTCGAGCTGGGGCTCGCGCCCGGGGTGGCCCGGAGCGCGGTGCTGCTGGAGGTGCGCTCGGCGGGCGCGCCGGACCGGGCGGACGAGGACCCCGCGGCGGTGTCCCGGCTGACGGTGCTGCGGACGGTGCGGGAGGTGTTCCGCGACCGCCAGGACGTGGCGGGCGAGCAGACCGCGGGGCGGTACGCGGTGCTGGCCGCGGCGCACGAGGGGCGCGCGGCCCCGGAGCGGCTTCCCGAACGCTGCGAGCACCTGCTGGCGCTGCTCGCGGAGCGCCATGGCCTGGACGGCCGGATGGCCGTCGGCGAGCCGGGGGCCGGGGCGGCCGGGATGCACGGCTCCTACCGCGACGCGGCGACGGCACTGCGCACCGGGCCGGCGGTCTTCCCCGGCGAGCGGGTCTTCCTCGCCTCGGAGCTGCGGGTGCCGCATCTGCTGGGCTCGATACCGCCCCACGACCGGGCCCGGTTCACCGAGGCGGTGCTGGGGCGGCTGCGCGAGCAGCCGGACTGGCCGACGCTGCGGGAGACGCTGATCGGCTGGGCGGAGGGCGGTCTGTCGCTGGTCCGGGTCGCCGAGCGGCTGCACATCCACCGGAACACCCTGCTGTACCGGCTGGAGAAGATCGGGAAGCTGTCGGGCCGCCGGGTGCGCGAGCCCGGCCAGGCCCTCGAGATGTATCTCGCCTCCCTCGCCGACATCCTCCGGGAGGGGGCCAGATGACGTAGGCGGTCTGCGCTCCGTGGCCGAAACCGGACGCCTCGGCGGGCGGGCCGACCCCCTCGACGCCCTGGCCGGTCGTGTCAACCTCCGACCGGCATAAGCCACCGTCACACCCCGTATGCGATCAGGACAACGCGTCACCACAAGACGGTCCGCAGGCAATAGTCTCGGCGTACAGGACGTGGCTGAGGAGGCGCCCATGGGGACCGGGGATCGCGAGCAGGCATACGCACGGGCTCGGCAGGAGGCCGAGCGGCTCACCGCGAACGGCATCCGGGCCATCGCGCTCACCTGGGTGGACAACGCGGGCCTGACCCGGGTGAAGTCCGTGCCCACCGCGCGGCTGCCCCATGCCGCACGGCGCGGGGTCGGAATGTCCCCCGTCTTCGACGTCTATCTCGTGGACGACTCCATGACCACCAGCCGCCATGTCGGCGGCCCGGACGGGGATCTACGGCTCCTCCCCGACCTGGACCGGCTCACTCCGCTTGCCGCGCAGCCCGGCTGGGCCTGGGCCCCGGTCGACCGGTACGACCAGCGGGGCCGGGCGCACCCCGTCTGCCAGCGGCTGTTCGCCCGGCGGATGGCCGAGCGGGCGCGGGAGCGGGGGCTGACCGTGCGCATGGGGTTCGAGACCGAGTGGGTCGTCACCACGGGCGACCCGGACCAGGACCCGCCGCGCTACCCCACCGCGGGCCCCGCCTACGGCATGGCGCGGGTGGTCGACCTCGCCGACTACCTCGCCGATCTGCTCGGCGCGCTGGACGCGCAACACACCGAGGTGCACCAGCTCCATCCGGAGTACTCCCCCGGGCAGTTCGAGGTGTCCCTGGCGCCCGCCGATCCGGTCGGCGCCGCCGATCTCGCCGTACTGGTGCGGGAGACGATCCGGGCGTGCTCCGGACGCGCCGGGCTCAACCCGATGTTCGG
Organism: Streptomyces sp. 5-10; assembly: GCF_014712245.1. Classification (NCBI taxonomy): domain Bacteria; kingdom Bacillati; phylum Actinomycetota; class Actinomycetes; order Kitasatosporales; family Streptomycetaceae; genus Streptomyces; species Streptomyces sp. 5-10. Next base: position 144,692 of record NZ_JACVYG010000021.1, read on the forward strand.
CCCGGTGGTGGACCCGGGCGGGGTCGGCAACGGCGCCCATCTCCATCTGAGCCTGTGGCAGGGGGACCGCAATCTGTGCCGGGACGGCGACGGGCCGCACGGCATGACCGCGACGGCCGAGGCGTTCCTCGCCGGGGTGCTGCGCGAGCTGCCCGCCCTGCTCGCCATCGGCGCGCCCTCCCCCGCGAGCTACCTCCGGCTCGAGCCCTCCCGCTGGGCCGGGGCGTACCAGTGCTGGGGGCTGGAGAACCGGGAGGCCGCGGTGCGCTTCATCACCGGCGCACCGGACGACCCGGGCGCCTCCAACGCCGAGATCAAGTCCTTCGACCCGGCGGCCAACCCCTATGTGGTGGCGGGCGCGGTCATCGCCGCGGGCCTCGGCGGGATGGACTCCGGGCTCTCCCTGCCCCCGCCCGTCTCCGGGGACCCGGCCGTCGAGGGACGCGAGCGGCGGCTGCCCACCTCGCTGCTGACGGCGCTGGAGCACTTCGAGGACTCGACCGTGCTGCGCGAGGCGCTGGGCGATCCGCTCTTCGAGTCCATCGCCGCGGTGCGCCGGGCGGAGTCCGCTCTGTTCGAGAAGTCGTCCCCGGGCGAGATCGCCGTCGCGACCCGGAGGCGGTACTGACCGATGGAGGCCGCCGAGCAGACGGATCCGACCGAGCCGCCGCTGCCGCCGCTGGTGGACCACCACTGCCATGGGGTGGCCCGCTCCGAGCTGGGCTCGGCCGCGTTCGAGGCGTTCCTGACCGAATCCGACGCGCCCGCGGCGCTCGGCACCACCTTCTTCGACAGCCAGCTGGGGTTCGCGGTGCGCCGCTGGTGCCCGCCGCTGCTGGACCTCGAACCGCACTGCCCGCCCGCCCCCTACCTCGCCCGGCGGCGCGAGCTGGGCGCGCGAGAGGTGACCCGGCGGCTGCTGAGCGCCGCCGGGATCAGCGAGTTCCTGGTGGACACCGGGCTGCCGGGGAATCTGACCACCCCTCAGGAGCTGGCCCTCGCGGCGGGCGGCACCGCCCATGAGATCGTCCGGCTGGAGCAGCTGGCGGAGCGGATCGCCGACGCCTCGCTGACCGCCGACGACTTCCTGACGGGGGTGGCGGACGGGATCCGGGAGGCGGCCCGTACGGCGTCCGGTTTCAAGTCGGTGGCCGCCTACCGCTACGGCCTGGACTTCGAGCCCGACCCGCCGGGCCCCGGCGCCGTCCACACCGCCGCCGAGCAGTGGCTCGCCCGCCGCGCCCAGGGCGGCACCGCCGCCGCCCGGGTCACCGACCCCGTGCTGCTGCGCCATCTGCTGTGGTCGGCGGCGTACACCGGGCTGCCGCTGCAACTGCACACCGGGTTCGGCGATCCCGATCTGCGGCTGGACCGCTGCGATCCGCTCGCCCTCACCGACTTCATCCGCGCCGTGCGCCCCACGGGCTGCACGCTGATCCTGCTGCACGGCTATCCGTACCACCGCGGCGCCGCCTATCTGGCCGCCGTCTTCCCGCATGTGTACGCCGATGTGGGGCTGGCCCTGTCGCACACCGGGGCGCGGGCCGGGGCGGTGCTCGCCGAGATGCTGGAGCTCGCCCCGTTCGGCAAGGTGCTCTTCTCGACCGACGCCTACGGTCTGCCCGAACTGTACGTGGTGGGGGCGCGACTCTTCCGGGAGGCGCTGACCGGGCTGCTGACCCACTGGGTCGCGGAGGGCGCCTGGTCGCGCCGCGACGCCCGCCGGGTGGCGGCGCTGCTGGGCGCGGACAACGCTCGCCGCGTCTACGGGCTGGGCACTCCGGCGCCCCGCGAGGGCTAGGAGGTGTCCGACGGAGCGTGGCGCCTGCCGCGGGCTGTTCCCCCTCCCCGCCCCCTTCCCTGCAGCATCGCTATGCGGCTCCGCCGCGTGGGGGCTCGGCCCCAGGCCCCGGCCGGGCGAGTCGGATGCGCGCGGGCGTCCGCTGCGCCGGCGTGCCGGTGCAGGTGTTCACGGCGGCGACGCCCGCCGCGAACAGTGCCCACCCCGCGGCCACTCTGGCCCTGCTCACCGGCCTCCTGCTCACCGGTCTCCTGCTCACCGGTCTCCTGCTCACCGGCCGACCGCTCGACCACCGCGTCGCAGGTGACGCGGTCGGCGCCCTGGCCGGTGGGCCGATCGCAGCGACGGTCGGCTCGTCGACCACCGAGGTCCGGGGGCGGAGCCCTGCCACGCGGTGGACACCCGCTGGCCACCTCGAGGCTGCGCCTCACCGGGACGGCTCTCCTCCGGGGCCCGGAGGCCCACGGCCACCGACGCGTACGGGCCCGGGCCCCTACGGCCCGACGCCCCAGCGCACGACCCGACGCCAACCCCGCACGCGCCAGGACACGGCCGCCCCGCGCAACGGAGAGGCCCCACGCCGACGGGAGGACCGGCGACACACCGTCGCGGACCGCCACGCGCGTACAGGCGCGGGACGGAGCTGCTGGACCGGGCGCGCCCGCCGGAGGCCGCCGCGCGTGTACGGGGGGCGGGGGTAGTTGCCGGTGTCCTTGGCGGTCTTGTACGCGGCCGCCGCGCGTGTACGGGGCCGGGGCCCATGCCCGGCGCGGAGCGCAGACGCAGTACCGTGCCCGGAACGTACTCGACCGTAACCGGAGGAGATCGCATGCGGATCGCCGGCACGACCGTCCTGCTCACCGGCGCCACCGGCGGCATCGGCCAGACACTGGCCCGCGCGTTCGCGGCCAAGGGCTCCAAGTTGCTGCTCACCGGGCGCCGTGAGGAGGTGCTGCGGCCGCTGGCCGAGCGGCTGGGCGGCCGGGCGATCGTCGCCGATCTGGCCGAACGGTCCGATGTGGAGCGGCTCGTCGAGGAGGCGGCGGAGGCCCGGATCCTCATCGCCAACGCCGCGCTGCCCTCCAGCGGCCCGGTCCTGGACTACCGGCCCGAGGAGCTGGACCGCGCCCTCGACGTCAATCTGCGCGCGCCGGTACTGCTGTCCCGGCTGATGGCCCCGCGCATGGTGGAGGCGGGCTCCGGCCACCTGGTGATGATCGGCTCGCTGTCGGGCCGTACGGCCTCCCCCGGCGCGGCGCTCTACAACGCGGCCAAGTTCGGGCTGCGCGGCTTCGCCCTCGGGCTGCGGCAGGACCTGCACGGCACGGGGGTCGGGGTCTCGCTGGTGCAGCCCGGATTCGTGGGCGACGCCGGGATGTTCGCCGACGCGGGTACGTCCCTGCCCACCGGGGTGCGTACGATCTCCACCCGGCGGGTGGCGGCCGCGACCATCCGGGCGATCGAGCGCAACCGGGCCGAGGTGAACGTGGCCCCGCTGGAGCTGCGCCTGGGCAGCGCCATCGGTGGGCTGTTCCCGAGCATCGCCGAGCGAGCCCAGCGGGGCGCGGGCGCCGGTGAGACGTCCCGTCAGCTCGCCGACGGGCAGCGCGACAAGCGATAGCACCCCGCGCGCCCGACCGCCACGGGCCCCGCACGCGGGCGAACGTCGCGGCCCTGCGCACGCCCACGCCACGGCCCCGCGCGGCCCCGGACGCCACGGCCCTGTGCCCGGGCGGACGCCACGGCCCGCACCCGAACGCCACGGCCCGCGCGCGGGC
>NZ_JACVYG010000209.1:0-879 GCF_014712245.1 Streptomyces sp. 5-10
CGTCGTCCTCTGCAGCGACCGCTCGTACGACCACTGCCGTCGGCGCTTCGTCGCGGGCGCCCAGCGCCGCCACGTCGGCGGCGGTGGCGACCGGTGCCCAGGACGGCACCGACGCCGCCGTTCGCGTGGTCGCGGCGGGCAGCTCGGTCCACTCCACACCGAACAGCGCGTCGTCGCCCGCCGCACCGGCCGCCGCCTCCAGCTGCTCGGCGGAGACCTCCCGGAACACGAGCGAGTCCGTGGTCAGGACGAGACCGCCGGTCTCGTCGGCAGCCTGCAACGACACCGCGTCTGGCCCGGACGGCGCCACCCGCACCCGCAACGCCGAAGCACCGGTGGCGTGCAGCGCCAGGCCGTTCCAGGCGAACGGCAGCACGGTCCGGGACCGGTCCGCTCCGTCAGGGGCGTCGACCGGCTGGACGAACCCGTTGGAGTGCAGGGCNGCGTCCAACAGGGCGGGGTGGATGCCGAACCTGGTGGCGCTGTCCCGCTGCTCCTCCGGCAGGGCGATCTCGGCGAAGACCTCCTCGCCGCGCCGCCACACCGCACGCAGGCCCTGGAACGCAGGGCCGTACGTGTAGCCCACCCGGATCAGACCCGCGTAGAAGCCGTCGATGTCCACCTCGACCCGCTCGGCGGCGGGCGGCGGCCAGGCGGTGAAGTCGACCGTCGCGGCACGCACGGCGGCCTCCCTCACCAGCCGGCCGGTCGCGTGGCGGATCCACGCGTCGGCGCTGCTGTCTTCCGTGCCCGCGTCACGGGCCGAGTAGATGTCGACGGCGCGTGCGCCGTTCTCGTCGGGGCCGCCGACTGCGACCTGGACACGGACACCGCCCTGCTCGGGCAGGACGAGCGGCGCCTCGATGACCAGCTCCTCCA
>NZ_JACVYG010000210.1:0-866 GCF_014712245.1 Streptomyces sp. 5-10
GCCGCTCAAACAACTCATGCACACAGCCCGGAGCCTCGAACGACTCCACCGCATTCCAGGCGTGCACCACCAGCTCCCGCTGCGCCGCCGGCAACACATCCAGCTCCCGCACCGGCGTATCCGGCGCCGACCGCAAAGCCCCCACCAACTCCAACAGCGCCCTCTCCACCAACCCACACACCCGGCCCGCATCCACCCGCGCAACCGCCTGGACGGTCAAACCGAAACCCTCGCCGAGATCATCGACCGACACGGTCAGGGGATAGTTGGTGCGCTCCTCACCACCCAGCGGCTCAAACCCTTCCCACACCTCATCCCTGGCCTCCGAGGCAGCAGGGGCACTGTGCCGGTAGTTGAGCAGGCTGGTGAACAACGGCATCGACGCATGCACACCACTACACCGCTGCGCCAACGCCAACGACGCATGCTCATGCCGCAACAACCGCGTCAAGAGCTCATGAGTACNCGTACCCCCGCCGCCACGGTGTCCTCACCCACGTTGATACGCATCGGCAGCGTGTTGATGAACAGCCCCATGCCTCGATCCGCACCGGCACCGCCATGCATCCGGCCGAACAGCACGGTGCCGAACACCACATCATCCCGGTCGGTCAGCCGCGCCAACACCTGCGCCCACGCCTGGTGGAAGAGGCTGGCCGCGCTTACCCCGAGCCGCCGCGCCGAAGCACGTACCTCACGCGCCAAATCAGCCGATATCTCAAGGCACGCCTCATTGACTCCAGAACCATCGCCCTGGACATCCAACAGCCCGAACGGCGCCGTCGGCTCATCCACGCCCGCGAGCAACTCGCGGAAGAACGCCTCGTGCTCATCAGCGCTGACACCCAGCACCGCCTGCGCCACCA
>NZ_JACVYG010000211.1:0-862 GCF_014712245.1 Streptomyces sp. 5-10
CATCTGGCGGCCCAGGCGCTGCGGCAGGGCGAGTGCTCGATGGCGCTGGCGGGCGGTGCGACGGTGATGGCGACGCCGGGGACGTTCGTGGAGTTCTCCCGCCAGCAGGCGCTGTCGCCCGACGGCCGCTGCAAGTCGTATGCGGATGCTGCGGACGGTACGGGCTGGGCCGAGGGCGTGGGCGTGGTGGTGCTCGAGCGCCTGTCGGAGGCGCGGCGCAACGGGCACCGGGTGCTGGCGGTCGTACGGGGTTCCGCGGTGAACCAGGACGGCGCTTCGAACGGTCTGACGGCCCCGAACGGCCTGTCCCAGCAGCGGGTGATCCGCAAGGCACTGGCGGCGGTCGGCCTGTCCACGTCGGACATCGACCTGGTCGAGGGACACGGCACCGGCACGGTCCTGGGCGACCCGATCGAGGCGCAGGCGCTCCTGGCCACGTACGGGCGGGATCGCGATCCGGAGCGTCCCCTGTGGCTCGGCTCCCTGAAGTCGAACATCGGCCACACCCAGGCGGCCTCGGGTGTCGCCGGCGTCATCAAAACGGTGGNCTCGGGTGTCGCCGGCGTCATCAAAACGGTGGAGGCGCTGCGTCATGGCGTCATGGCGCCCACCCTGCACGTGGACGTTCCGTCGTCGCAGGTGGACTGGTCGGCGGGCGCGGTCGAACTGCTCACCGAGGCGCGGGCGTGGCCCGAAACCGGCCGACCGCGCCGGGCGGGCGTCTCCTCCTTCGGGCTCAGTGGGACCAACGCACACCTGATCCTGGAGCAGGCGCCGGAGGACGAGCTCGCCGAGCCGGCCGGATCGCCGACCGAGGGTGCTGTGCCCCTGGTCGTCTCGGCGCGGAGTGCCGGTGCGCTGG
>NZ_JACVYG010000212.1:0-856 GCF_014712245.1 Streptomyces sp. 5-10
TCCCCGCCGAGACGTAGACCACCCCGTCCGGCGCCGCCAGCAGACGCAGCGGCACCCCGCCGCACGACGCCGCGTCGCCCACCGGGTACGACCAGCGCTCCGCGCCGGTGCGCGCCTCCAGGGCGCGCAGCCGCGCGTCCGCCCACACATAGACCGTGCCGTCGTGGACGACCGGGCCGGACTCGGGCGTCTCGAAGTCGGTCTGGAGGCCCTGCATCTCCCACAGCAGCTCGCCGTTGGCCGCCTCCCACGCCTGGACGCCACCGCCGCGCGTACCGGTGACGACCGTGCCGCGGTCGACCTTGAGGGAGTAGACCCAGCCGTCGGTCGACAGCCGCCAGCGCTCGGCGCCGTCCTCCGCGTCCAGCGCGTACAGCGTGGGACCGTCGGAGGCGTGGATCCGGCCGTTCGCCACGGCCATCGCCCACGCCACGTCGCGGGTCTTGAACTGGCGCCGGCCGGTGCCCACGTCCAGCGCGTGCACCTCGAACGAGGTCACGTACAGCAGATCGCCGGCGACCGCCGGGGTGCCCCATACGTCGTTGGACATGCGGAACCGCCACGGGCGCCAGCGGCCGTGCCCGGCCCCGCCGGGCGGCTCGGGCGGCTCGGCCGACGGGGAGTGGGTCGGCGGCGGGACGGCGGCCGTGCCATCGCCCCCGTTCAGCCCTCCGCTCGTCACCCCGGCCGGCGGGCGCACCCAGCCGGTGGCGGGGCCGGTGCCGTGCTGCGCCTGCGGGTCCCGCGCGTCTGCGGCCCGGAGTCCCGGGCCGATCGGCACCTGCGAACCGGGCAGCCGCACCGACCCGTCGGCCCCGGCCGACGCCGGGGCGGGCGGAGCGGCGGCGGAGGGGGC
>NZ_JACVYG010000213.1:0-836 GCF_014712245.1 Streptomyces sp. 5-10
ACCCCCCACCATCAACCCCCTCCGGCAAACACACCTCCGCAAACACCGCACCACCCAACCGCCACGCCGCCCGCACCCCCTGAAACAACGGCCCATACTCATAACCCCGACCAGCAAAACCCGCATACAGCTCGTCCGGATCCAACGCCATCGGCTGGGCACCGGCCGGCGGCCACTGCTCGAGCACCTCCTGGCGCTGCTCGTCTTGTTGCGGGATACCGAGCAGACCGCTGGCGTTCCGGAGCCATACGGACTCAGCAGGCGTTTCCCCGGTCTCAACGCGGGAGTGGATGGAAACCGGCCGGAAGCCCGACGCATCGGCTTCTTCAACGGCGACCTGGACCTGGACACCGCCCTGTTCGGGCAGCACCAGCGGCGCCTCCAGCGTCAGCTCCTCCAGCCGATCGCAACCAATGTGTTCACCGGCGCGGACCGCCATCTCCACCAGCGCCGCCCCCGGTACCAGCACCGCCCCCATCACCTGGTGGTCGGCAAGCCACGGATGTGTCTGCAGCGACAGCCGACCCGTAAGCAGGACCGCCTCACTGCCAGCAGTGTCGACTGCGGCTCCGAGGAGGGGGTGCTCGACGGTCTCCAGGCCCAAGCCGGTGGCATCGGTTGCCGCGGGCGGGGCGTCAAGCCAGTAGCGCTGCCGCTGGAAGGCATACGTGGGTAGGTCCAGCATCGGTGCACGACTGTCGGTCGCAGTGCTGTCGTCCGTGGCCACCGCGCCGAGAGCAGGTTTCCAGTCGACGGTCACCCCGTTGACATGCAGTTGGGCCAGGGAAGTCAGGACCTGCCCGAGCGTGTCCTGGTCACGGCGCAACGTGCCGGTC
>NZ_JACVYG010000214.1:0-817 GCF_014712245.1 Streptomyces sp. 5-10
TCCAGATCAGCCACCACCGGCTCCGCACCCACCGGCGGCCACTGCTCCAACACCACCCCACCGACACCAGCCGACCCCTCCGCCACCAACGAACCCGTGGCATGGCGAACCCACACGGCATCACCGGCGAACTCTTGATCCTCCGGGCGTGAGTACACCGCGACCGGCCGGACACCCGACTCATCGGGCTCCTCCACCACCACCTGAAGCTGGACACCCCCTTCCTCCGTCAGGATCAGCGGTGCTTCCAGCGCCAGCTCCTCCACCCGCCCGCAACCGACCCGGTCCGCCGCATGAACCACCATCTCGACGAGGACGGTCCCGGGTACCAATACGGTCTTGAGCACCTGGTGGTCGACGAGCCATGGATGCGTACGCAAGGACACACGGCCCGCGAACACCCGCCCTCCCTCAGCAAGTGGAATGGCCGCTCCCAACAGTGGGTGTTCGACGGTTTCCAGGCCGAGGTCGGTGGCGTCGGCTGTGTGGTGCGGGGCCTCAAGCCAGTAGCGCTGCCGTTGGAAGGCGTAAGTGGGCAAGCCCAGGTGGACCCTCGAGGTGTCGCTGCCGCTGCCGCCGAGTGCAGGGGTCCAGTCGATGGGGGCGCCGGTGGTGAACTGCCGTGCCAGGCAGGTGAGTACGGCATTGACCTCGGACTGATCCCGGCGCAGGGAGGGGATGACCTCCGGTTCAGCGCCAGAGCTGTCCTCACTGTCGGTATCGATGTGGTTGGCCAGGCAGCTGTGGGCCATGGCGGTCAGAACGCCATCGGGCCCCAGCTCCACAAAGCGTGTCACTTGACCGTGCTCGGCCAGCC
>NZ_JACVYG010000215.1:0-776 GCF_014712245.1 Streptomyces sp. 5-10
GCGGTGGTGGGTCATTCGCAGGGGGAGATTGCTGCGGCGTGTGTGTCGGGTGCGCTTTCGTTGGAGGATGCGGCCCGGATTGTGGCTGTGCGCAGTCAGGTGATCGGCGGCAGTCTCGTGGGGCGGGGTGGTATGGCGTCGGTGGCGCTGCCCGAGGCGGAAGTCGTGGAGCGTCTGGAGCGGTGGGCTGGTCGGGTGGAGGTGGCGGCGGTCAATGGTCCGGCGTCGGTGGTGGTTGCGGGTGATGCCGGGGTTCTCGATGAGGTGTTGGAGGTTTTTGCGGCGGATGGTGTGCGGGTGCGTCGGGTGGCGGTGGATTATGCCTCTCATACCCGGCATGTGGAGGCGGTCGAGGAGATCCTGGGTGAGGCGTTTGCTGGTATTCGTGCTCAGGCGCCGTTGATTCCTTTCTATTCGACCGTGACTGGTGAGTGGGTGCGGGAGGCGGGTGTCCTCGAGGGCGGTTACTGGTATCGGAATCTGCGTGGTCAGGTCCGTTTTGGTCCCGCGATCGGTGATCTTCTGGCCGGGGGTCACACGGTGTTCGTGGAGTCCAGTGCTCATCCGGTTCTGGTCCAGCCGGTCAGCGAGATCGTGGATCAGGCGGACGCCGATGCTGTGGTGGGCGGCTCGTTGCGCCGTGACGAGGGCGGTCTGCGCCGGCTGCTGACCTCGATGGCCGAGCTGTTCGTCCGGGGCGTTCCCGTCGAGTGGAGCGGGGTCCTCCCGGCTGGAAGCGGTGCCGCGGCCGGTCATGTCGACCTGCCTACGTATGC
>NZ_JACVYG010000216.1:0-772 GCF_014712245.1 Streptomyces sp. 5-10
GATGTCCAGGGCGATGGTTCCGGAGTCGATGAGGCGCGTATCGAACTGCCCGGGACGCTCGCTGAGCAGATGCGTGTTGTGGCGCGTCGGCTCGGGGTGAGCGTGGCGAGTCTGTGCCACCAGGCGTGGGCGCAGGTGTTGGCGCGGTTGACCGACCGGGATGACGTGGTGTTCGGCACCGTGTTGTTCGGCCGGATGCACGGCGGTGCCGGTGCGGACCGAGGCATGGGGCTGTTCATCAATACCTTGCCGGTGCGGATTGCGGTCGGTGATGACGGCGTAGAGGCGGGGGTGCTCCGCACGCACGACGTGTTGACGCGGTTGTTGGGGCATGAGCACGCGTCGTTGGCGTTGGCGCAGCGGTGTAGTGGTGTGCATGCGTCGATGCCGTTGTTCACGAGCCTGCTCAACTACCGCCACAGCGCCCTTGACGCATCCGGTGCCACTGAGGAGGTGTGGGACGGCATTGAGTTGCTGGGTGGTGAGGGGCGGACCAACTATCCGCTGACGGTGTCGGTGGATGACCTGGGCGAGGGCTTTGCGGTGACCGCGCTCGTCGAGGCCCCAGTGGATGCGGCTCGGGTGTGCGCGTTGATGGTCGGCTCTCTCCAGGAGTTGGTTGATGCGCTGCGGGAGGCACCGAGCACGCCGGTGCGGGAGTTGGATGTGTTGCCGGTGGCGGAGCGTGAGTTGGTGGTGGGTGCGTGGAATGCGACTGAGGTGGAGTTCGAGGTCGAGGTGTGTCTGCATGAGTTGTTTGAGCGGCGGGTGG
>NZ_JACVYG010000217.1:0-750 GCF_014712245.1 Streptomyces sp. 5-10
GGCGTTCTGCTCCTGGGTCAGGAAGGGGGCCGGGGCCTCCTCGACGAGCTTCTGGTGGCGGCGCTGGAGGGAGCAGTCGCGGGTGGAGACCACCACGACGTTGCCGTGGGTGTCGGCCAGGCACTGGGTCTCGACGTGGCGCGGCTTGTCCAGGTAGCGCTCGACGAAGCATTCGCCACGCCCGAAGGCGGCCACGGCCTCGCGGACGGCGGAGTCGTAGAGCTCGGGGACCTCTTCCATCGTGCGGGCGACCTTCAGGCCGCGGCCGCCGCCGCCGAAGGCGGCCTTGATGGCGATGGGCAGGCCGTGCTGCTCGGCGAAGGCCACGACCTCCTCGGCCCCGGAGACGGGGTCGGGGGTGCCGGCGACCAGCGGGGCGCCGGCGCGCTGGGCGATGTGGCGGGCGGCGACCTTGTCGCCCAGGTCGCGGATGGCCTGCGGCGGGGGGCCGATCCAGGTCAGGCCCGCGTCCAGGACGGCCTGGGCGAACTCGGCGTTCTCGGAGAGGAATCCGTACCCGGGGTGGACGGCGTCGGCGCCGGACTCGGCGGCCGCGGCCAGGACCTTGGCCTGGTCGAGATAGCTGGCCGCCGGGGTGTCACCGCCCAGCGCATAGGCTTCATCGGCCGCGCGCACATGACATGCGTCCCGGTCCGGATCGGCGTAGACGGCTACGCTCGCGATACCGGCATCCCGGCAGGCACGGGCAACACGGACAGCGATCTCGCCACGGTTGGCGATGAGCACCTT
>NZ_JACVYG010000218.1:0-739 GCF_014712245.1 Streptomyces sp. 5-10
TGGGGTCTTTGGGACACCGACACCGGCATGGCGGCGAAGCTGGACGACACTGACCGGAACCGGATCGAGCGCGACGGCGTACGGCCGCTGTCCGCCGGCGACGGCCTCGCGCTGTTCGACGCCGCCGTGGCGCACGGCGACCCGGCACTGGTGCCGATCAAGCTCGACCTCCGTGCCCTTCGGGGCCACGGCGACCAGGTCCCCGAGATGCTGCGCGGCCTGCTCCCGGCCGCCCGCCGCCGGAGCGGCACGGCCGGCGCCGGGTCGACGGAGCTGCGGCGGACGCTGGCCGCCCTGCCGGAGGACGAGCGTGAACAGGCCGTGTTCGACCTTGTCCTCGCCCAGGTCGCGGCGGTGCTCGGATTCGCGTCCGGGAAGGACGTCGATGCCCGGCGCGCCTTCAGCGAGCTGGGCTTCGACTCGCTGACCGCCGTCCAGTTCCGCAACGCCCTGAACGAGGCCACCGGACTGCGGCTCCCCGCGACGCTCGTCTTCGACTATCCGTCCCCGGCTGTGCTGGCGCGGAAGGTGCTGGACGACCTGCACGGGACCCAGCAGGACGTGCGGGTGCGGTCCGTCGACGCGGCGTGGCACGAGCCGATCGCGATCATTGGGATGGCGTGTCGGTATCCGGGTGGGGTGGGGTCTCCGGAGGATTTGTGGGGTGTGGTGGCGGAGGGGCGTGATGTGGTTTCGGGTTTTCCGGGTGATCGTGGTTGGGATCTGGGTTCTTTGGTGG
>NZ_JACVYG010000022.1:0-148246 GCF_014712245.1 Streptomyces sp. 5-10
GGGCAGCGGCCGGGCCAGCCGGCGGGCCGGGTCGAACGAGGGCTGGACCGGCCCGTGCCCCGGGGCCAGCCACAGCTCCTCGCCCGCGACGGCGAAGACGGCGTCGGCGGCGTCCGCGTCCAGCGCGTACGGCCCGCCGTCGGCCGCCGCGAGCGTCACCAGCGCCCGTCCGTCGGCGATCCGGGGCAGCCAGTCCTTGGCCGCCTGACCGGCCGCCGCCGTGCCACCCTCGGCGAGCGCGGCCAGCAGCACCGCGGCGGCGGCCGTCTCGGCCAGGGGCCCCGGCACGGCGTGCCGCCCCGCCGCGACATACGCCACGCCCAGTTCGACGGGCAGCGGCCCGACGCCCTCGTACGCCTCCGGTACGGCCAGTGACGTCACCCCGGCGTCGGCGAGCCGCCCCCACACCGCCCGCCCCGGCGCGTGCTCGCCGCGCGCCCAGGCCCGGACGGCGTGCGGCGTGTCGGCCCCGCCGAGCATCCGGTCCACGGTGTGGCCGAAGTCCGTCTGCGCCTGATCCAGCAGGAACCTCATCCGGGCGCCTCCTCTTCGGCCAATGGGCCCGTCACCTGCCACGGGGCGCGCCGCCTCGGCCGCGGCCACGGGCCCGTCACCCGGGCCGCCTCGGGCCGGGGCGCCTCGGGTCCGGCGGCGTGCGGTCCCGACCGCGGCCCGGACCGCGGCCCCGGCCGCGTCGGGCCCCGGTAGTCGCCCCGGGCGCGCCGGGTCCCGTCGCGGTCCGGGGGCCGCTCTCCGTACGAGGTACGTGCTCCCCGGCCGACCCTCACCGGCGCCCCTTCGGCAGGCCCAGCAGCCGCTCGGCGATGATGTCGCGCTGGATCTCGTTCGTGCCCGCGTAGATCGGGCCCGCCAGGGCGAAGGTGTAGCCGTCGGACCACGGGCCGGGCGCGTCCGGGTCGTCGGCGGCGTCGGACAGTTCGCCGTGGGGCCCCAGCAGATCCAGGGCCGTCTCGTGGAGGGCGATGTCCAGCTCCGACCAGAAGACCTTGTTCAGGCTGGACTCGGCCCCGAGCGAGCCCCCGGCGGCCAGGCGGGAGGCGCCCGCGTAGGCGAAGAGCTCATACGCGCGGGCGCCGATCACCGCGTCGGCGACCCGGTCGCGCAGCGAGGCCGCCCCGATCCCCGCGTCGCTTCCGGCCTCGCCCGCCCGCTCCCGCCACAGCGCCACCAGGCGCCGCGCCGCCGCGGTGAACCGGCCGGGGCTGCGCAGGGTCAGCCCGCGCTCGTTGCCCGCCGTGCTCATCGCGATGCGCCAACCCTGCCCCGGCTCGCCGATGACGTCCTCGTCGGGGACGAACACCTCGTCCAGGAACAGCTCGGCGAAGGCCGGCTTGCCGTCGAGGCGGCCGATGGGGCGCACGGTCACACCGGGCGCGTCCAGGGCGAACATCAGATACGTCAGCCCCCGGTGCGGCGCGTCCGCCGCCGGGTCGCTGCGGAACAGGCCGAAGGCCCGGTCGGCGAAGGCGGCCCGGGACGACCAGGTCTTCTGTCCGCTCAAGCGCCAGCCGCCGTCGGTGCGGCGGGCGGTGGAGTGCAGCGAGGCGAGGTCGGAGCCCGACTCCGGTTCGGACCACGCCTGGGCCCAGATCGTCTCGCCGCGCGCCATCGGCGGCAGGATCCGGGCGCGCTGCTCGGCGCTGCCGTGCTCGAAGAGGGTGGGGGCGAGCAGGCTGATCCCGTTCTGGCTCACCCGGCCGGGCGCGCCCGCCGCGTAGTACTCCTCCTCGAACAGCAGCCACTCGACCAGCGACGCCCCCCGGCCGCCGTACTCCTCGGGCCACGTCACCGCCGACCAGCGGTCGGCCGCGAGGGTGCGCTCCCAGGCGCGGTGTGCCGCGAACCCCTCGGCGGTCTCCAGCGAGGGCAGCGGAGCGGCGGGCGTGTGCGCGGCCAGCCACCGCCGGACCTCGGCCCGGAACGCCGACTGCCGCTCGGTGAGATCGAGGTCCATCGGCGCACCACCCCCTCCATCAGCTCCGTTGGCGGGTTCCCTAACAAGTGTTTGGTAGGTTACCGTGGCGTCGTGATGGACAACAAGGCGCCGTACGTCCCCGGCCATGGCCTCCTTACCGGTCGCACGGCCGTCATCACCGCCGCCGCGGGCGCCGGAATCGGCGGCGCCACGGCCCGCCGGTTCCTCGAGGAGGGCGCGCGTGTCGTCCTCGGCGACGCCCATGAGCGCCGGCTCAAGGAGACGGTGGCCACGCTCGCCGGGGAGTTCGGCGAGGAGCGGGTCGCCGGGCGCGTCAGCGATGTGACCGACGAGGCCCAGATCGCCGCGCTGTACGACCTCGCCGAGGAGCGCCACGGACGGCTGGACGCGGTGATCAACAACGCCGGGCTCGGCGGCACCGCCCTGCTGACCGAGATGACCGACGAGCAGTGGGACAAGGTCATCGACGTCACCCTGAACGGCACCTTCCGCTGCACCCGCGCCGCGCTGCGCCGGATGAAGGCGGGCGGCCACGGCGGCGTCGTGGTCAACAACGCCTCGGTCGTCGGCTGGCGCGCCCAGGCCGGTCAGGCCCACTACGCGGCGGCCAAGGCGGGCGTCATGGCGCTCACCCGCTGCGCCGCGGTCGAGGCCGCCGCGTACCGGGTCCGGGTCAACGCGGTCTCGCCGAGCCTGGCCATGCATCCGCACCTGGCGAAGGTCACCACCCCCGAACTGCTGGCCGCGCTCACCGAGCGCGAGGCGTTCGGCCGGTACGCCGAGCCCTGGGAGGTGGCCAACGTCATCGTCTTCCTGGCCAGCGGCTACTCGTCGTACATGACGGGCGAGACGGTGTCCGTGAGCAGCCAGCACCCATGACGCGAGAATGAGAACGTGCCGAATTCCACCAGGAACCGCGCTTCCACCGGAAACAGCGAGAAGAAGAACAGCGAGAAGAAGAACAGCGAGAAGAAGAACAGCGAGAAGAAGACGACCGTGACCCCCTCCCCCGAGCGACGGCGCGAACTGCTCTCGACCGCGGCGGAGGTCTTCGCCGCCCAGGGGTACAACGCCACCACCGTCCGCCGGATCGCGGACGAGGCGGGGATGCTCGCGGGCAGCCTCTACTACCACTTCGACTCCAAGGAGTCGATGGTCGACGAGATCCTCTCCACCTTCCTGAACGAGCTCTGGGCCGGGTACGACGCGGTGCTCGGCGCCGGCCTCGGACCCCGGGAGACCGTCGAGGCACTCGTCACCGAGTCCTTCCGGGAGATCGACCGGCACCGCGCCGCCGTCGCGATCTACCAGAAGGAGTCCCAGCACCTGTCCACGCAGCCGCGCTTCCGCTATCTCACCGAATCGCGGGGGAGGTTCGAGCGGGCGTGGCTGGGCGCGCTGGAGCGCGGGGTGGCCGAGGGGGTCTTCCGCGCCGACCTCGACATCCGGCTGGCGTACCGCTTCCTGCGCGACACGGTGTGGGTCGCCGCCTCCTGGTACCGGCCGGGAGGACGGCACAGCCCCGAGGAGATCGCCCGCCAGTATCTGTCGATGGTCCTGGACGGCATCACTCCGCGAGACGACCGCCGAGACCGGACACGACGCGAGACGCAACGACCGTAAGACCGTCATCACCTGAGAGATCTCAAGGAGCTGTCATGCCCGAGGCATACATCGTGGAAGCGGTAAGGACGCCGGTGGGGCGGCGGAAGGGCGGGTTCGCCTCCGTCCACCCCGCCGACCTCGGTGCCCACGTCCTGCGCACGCTGATGGAGCGCTCGGGCGCCGATCCGGCCGCCGTCGAGGACGTCGTCTTCGGCTGTCTGGACACGGTGGGCCCGCAGGCCGGGGACATCGCGCGCACCTGCTGGCTGGCCGCCGGGCTCCCGGAGGAGGTCCCGGGCGTGACCGTCGACCGGCAGTGCGGCTCCTCGCAGCAGGCCCTGCACTTCGCCGCGCAGGGGGTGCTCTCGGGCACCCAGGACCTGGTGGTCGCGGGCGGGGTGCAGAACATGTCGATGGTGCCCATCGGCTTCGCCAGCGGCGGGGCCGGCGAGCCCCTGGGGCTGACCGAAGGCCCCTTCGCGGGCTCGGAGGGCTGGCGGGCGCGCTACGGCGACCGGCCGGTCAGCCAGTTCTACGGAGCCGAGCTGATCGCCGAGAAGTGGGGCATCACCCGCGAGGCCATGGAGGAGTTCGCGCTCGGCTCGCACCAGCGGGCGCTGCGCGCCATCGACGAGGGCCGCTTCGACCGCGAGACCGTCCCGTTCCGGGGCGTCTCGGTGGACGAGGGGCCGCGCCGGGACACCAGCCTGGAGAAGATGGCCGCCCTCAAGCCGCTCGTCGAGGGCGGGCGGCTCACCGCCGCGCTCTCCTCCCAGGTCTCCGACGGCGCCGCGGCCCTGCTGCTCGCCTCCGAACAGGCCGTACGGGAGCACGGCTTGACCCCGCGCGCCCGGGTGCACCATCTGTCGGTGCGCGGCGAGGACCCGATCCGGATGCTGTCCGCGCCCATCCCGGCGACCGCGTACGCGCTGAAGAAGACCGGGCTGACCATCGGCGACATCGACCTGGTCGAGATCAACGAGGCGTTCGCCCCCGTCGTCCTGGCCTGGCTGAAGGAGACCGGCGCCGACCCCGAGCGGGTCAACGTCAACGGCGGCGCCATCGCCCTGGGCCACCCGCTCGGCGCCACCGGCGCCAAGCTGATGACGACCCTCCTGCACGAACTGGAGCGCACCGGCGGCCGCTACGGTCTGCAGACGATGTGTGAGGGCGGCGGCCAGGCGAACGTGACGATCGTCGAGCGGTTGTGAGGACCGCGACCACCGACTCGTCGGACGGAGTCCGGCGCAGGCGCCCGAAGCCCGTGAGGCCCCCCGGGGCCGAGCGGTGCGAGGGGGCCGTGGAGGTGGGGGTCGATGTGCGAGGGCGGCGGCCAGGCGAACGTGACGATCGTCGAGCGGTGGTGAGGACCGCGACCCCTGGCCCGACGGACGGAGTCCGGCGCATCGCCGAGCGGTGGTGAGGACTCCGACCGGACGCCTTCCCGTGGCGACCGGGCCCGGCCCCGCCGATGATGGTGCTGCTCCGAGGGCGGGACCGAGGCCGGGAGGACAGCGCCATGGCGTGCGGATCGACCAAGCTCTGGAACGGCGAGGCCACCTGGTTCTGTTGTGGCAGCGCCTGGGGTCCGTGCGCCTCCGCGGGCGGCGGCGCGTGCGGCACCTGCCGCTCCAGCGCCTTGCAGGCCGCCTGGCCCAACGCCTCCAAGGCGTGCTGGGACATCACCCGGCCGGACCTGTGCGGTGAGGACATACCCCGGCGCGGCTGCGGCTCGGTCATGAAGGTGCGCCATGACTGCTCGGGCGCGAGCGTCTGTGTCACCGTCAGCGACTGCGGCCCGCGCACCCGCAGCTTCTGCTCCGAGTCCACCTGCTGCGACGGGGTCTGCCGCACCAACCGGGTCATCGACCTCACCCCCGCCGCCTTCTCCGCCATCGGCAGCCTGAGCTCCGGCACCCTGCCGGTCTCCATCTTCGAATGAGGCGGGCCCGGCCATGAGCGCGTACCGAACCGGCGACCCCCTCGACCGCCGTCGCTTCCTCACCACCGCCGCCCTCCACGGCGCCACCGTCATCGGGGCGACCGCCCTGGGCGCCGTGGACGCCGACGCCGCCTTCGCCGCCCCGATACGCCCCCTGGACCCGGCGGTCGCGGAGAGCGCCTTCGCCGAGGGGCGGATCACCGCGATCAACGACGACGTCCTGGAGGTCGCGGGCTCCTACGGCGACCACTCCCGGGTGCGGGTCACGGGCGCCACCAGCGTCTGGAAGGCCCGGGCCACCACCGCGGCCGACATCGAGACCGGCGACGGACTCTACGCCCGCGGCGTCCCGCTGCCCGACGGCACCGTCGCCGCCGACGCGGTGTGGGTCAACATCGTGAACCTCCACACCACCATCCGCGGTATCGAGAAGACCCGGCTGCACCTCGCCCACGGGCAGCACGAGATCGTCGGCAACCTCATGGCGGAGACCACCAGCGCCGCGTACGGCACCGCCTCGCCCACCGCCGATCTGTCCCGGCTCACCATCGGGCAGAGCGCCCAGGTGCTGGGCGCATGGCGGCCGTCCGACGGCTCCGTGGACCTGGTCCGGATCGCGGTCGCCCCCGGCGCGGGGAGGCGGCGGTGAGCGCCCTGGTCCGCGACCTCGCCCCGCTGGTGCTCGCCGGGGTGCTGGGGCCGGCCGGTGCGGGGAAGCTGTTCGGCCGGGGCGCCGCCCGGCAGGCGCCGCGTACCGCGCTCGCGCGGCTGCTGCGCGACGGCGGCCGGGCCGCGCTCGCCCTCCGCGTCCTCGGCGCGGTCGAACTCCTCCTCGCCGCCGCGCTGTCGGCACCGCCCGTCACCCCGCTCCCGGGAGCGGCGGCCGCCCTCCTCGGCGCGGGCTTCCTCGGCTACCTCGGCTATGCCCGCGCCGCCGCGCCCGGCTCCTCCTGCGGCTGTACGGCGGGCCGCGACACCCCCCTCACCTGGCGCGCCTTCGTCCGCGCCGCCGCGGTCCTCGCGGGCGGGGTCGCGGCGGCCCTGGCCCAGCGGCCCTGGTGGACCGCGGCGGGCCGCCGTCCGGCCGCGGCGCTGTGCCTGGTCCTGGCCGCGGCGGCGGCCCTGACGGCACTCTCCGCCGATCCCGACCGCCGCTGGCGGATGCCGCTGCGCCGGCTGCGGCTGCGGATCACCGGGCATCCGCTCGCCGCGACCGGAGCGCCGACGGCGGTCCCGGTCGCCGCGACCGTCGAACTGCTGGAGCGCTCGCGCGCCTGGCAGAGCGTCTCCCGCGTGGTGCGCTCCGCGCTGCTGGACCACTGGGACGACGGCGGCTGGCGCATCCTCCAGTTCGCCGGGGTGTACGGGGGCGGCCCGGCCGCGAGGCCCGTGCTGGTGCTCTTCGCGGTGGACGCCGGGGCCAGCCTGGACACGGTGCGCGAACCCGCCGTCCGGGTCAGCGTCATCGACGCGGACAGCGGGGCCCCGGTCATGGCCCCGGCGTGAGGCCCGCCGAGCGGGCACCGACGGCCGCCCCGGCACCGCACACGTGTTCCGGGGGGAGTCCCGGCGGAGCTCCCGGCGGAACGTCACCACCCCGAGTAGCCTGGACGGCACTGCCCAGGTCGAGCCGGTGGCGCGGGTAGGGGAGTGGGTATGTCCGAGAATCGGTCCGCGTCCGGCTCCCGGGGGCCCAGGTCCTGGTCCTGGTGGCAGCGGCTGGAGGACGCGTTCCACCGGTCCGCGATCGGACGCGGCTGGCGCCGGGGCAGCGAATTCGAGCTGCTGCACCGTGCGATGGGCTTCGCCGCCCTGGGCTTTCTCACCCTGGTGCCCCTGCTGATCGTGGTCGCCGCGGCCGATCCGGTGAACCGGCTCGGCTTCGCCCAGTGGCTGGCCGAGGGCCTGGGGCTCACCTCGACCTCGCGGGACGAGGTGCAGCGGCTGTTCGCCCCGCCCAAGCAGGCGCTGGAGTCCACCACCGCCTTCGGTCTGGCCATGCTCGCCATCTTCGGAGCGCGCTTCGGCACGGTGCTCCAGGTGGGCTACGAGAAGGTGTGGGAGCTGCCGGCCGGCCGCTGGCACACCGTCTGGCGCCATCTGGTGTGGCTCGTGGTGCTGATCTGCTATCTGCTGCTCTCCGCCCATCTGGCGCCCGGCGTCTCCCGGGTGCTGGTGGCGGTGGTGGGCACGGTGCTCTTCTTCTGGTGGTCGCAGCGGCTGCTGCTCGGCGGGCGGATCAGCTGGGGCGCCCTGCTGCCCGGCGCGCTGGCCACCAGCGTCGGGCTGCTGGGGCTGCGGGTCTTCTCCCAGCTGGTGTTCTCCCCGCTGATCGCCTCCAGCACGGTCTCCTACGGCCCGGTCGGCACCGTCCTGGTCGTCCAGTCCTGGCTGGTCGGCGTCGGTTACGTGGTCTTCGGCGGTGCGCTCGTCGGGCGGGTGCTGCACGAGGACTATCTGCGGATGGTGGCATGGCGCCGCAAGCGGCGCCGCGACCGGGCCAGGGCGGCCGCGCCGCCGGAGTGACGCCCCGGCCCGCGATCACGCGACCCGGGCCCGCCGACGAAGGCCGCCCCCATGATCGTCAACGGCCCCGGAACGCCGTCGCCCCGGGCCGGGGGCGCCTGGCATGCTGGCGGTGTGAATGGACCCGAGATCCACGTCAGCCTCGCCCCTGAACTGCGCTTCTTCGCCGCTCCCGAGCGGCGCCGCGCCCGGACGGCCGTCGTCACCGACGGCATCTCCACCCTCGGCCATGTGGTCGAGTCGCTCGGGGTGCCGCTCACCGAGGTCGGCAGGCTGCTGGTGAACGGCGAGGAGACCGCCGTCTCGCATGTGCCGGGCGCGGGGGAGACCGTGGAGGTCCACCCGGTCGTCCGCCCGCAGCGGGTGCCGGGCGCGCCGCTGCGCTTCCTGCTCGATGTGCACCTGGGCACGCTCGCGCGGCGGCTGCGGCTGCTGGGCGTGGACGCCGCGTACGAGAGCGAGGACATCGGCGACCCCGAGCTGGCCGCGCGCTCCGCCGCCCAGCGCCGGGTGCTGCTCTCCCGCGACCGGGGGCTGCTGCGCCGCCGCGAGCTGTGGGCCGGGGCGTATGTCTACAGCGACCGGCCCGATGAGCAACTGCGCGACGTCCTCGGCCGGTTCACCCCGGGCCTGGCGCCCTGGACCCGCTGCACCGCCTGCAACGGGCCGCTGGAGGACGCCGACAAGGAGACGGTCCGGGAGCAGCTCCAGCACGGCACCCGGCGCACGTACGACGTCTTCGCGCGCTGCACGGTCTGTGGGCGGGTCTACTGGCGCGGCGCCCACCACGCCCGCCTGGAGGCCATCGTGGCCGGGGCGATGGGCGAGTTCGGCGACGCCCGGGCCGCGCTCTCCTGAGCGCCCGCTGATCGACCTCGGGATACCGGCGCTGGAGGCGGCGGTGCGCCACCACCGGAGCGATGTCCCCTCTCAGGAGACCTCGTCCTGGACGGCCTCCGGAAGCGTGGTGTGGAAGGCCGGGTGGGCGTGCAGCCGCCGCACATAGGCGCGCAGCTGCCCATGGCGGGAGACCCGGTCGGCCGCGTCGGCGTCCAGGAGGGGCCGGTGCTCGGTGTCCAGCTGGACGAGGGCCACCCACAGGTCCACATCGGCGGCGGTCAGCTCCTCGCCCAGGGCGTACGGCGCGGCCGTCAGCCCGCGGTCGAGCCGGCCGAGGGCGGTCAGCAGCCGCTCCAGCGCCGCGTCCCGGCACTCCGCCTCGGGCGCCGTCCCGGCCTGCCGGGCGGCGTGGGTGATGTCCGCGTCGAGCAGGTCCCGGAGGGCGTCGATCTCCGTGGCGAGGGCCGCCGGGCGCAGCCGGGGGCGTCCGGCTCCGCTGCCGTCGCTCAGATGGCCGGCGAGGTCGCGCAGGATGTCGGGCGTGTGATTGCTGACGACACGTCCGGTCCAGCCGTCGCACAGCGCGGGCGCGTCCACCGGTCCGCCGTAGCGGTGCCAGGTGGCCTCGTAGGCCCCGCGCAGTGCGGCGTACGCCTCGGGGGTGTCGTCCGGGAGCCCGACGAGGGTGGTGGCCACGGTGTCCCGCAGCCCGAGCAGATCGAGGGTGATGGAGACGCGCAGGGAGAGCGGACAGTTCGCGGAGAGGTAGAGGCGGTAGCGATGCGGCACCGGATA
Organism: Streptomyces sp. 5-10; assembly: GCF_014712245.1. Taxonomy (NCBI): domain Bacteria; kingdom Bacillati; phylum Actinomycetota; class Actinomycetes; order Kitasatosporales; family Streptomycetaceae; genus Streptomyces; species Streptomyces sp. 5-10. The sequence continues at coordinate 9,666 of NZ_JACVYG010000022.1, forward strand.
GAAGCCACCGGCGAGGTCGACGCCGATGCGGCTGCGGAAGCGGTGCGGTGGTGTGGGCGGGGCGATCCGGGGGCCGGCCGAGCAGGGGTCGGGGTCGAGAAGAGAGGCAGGACCTGAACTGAGCGGAAACGTCTCGGACATGGCTCTCCAAGCAGGTGACGAAAAGCCCCGGCCCCGCCGGGTGAGGGCGGCGCCGATGGCGCAACGGAAGAGAAGCCCGCGCGGGGCACTCGCCGGGACGGTGCCGGGACACGCACCCGGCCCCCGGCGCGCGGGGCCGCGCTCGGTGACCGTGTCGGCTCGGGCCGACTCAGACGGCTGGACTGGAGGCGCTGCAGATGCGCAGCAGATCGATGTGGAGCCGCCTGGTCAGGAGGCGGAGACGGCGGAGCGGCGGGGACAACGGCCGGGGACGCCGGCGGGCGCCGTCCCCGTGGCTGTCGGTCCTGGGCATCTCCACCGATCCCATCATCGGGGGCTCGCGAGGCAGCGAGACCGCGCTTGTCCCGTCCACGCCGACGAAACCTGGTCGTCACCCGGGGGCACCCCGTCGCGGGAGAAGGGTTGCCTGTCAACGAGCCGGGGCCGATGACCCACCTGAGCGGGGGTTCCGCACGGTGGGCGCTGACAATCGTGACCGTCCCTGACAGTGTCGTCGCGCTCCGCGAGGGCGTCAACCCATGCCGAAGTGGCCAACACCGGCCGATGGCACGGCGGATGCACGGCGCCCTGGCGCGACCGGCTCGTAAGGCGGCGCGATCGGCTCAGCGGAACGACCGGTCAGCGCCGCCGGTGTCCCGCTCGACGAGGACCATGGCCGCGTCGTCCGCGAGCCGTCCCTCGGTGTGCCGGACCAGGGCGTGGCGCAGCCGGTCCAGGTACTCGGCCGGGGTGGCGCCGTCCAGCGTCTCCATGGTCCGGTGCAGCGGAAAGAACTCGTTGTCGTCGTTGCGGGCCTCGACCACCCCGTCGGTGTGCAGCAACAGCCGGTCACCGGGCAGGAACGGAAAGGTCTCGACGCCGATCGCGGGAGGGCCGAGGAACTCCTCGAGGCCGAGGGGCGGCAGCGGGCGCGCCGGGTCCAGGGAGCGCACCTTGCGCTCGCGCATCACCAGGGGCGGCGGATGGCCGCGGTTGATCAGCTGGACCAGCGACTCGTCCGTCACCTGGGCGAGGAGCACGGTGACGAACTGCTCCTCCAGCTCCTGTGGGTCCTGCAGCTGGGAGCGGTCCAGCAGCTCGTACTCGCGCGCCAGCGCGGCCGCACAGCGGTGCATCACCTCGGCGAGGTCCCGCTCGTAGTGCACCGCCTCCCGGAAGGCGCCCACGACGGCCGCGGCGGACCGCACCGCGGCCAGCCCCTTTCCCCGTACATCGCCGACGATCAGCCGCACTCCGTAGCGGGTGCACATCGCCTCGTAGAGGTCCCCGCCGATCTGCGCACCGCGCTCGGCCGCCAGATAGACGCTGGCCGTGTTCACCACGCCCATCCGGGCGGGCAGCGGCCGCAGCACCACGTTCTGGGACACCTCGGCGATCCGGCGGATATGGGTCAGCTCGCGGTCCCGGCGCACCCGCACCGCGCTGGTCGCCACGCTCGCCACCGCCACCACCAGCAGGGCCAGCAGATTCATGTACACCTGTGGGGTGCCCCAGGCGTCGTTGTGGGTGGCGGTGATCGCGCTGACGACGCCCGCCAGCAACGCCACCCCGACGGTGCCGACCGGCCCCATGGTCACCGCCGCCAGCGCCGGCGCCGGGGAGAGCAGGGGGCCGGTGTAGAGGGTGTGCGCGGGGGAGAGCTCGATGCCGAGCACCGCCGCCAGGACCAGGAACGGCAGACACCGTGTGATCGCGAACAGCGTCTGGCTGCGACCGCTCCCCCCCGAGGCGACGCGCATGAATCGCATAATTCGGTACTTTATCCGATGAAGACCCCCGAACGGGTGCGCCCTCCACAACGCATGACGGAAGCCCCGGGCGTAGCCTGACGCTATGCCCGAGCTTCCGGACGTCGAGGGATTCCGGCGGACGCTGGCCTCCTGCGCCCAGGGCCGCCGCGTCGAGCGGGCGGAGGTGGCCGATCCGGGGGTGCTGCACGGGGTGACCGCACAGCGGCTGAAGCGTGACCTCAAGGGCCGCCGCTTCGCGGCACCGCGCCGCCACGGCAAGTGGCTGATCGCCCCCACCGACGGGCCCACGGTCGTGCTGCACTTCGGCATGACCGGGCGGCTGGTCTGCGGGGCGGAGTCCGAACCGGCCGGCCGGTTCCAGCGCGTCGCCTTCGACCTCGACGACGGCCACCGCCTCGGCTACGAGGACCAGCGCAAACTCCAGGGCATCTGGCTCGCCGCCACCGACGGCGACATCGACCGGATCATCGGCGATCAGGGCCCTGACGCGCTCTCGCTGAGCCGGGCCGATCTGGACCGGCTGCTGGCGGGGCGGCGCGGACGCGTCAAGGCCACACTGACCGACCAGGCCGTGATCGCCGGACTCGGCAATCTGCTCGGCGACGAGATCCTGTGGCACGCCCGGATCCATCCGCGGCGGCAGGCGAACGCGCTGACCGACGACGAGCGCGATCGGCTCCACGGCGCGCTGCGCGAGGTGCTGCGCGCCTCGGTGCGGGCGGGGCGGGTGCCGGACGACCCGGACTGGCTCACCGGGCGGCGCGACGATCCGGACCCGCACTGCCCCCGCTGCGGCAATCCGCTGCGCCACGGCCGGATCGCGGGGCGGACCAGCCTGTGGTGCCCCCACTGCCAGCGGGAGGACGCCTGACGCCCGCCCGCGTCAGATGCGCCCCCGCCGCTCCCGATGTGCCCGGTCAGGACATGTAGGCCGTGTAGGACATCACATCGCCCGCCTTCACCCGGTACTCGGGATCGTCCTCGGTGACCGTCTCCTCGACGTCCAGCACCCGGCCGTCGTCCGGGTCGAGGACGATCAGGTAACGGCCCCCGGGGGTGCCGGTGAACCGGAATCCCTGCCCCTCCCGGCCGAGCCGGTCGGTGACCTTGCCCGCCGGGCGCATCCCCTCGATCCCGGACAGCAGGGTGACGATGTCCGCCCGCTGGCGCGGTCCCGGGGTCCACACCCTGAGGAAGGACTGGATGGCCGAGAGCAGCTCCACCGGATCGCGGTCCGCGCCCGGGGACCAGACGGCGAGATACGCGCGCAGCGCCGAGGCACCGGCCGGAGGGTCCTCGAAGTAGCTCTGGTTGGCGCCGTAGATCCCGGGCGGATAGTGGTCCTCGCTCAGCACCTTGCCGTCGTGGACCGTGCGCGGCGGGGGGCCGTCCTCGATCACCGGGCGGCCCGGATGGCGCGGATCGGTGGCCACCTCCAGCGTGGAACCGCTGCCGTCCGCGTTCCAGCGGGTCAGCGACTCCCGGGGCAGCGTCACCGCGTCCTCGCCCGACTTCATGCCCAGCGCCCAGCTCTGGAAATGGCTGCCCCGCTCGCTCTTCCCCGGGGACTCCTCGGCCGCCGCCCGCGTCCGCCGGACGATCTCGGCGAGCGGTACGTCCGCCCGGGAGGCATGCGCCACCAGCGGCAGTGGCCTGGGCGCGGCCACGGCGGGGGAGGAGCCGGTGCCCGAGACGGTCAGCGCCAGGGCGACGACCGTCGCGGCCGCCGCGGCCCCCAGGCCCCAGACCGCGCGCCGCCGGACGGTACGGCGCCGCCGGTCCCGGGACGGCAGCCGCCGCAGCAGCAGCTCGGCCCGCCCGTCCAGCGGCCGGTCCCGCCAGGGGCCGCTGTCGGCGGACACGGGGTTGGCCTCGCGGAGCAGATCCAGTTCGTCGGTCATGCGTGTCCATCCTTGTCGGCCCTGTCAGCCCTCTGGGCCCTGTCGCCCTTGCCGCTCGTGCACCCCAGCGAGACCCGTTCGTCCCGGCGCAGGGTCTCTATCTGCTCCCGCAGCCGCCGCCGCGCCCGGTGCAGCCGCATCGCCGCGGCGGACCGGCCGCACCCCAGCACGGTGCTGAGCTCCTCGACGGTCAGCTCCTCCCACGCCGTCAGCCGCAGCACCTCCTGGTCGGCCTCGGCGAGTCGGGACAGCGCCTCCAGCACCCAGGAGCCCGGCCGCTCCGCGTCCGGGCTGGCCACGGTGCGCCCGCCGCGCGTCACCTCGTGGTGGCCCAGCTTGACCAGCAGCCGGCGGTAACGGCCCTTGCCGCGCACCGTGTTGGCCAGACAGTGCCGGGCCACTCCGTACAGCCACGGCAGTGGTGACTCGGGCAGTTCGGCCCGGCGCCGCCAGGCCACCGCGAAGACCTCGGCGACCACTTCCTCGACGTCCCATGCCTGATCGTCCAGGCGCCGTGCCACAAAACGGCTGACCGCCCAGTAATGCTCACGGTAGGCGGCGTCGAAGGCGTCGTCGGTGCTCATGATCCGAAGGTGTCCGGCACACCACGGATCATCACACCTCTCGGCGGGCAATTCTGACCGGCCGTCGGAGTGACGATCCACGGGGTGTCGGACACCTAGCGGTCATGAGGAACAACACCGTTGTCGCGGCGGCGCCGGCCGCCCCGCCGTCGCGCCGCCCCGGGCCGGGGGCCACGGCCGTGAAATGGCTGACCACCACCGATCACAAGACGATCGGCACGCTCTACCTGGTCACCTCGTTCGCCTTCTTCTGCATCGGCGGGGTGATGGCGCTGCTGATGCGCGCCGAGCTGGCCCGGCCGGGTATCCAGATCATGTCGAACGAGCAGTTCAACCAGGCGTTCACCATGCATGGCACGATCATGCTGCTGATGTTCGCCACCCCGCTGTTCGCGGGGTTCGCCAACTGGATCATGCCGCTGCAGATCGGTGCGCCCGATGTGGCGTTCCCGCGGCTGAACATGCTGGCGTACTGGCTGTACCTCTTCGGTTCGCTGATCGCGGTGGGCGGGTTCCTGACCCCGCAGGGCGCGGCCGACTTCGGCTGGTTCGCCTACTCCCCGCTGTCGGACGCGGTCCGCTCGCCCGGTGCGGGCGCGGACATGTGGATCATGGGTCTGGCCCTGTCCGGCTTCGGCACCATCCTCGGCTCGGTCAACTTCATCACCACGATCATCTGCATGCGCGCCCCCGGCATGACGATGTTCCGCATGCCCATCTTCACCTGGAATGTGCTGCTGACCGGTGTGCTGGTGCTGCTGGCCTTTCCGGTGCTCGCGGCGGCGCTGTTCGCCCTGGAGGCGGACCGCCAATTCGGGGCGCACATCTTCGACGCGGCCAATGGCGGGGCGCTGCTCTGGCAGCATCTCTTCTGGTTCTTCGGCCATCCGGAGGTCTACATCATCGCGCTGCCGTTCTTCGGCATCATCTCCGAGGTCATTCCGGTGTTCTCCCGCAAGCCGATGTTCGGCTATGTCTCGCTCATCGCGGCGACGATTTCCATCGCGGGCCTTTCGGTCACCGTCTGGGCGCACCACATGTATGTCACCGGCGGTGTGCTGCTGCCGTTCTTCTCCTTCATGACGTTCCTGATCGCCGTGCCGACCGGTATCAAGTTCTTCAACTGGATCGGCACGATGTGGAAGGGTTCACTGAGCTTCGAGACCCCGATGCTCTGGGCGACCGGCTTCCTCATCACCTTCGTCTTCGGCGGTCTGACCGGTGTGATCCTGGCGTCGCCGCCGATGGACTTCCACGTCTCGGACACCTACTTCGTGGTCGCCCACTTCCACTACGTCATCTTCGGCACCGTGGTCTTCGCCATGTTTGCCGGATTCCACTTCTGGTGGCCCAAGTTCACCGGCAAGATGCTCGACGAACGGCTGGGGAAGATCACCTTCTGGACCCTCTTCCTGGGCTTCCACGGCACGTTCCTGGTGCAGCACTGGCTCGGCGCCGAGGGAATGCTCCGCAGAATTCCCGACTATCTGGCGGCCGACGGCTTCACCACCCTGAACACCATCTCGACCATCAGCTCCTTCGTCCTCGGCCTGTCGTTCCTGCCCTTCCTCTACAACGTCTGGAAGACTGCCAAGTACGGCGAGAAGGTCGTCACCGACGACCCCTGGGGGTATGGACGTTCGCTGGAATGGGCGACCTCCTGCCCGCCGCCGCGCCATAACTTCGTCAGCCTGCCGAAGATCCGTTCCGAATCCCCCGCGTTCGATCTGCACCATCCCGATGTCGGCCAGAAGGAGAGTGTGGCGTGAGTATGGCCAGAGCCGCCGAGCCCCCCGGTACCGCCGCCGGAATCAACCAGATCGAGGGCTATCTGCTGCTGCGGAGCGAGCGGGAGGCGGCCCGGGAGCGGGCCCGCCGCCTCACCGACCGGCTCGACTGGCTGACCTCCGCCCAGCGGGCGGAGGTCGAGCGGGCCTACGTCCAGGACCAGCTGGCCGTCACCGAGCAGACCCTGCGCACGGTGGTGCGGCGCTGTGAGGAGCTGCGGGCGGAGTACCAGGAGGTCTACCGCACACTGCGCCACCGGCTGCTGCTGGCCTGCCTCCTCGGGGCCGCGGCCCTCGCCGGCGGCCTCGCCGCCGCCCTCACCGTGCGATAGGCCTTTTCCCCGCCGGGGCCGTCTCGGTCGGGACCGGAACCATCCCCGAGCCGGGGCCGAAGTCGAACCAGGCCGCGGGCGCGTCGCCCAGCGCCTGGCCGGTGTAGTCGTTCCAGAGGTCGGCGACCCGCTGGACACCGGCGTTCTTCAAGGGGATCTGCTTCCGCGTCTCCGCGTCCTCGCCGAAGAGGGCGATCGCGGTGACCAGGTCCGGGGTGTAACCGACGTACCAGGCGGCCCGCTTGTCGTCGGAGACCCCGCCCTTGCCCGCGGAGGGCCGCTTGACGGCGCGTACCGCGGTCGCTCCGCCGTTCTCGATGAGGCTCCGGGTGATCAGCTGGGCGGCCGCGGGGGCGATCGCCTGGTCGCCCACCGCCTTCGGCGGCCCGGCCGTCTCGTCTCCGCGCCGCGCGGACTTCACGATGCTCGGGGTGACCCGCTTGCCCTGGTGGTCGAACGAGGCGTAGACACCGGCCATCCTCAGCGGGCTCGAGCCCATCAGCCCCAGCCCGACCGACTCCTTGGTGGCGAAGCCGCCGCCGTCGGTGTCCATGCCCAGCGCCCCGGCGGCGCGCTTGACCTCCGGCAGTCCGCCGGCGGTGGCCCCGTTCCGCATCTTGGCGTCCAGGGACGCGGCGGTGCGGACCGGTTCGAAGACGGACCCCACCTGGTAGTCGCCACGGGTCGCGTTGGACAGGTAGTGCCGGGTGTAGTCCCGGCCGCCGTAGAGCGCGACGATCCGCCCGTTCCTCGGGTCCACCGAGACCGCGCCGCCCTGGGTGGCGGCCGCATCCGCGCGGGCCCGCTTGCCCTTGGCGGAGCCGTCGAGGCCCCGGTGCATCGTCTCCTCCAGCGCCCGTTGTTTGTCCGGATCGACGTTGAGGGTGATGGTCCAGCCGCCCGCGGCGAGTTCCTGCTCGCTGACGCCCGAGGCGATCAGCTCGTTGCGGGCCGCGTCCACGAGATAGCCGGCCTGGCCGCCGAGGCCGGGGGCGGGCTCGGGGTCCACCGGCACGGGGAAGCGCATCCGCTTCCGCTGCGCGGGGTCCAGCCAGTGCATGTCGACCATGTTGTCCAGCACGTAGTTCCAGCGCCGGGTGACCAGGCGCTTCGCCTTGGGGCTCGCGACGGCCCAGTCGTACTGGCTGGGGGCCTGCACCAGCGCCGCCAGATACGCGCCCTGCTCGACGGTGAGGTCGTCCACGTCCTTGTCGTAGTACGCGCGGGCGGCGGCCTGGACGCCGTAGGCGACGCGGCCGAAGTAGCTGGTGTTCAGATACCCCGCGAGGATGTCCTCCTTGGAGTTGTTCTGGTCGACCTTGAGGGAGATCACCAGCTCCTTGATCTTGCGGGTGGCGGTCTGCTCCTGGCTCAGGTAGTAGTTCTTGACGTACTGCTGGGTGATGGTCGAGCCGCCCTGGGTGCCCTTGCCGGTCACGGTGTTGACCAGCCCCCGCAGGATGCCCATCGGGTCCACGCCGGAGTCCTTGTAGAAGGACTTGTTCTCGGCCGCCACGAACGCGTGCTGGACACCCGTGGGCACCCGGTCCAGGGTGACCATCTCGCGGTTGATCTCACCGGTGCGGGCGAGGATCGTGCCGTCGCTGAACTTGTAGACGTTGCTCTGCGCCTTCGCCTGGGCGTTGGCCTTGGGGATGTCGATGGAGTAGTAGAGCACCGTGAACGCCCCGATCAGCAGCGCGCACAGGCCGGCCACATAGGCGAGTAGCTTCCGCCAGGTGAAGAACCGCCGGATGCCGGTCCGCTTCCGCTTGCCGTGTCCTCTCGCTCCGCGCCTTCGGCCCGGGGGTCTGGTGTCCCGCGGCGTCTGCTCCGAGTCCGGTGTGAACCGTACGCGTAGTGCCGTGAGGGGACCTGCCATGCCGATTGCTCCTCCGTCGATCCCGGCCGCGAGGTTGCGCACGGGTCGGCGCCATCCTCCTCAGCGAAGATCTTCGGAACCGCAACGGGCGGTCTCGGCGGGGGCTCGGCCGCGTCTCGACTTCCGCTCGACCGTGTATCAGCCGTGTATCGGTCCGGGCTCCGGCGATCCGGACTGCTCGGGCCGCTCGGGCAGGCGCAGGGTGGCGACCGCGCCGCCGTCCGGTGCGTTGCCGAACTCCAGCGTGGCGCCGATGACCTGAGCCTGTCCGGCCGCGATGGTCAGCCCGAGGCCATGGCCCCGGCCGCGCTCCCGGACCCCGGTGCGGAACCGCTGCGGGCCCTTCTCCAGCAGATCGTCCGGGAAGCCGGTGCCGTGGTCGCGCACCGTCACGGTCCGGCCGTCCGCCGCCACCGTCACCTCGACCGGTTCGCGGCCGTGGCGATGGGCGTTGACCACGAGGTTGGCGACGATACGGGTCAGCCGACGGGGATCCGTCCACACCTTCGGGCCGTCCGCGACGTCCTGCTCTCCGGTGTCCTCGCGGTCCCGCCGCCCGGTGTCGTCCGCCGCGCCGGTCCGCAGCCGCGCCGCCAGCCCGGTGCCCGCGATGGCCTCCTCGAGCACCGGCCCCAGGGGGCAGGGGGACAGATCGGCCTCCTCCGCCCCCGCGTCCAGCCGGGAGATCTCCAGCAGATCCTCGACCAGCGTGCTCAGCACCCGCACCCGGTCGCGCACATACCCGGCCGCCTCGCCCGGCGGGAGCAGCTCGGCGGCGGTGACCAGGCCCATCAGCGGAGTGCGCAGCTCATGCGCCACATCGGCGGTGAACCGTTGCTCGTCGAGCAGCCGCTCCTGCAGCGCGGCGGCCATCGAGTCCACGGCCCCGGAGATCTCGGCGATCTCGTCGTGCGGGCGGGTGGCGGGGGAGATCCGGGCGTCCAGGTCCCCGGCCGCGATCCGCCGCGCGGTGGCCGCCGCCAGCCGCAGCCGCCGGCTCATCCGCTCGGCGGTCAGGATGCCCAGCGGCAGCACCACGGCGGTGGTCATCAGCCCGGCCAGGATGATGTTGGTGTCCAGCGCACCGATGTCGCGCATCGTGGTGCTCATGTCGAGGCGTACGGACAGGACTTGGTCATCGGCGGGCCGGGCCGCCCACATCGCGGGCCCGCCCGGGCCGGTGGTGAACTCGGTGCCCTGATGGCCCCTTTCCACCAGGCGCCGCAGATCCCCGGGGAGCCCGGGCGCGTCCAGCACCGCGCCGGAGCCCTGGAGGCCGCCGGTGCGGGCGTAGATGACCGCGGCGCGGTCGAGCGTGGTCCGCGCCCCGTCGCGCGCCTGGGACAGTTCGCGGTCGCGCGAGGCGTTGTGCACCAGGACGCCCACCGCGGCCGCGGCGGCACAGGTCGCCGCCGCCACCAGGGCGACGATCCGCCATCTCAGCGTCATCGTCAGCGCCGCAGCTTGTAGCCGAAGCCGCGGACCGTCTCGATCCGTTCGGCGCCTATCTTGGCCCGCAGCCGCTGCACATGGAGGTCGACCACACGGGTGTCGCCCTGCCACGCGTGGTCCCAGACCCGGCTGAGCAGCGTCCGGCGCTCCAGCACCACACCGGGCGAGCCGGCGAACTCCAGCAGCATCCGCAGTTCGGTGGGGGTCAGGGCCAGCGGTTCTCCCGCGCGGCGCACCTCCATGCCGCGGGTGTCGATGGACAGATCGCCGAAGACGAGGGTGTCGGGACCGGCCGCGCCGTCCGCGTCCGGAGCCCCGCCGCCCGCCTCGGCGCGCGGGGCGCGGGCCACCGGGGTGAAGGAGGCGCGGCGCAGCAGCGAGCGGATACGGGCCACCAGGACCGCGCTCTCGCACGGCTTGACCACGTAGTCGTCGGCGCCCGCCTCGAGACCGGAGACCACGTCCAGGGAGTCACCGCGCGCGGACATCATCAGGATCGGCGCCAGGCTGAACTCGCGGACCCGGCGGCACAGCCCGATGCCGTCCAGCTCGGGCAGCATCACATCCAGCAGCAGCAGATCGGGCTGTCTCTCCCGGAAGATCTCCAGCCCGGTGAGGCCGTCGCCCGCGGTGGACACGGTGAAGCCGTACCGCTCCAGGGCCATCCGCACCGTATTGCGGATCACCTCGTCGTCCTCGACGAGCAGCAGATGCGCCTCGGTCGGGGAGCCGGGGCCGGGCGGGGTGAAGGCGGTGGTCATCGCGTGGTCCTCGTCTCCGTACGGGTGCCCGTGTCCGCCGCTGTGCCGGTGCTGCTCGGCGCGGCCTCCGGTGCGGCGCCGGGGGCGGCGGGCCGGGCGGCCGCGCCCTCCTCCGGGATGGGGGCCAGGGTGGCCGCGCCGCCCTCCGGGACGGGGGTACGGGTGGCCGTGCCGTCCTCGGGCGTCACGGCGGCCATGACGGTGCCGTTCCAGCGGAAGCGGGTGGTGACCCGGCCGTCCTCGCCGATCGCGGAGATCAGCAGATCGCGGCCGAAGGTTTCGCCGGTGAGCCCGGGCGGGCCCCAGTAGATCAGCACGGGGCGGACCGTGCGGCCCGAGGCGGTGTAGACCTGAAGCAGCGTCCGCTCGAACGCCGGCAGATCGGCCGCCACCACCAGTTCGTCCCGGCCGTCGCCGGTCAGATCGCGGTGGACGGTCTCCCGCAGCGGGCAGTAGCCGCCGTCCGGGCACAGGGAGACCTCCTTCTGCACAACCTCCGGCACATTGGGGTCGTGGAGCAGCAGGTTCTGCGCGGACAGGGCGGCCAGGCCGCCCGAGGGCACCTTGACCTTGTCCACCGGCAGATAGCGGGCGAAGTCGGGCTTCTGGCGGGGCGAGGTCACGGCCGAGGGGGTGTACCGCGGCCACAGCGGAACCGCGCTGGCCGGCGCCGACAGCGAGGGCGCCGCGCCGTCGTCCCGCACCCCGGCCTGGGCCGCGCACCCCGCGGCGGTCACGGCGGCGCACGCGGCCACCACGGCGGGCAGGAGGCCGCGGGGCAGCCTGGGGCGGGGGCGTCGTCGCGCGGTGCGCGAACCGGTGGGGAGTGAACGCATGGCCGTCTCAGCCTACTGAGCGACGGAGGCGCGCCACGCGGGACCCGTGGGGTATCGGCCGGGTGGCGGGAGCCGTGGCGTATCGGCCGGGTGGCCGAAGACGACAGGCCCGGGGCGGTGCCGCCCCGGGCCTGTTCGGCATGACGCGCCGTCACATGAGGTGCGCTACTTGATGAATTCCGGGCGAACGCGGGCCGGCCAGGTGCCGACGGTCAGCACGCCGGCCGCGTAGGCACGCGAGACCAAGGCCGCCCGGTTGGGTGCCTTCATCTTCCGCAACATGGATCCCACGTGGTATTCGACGCCCTGTCTGCTGAGGTAGAGCTTGGCGGCCATCTGCACGGTCGACGCGCCGGTGGCCACCCCCTCGAGTATCCGTGCCTCCAGCGGCGACAGCAGCTTCTGGCTGGTGGGAGTCGGTTCCTCCTCTGGTCGTTCGTCATCCGGTTTGACCATCACGACGATGGCCGCGAGCCGGTCGGACCGGCCCTGGATGGCCGTGCCGGTCAGCTTGCCCGAGAACACCCGGCCCCGTGAGTGGTAGCCGAGGACGCGCTCGGTGAAGCGGGTGCGCCGGCCGTCGTGCAGCCGTGAGAAGTGTTCCCGCAGGACGGAGGGGGCGCTGGGGTGCAGCAGGTCGAACAGGCTGCGGCCGCACAACTCGGCGGACGACGCGCCGAAGTGTCGGAAGAAGTCCTCGTCCCCGGCCACCACATGGAGGTCGGGGGCGAGTGTGGCCATTCCGGTGGCGTGCCGCGAGGCGGCGGGCACTGCCTGTCCGGGCACTCGAGGGGCACTCTGAGCGCTGTGGGGGAGGGCCAAGAGGAGTCACCGCTTTCGGTCGGTTCGTGACGGAGTGGTCAGTCCGTCTCGGGTGAACCCCCAGGTGACGGAGGGTTGGCGCATCGCGGCCACGCAATGCGCCGGACCCCAGGGGGAATTCAGTGACGGGTGTTAGGTCCGCTTCCTGGTGTATACCAACGCTACGGTGACCGTGGGGTGCCCGTTTCCGGCAGAGTTCTGCCCGTTTCTTGACCGCTTTGCGGGTGGAATCGACACGGCGCGAAGCCGCTGGTCGAAACGTTACGCCGCGGCCTTGGCGGACTTCCGCGTCCGCGAACGGCTCCCGGAGCGGGCGCTCCTCGAACTCGATCGACCCGCGGTGCGGCCCTCGCCGCGACCCGCGCCGCGCTCCTCGGACGGCTCGGCCATGATGCCGCCCTTGCGTAGCACCGCGTAACCGACTCCGATGCCGACGGCCACCGGCCATTCGATGACCTCCACGGCGCCCAGCGCGCCGAGCCCCACGTACAGCGGGAGTCCGCCCTTGGCGGGCAGTACCCGGCGGGCCATCTCGATCGGCTTCATCGCCGCCCTCGCCGCGCCACCGGTCGCACGGGTGGTGGCGTGGCCGACCGTTCCGAAGGTCTCCTTCGTGGCGTGGCCCATGGTGTCCAGGGTTTCCCTGGTGGCGTGCCCGACGGTGTCGAACCCCTCCTTCGTGGCGTGGCCCATGGCGTTGAACGTGGGCACCGTGACGGTCAGGCGGCGCTTGCCGTCGCTGCGCGATGTCTCCATGGGGCCCTTGGCGGCCTTCGCCGTCCGCTGCCGCTGTGTGGTCTTCGACGGCCTGGTGGACTTCGTCGTCCTCTTGGCCTGCGAGGGCTTCGAGGTGGCCGACGTGATCTGGGACTTCGTCGTCGACTTGCCGCCGCGCGCCGGCGATGCCGTCTTCTTCGCGGCGGTCGGGGAACTGCGCTTGCGTGAAGTAGAGGGAGTGGTCACTGGTCTCACGTCCACACGGTGATGACGGATGGAATCTTCTTCCCTTTTCAGGGTAATAGGGATGAACCGGGCAGGCTGCCCGGAGAGCGGAGGTTCCTTTGATGTCACCGCTGCTGTCGCTGTCAGCGCTGCGCCTGCCCCTGCCGCCTTCGCTGCTTCTCGCACCCCTCAAGGGCGGTGTGACCGCGGGGGTGCGGGATGCCGCCGGAGCCGTCGGACGGCTGGTCCGGCCCTCCGAGCGCGGGATCTGGTCCTACCCGGGGCGGTACTACATCGAGGTCCGCGGGGTGCACGGCATCGGCGGTGAGCAGGTGGCCCGCCGGGTGGAGCTGGCGCTCGAGGAGCATCCGCGAGTGCAGTGGGCACGTGTGAACGCGCCCTCCGAACGGGTCGTGGTGGCCGTGGGCAAGCCGCCCCCGTCCGAGCAGGACCTGATCGCCCGGATCGAGCGCGCGGAACTCCAGGAGCCCGCCGGACCCACCGAAGAGTTCGACGAATGGGCCCCGGAGCCCCGCCACCCCTCCGGCGGCGCCAGGGAGGCCCAGTCGCTGGCCGTCGTGGCCGCGGACGTCGTGGGGCTGAGCGTGGCCACCGCGCTGCGCCTGGCCCCCTGGCTCAAGCTGCCCACCGAGGTGGCCGCCACCATGTCCGTCATCCAGAACCACCCCCGCCTGCGGCGCCTCGCCCTGGCCATCACCCGCGGCCGGACGACCGAGCCGACGCTGCCGGTGCTGAGCGCGCTGACCCAGGGCGTGGCCACCAGCGGCGGGGGGCTCGTGCTCGACCTCATCCAGCGGATGGCCCTGTGGTGGGAGGCGGAGGCGGAGGGCCGGGCCTGGGCGGCGATGGAGCCGCATCTGGTGCACGGCCCCCGGGACGTGGTGGCCGAGCCCATCGTGGTCGAGCGGCCCGGCCCGTCCCCCAAGGACACCGTGGAGCGCTTCGCGGAGCTCTCCATGGCCGCGGGGGCCGCGGCCGGTGCCCTCGCCGTCCCCTTCGCCGGTCCGCGCCGCGGGCTCGCCGTCGGGTTCTCCTCCGTGCCCAAGGCGCCCGGGGCCGGCCGGGAGGGATTCGCGACCAGCCTCGGCCGGTTCCTGGCGCTGCGCGGCGTCCTGGCCATGGACCGCAGCGCGCTGCGGCGGCTGGGCCAGGTCGACACCGTGGTGCTGGACGAGGCGGCGCTGCGCGGCGACCGCTACGAACCCATCGACCTGGAACTCCTCGGCGGCGCCGACCCCGAGCGGACCGCCGACCGGCTCTTCGACCTCTTCGACCCCGATGAGCCCCTGGAGACCCGCCGCGCGGGCGGATGGGTGCTCGGCGCCCTGGACACGCTGGAGCTGACGGGCCGCACCGGCCAGCAGACCGCGGCGAAGCTCCGCCGCAGGGGCAGCGAGCGGGTGCTCGGCCTGGCCCGGGGGAGCAAGCTCCAGGCGGTGGTGGGCCTCGCCCCGCAGACCGTGCCCGGCGCCGAGGCCGTGGCCGCCGCCGCCCGGCGGGCCGGGTCCCGCATCGTCCTGGCCACCGACCGGCCGCACCCCACGGGCATCACCTTCGCCGACGCGGTGGTGCCCTCCGGCGGCCGCCTCGTGGCCTCCGTACGCTCCCTCCAGGCCGACGGCGCCGTGGTGCTGCTGCTCTCCGGCAACCGCCGGGCCCTGGGGGCCGCCGACTGCGGTATCGGGGTGCACCGCGAGGGCGAGCCCCCCGCCTGGGGCGCCCATCTGCTCGTCGGCGCCGACCTGGAGTCGGCCGGACTCATCGTGGACGCCGTCGGCGTGGCCGCGCGGGTCGACCGGGAGAGCGCCCTGCTGTCCGCCGGCGGCAGCGCCATCGGCGCGGTGGCCGCCCTCCAGGCGCCCCCGAACCAGGCCACCGCGCGCGGCGCGGCGGCCGGTACCACCGCGGGGACCCTGGCCTTCGCCCTGGGCAACTGGCGGGCGCGCCAGCTCCTGGCCCGCCCCATGGACCCGCCGGTGACCACCACCCCCTGGTATCTGATGCCCGTCCCCCGGGTGCTGGAGCGGCTGCGGACCGGGCCCGACGGGCTGGCCCCGGAGGAGGCGGCGTCCCGCACCGCGCAGGGGCCGCGCCGGGGCGAGCCCACCGGCACCACCCTGCCCGCCGCGTTCATCGAGGAGCTCGCCAACCCGCTGACCCCGGTGCTGGCCGCCGGGGCCGCCCTGGCCGCCGCCGTGGGCTCGCGCACCGACGCCGCGCTGGTGGCCGCCATCACCGGCGTCTCCGCGCTCGTCGGCGGGTTCCAGCGGGTCAGGACCGAGCGGGCGCTGTCCGAGCTGTTCGCCCGGTCGGCGATCGGCGCCCGGGTCCGCAGGGGCGGTACGGAACGCCTGGTGACCGCCGGGGACCTGGTCCCCGGCGACATCGTCGTGCTGGGCCCGGAGGACGTGGTGCCCGCCGACTGCCGGGTGCTGGAGGCCGAGGGGCTCGAGGTCGACGAGTCCTCGCTGACCGGCGAGTCCCTTCCGGTGCACAAGTCCCCGGCACCGGTCGTCGGCGCCCAGCTCACCCAGCGCCGGTCGATGCTCTACGAGGGCACCACGGTCTCCGCGGGGCGGGCGGAGGCCGTCGTCGTGGCCACCGGACCGGCCACCGAGGTCGGCCGCAGCCTGGCCACCGCACGCCAGGCCGCCCCCGTCACCGGTGTCGAGGCGCGGCTGACCGCGCTCACCCGGTCCAGCGTGCCCATCGCGGTCGGGTCCGCCGCCGCGGTCGCCGGCGCCGGACTGCTGCACGGCCTCCCGCTCACCGAGAACCTCGCCTCCGCCGTCAACCTCGCCGTGGCGTCCGTCCCCGAAGGGCTCCCGTTCCTGGTGAACGCCGCCCAGCTGGCCGCCGCCCGGCGGCTGGCCGACCTCGGCGCCCTGGTCCGCAACCCCCGCACCATCGAGGCCCTCGGCCGGGCCGACGTGCTGTGCTTCGACAAGACCGGGACCCTCACCGAGGGCAGCCTCCAGCTCGCCGCCGTCAGCGACGGCGGCGGCCCGCAACCCGCCGACCGGCTCGACGCGCCCCGTAAGGCGGTGCTCGCCGCCGCCCTGCGCGCGACCCCGCCGGCCCGCCAGGCCGAGCCCATGGCGCACCAGACCGACCGCGCGGTGAGCGTCGGGGCGCGCCGGGCCGGGGTCGGGGTGCGGCGCGGGGCGCCCCGCTGGCGCCGTACCGACTCGCTGCCCTTCGAACCCTCCCGCGCCTACCACGCCACCGCCGGGCGCACCTCGCACGGCGCGCTGCTCAGCGTCAAGGGAGCGCCCGAGGGCGTCCTGGAGCGGGTCGCCCGGCGGCGCGCACCGGGCACCGGACGGGCCACCCCACTGGACGCGGAGGACATCAAGAAGCTGGCCGACGCCGCCGAGGAGCTGGCCGGAGCGGGGCGGCGGGTGCTGGCGGTGGCCGAGCGCCCGATGCGGGAGGGCGAGGACCTTACCGACGACACCGTGCGGGACCTGGACTTCCTCGGCTTCATCGCGCTCGCCGACCCCGTCCGCACCAGCGCGGGACCGGCCACCGAGCGGCTGCGCGAGGCCGGGGTGCAGACCGTGATGCTCACCGGCGACCACCCCGCCACCGCGGACGCCATCGCGGCCACCGTCATGGACGTCCCCGAGCCCAAGGTGAGCACCGGCCCCGAGCTGGACGAGATGGACGACGCGCGGCTGGACGAGCTGCTGCCCACGGTGGACGTGATCGCCCGGTGCAGCCCGCACCACAAGGTCCGTATCGTCCAGGCGTACCAGCGCCTCGGCCGGGTGGTGGCCATGACCGGC
This sequence comes from Streptomyces sp. 5-10, assembly GCF_014712245.1. Taxonomy (NCBI): domain Bacteria; kingdom Bacillati; phylum Actinomycetota; class Actinomycetes; order Kitasatosporales; family Streptomycetaceae; genus Streptomyces; species Streptomyces sp. 5-10. The sequence goes on from NZ_JACVYG010000022.1 coordinate 26,687, forward strand.
GACGGCGCCAACGACGCCCCCGCGATCCGGCTCGCGGACGTCGGGATCGCCCTGGGGCGGCGCGGCACCCCCGCCGCGACCGCCGCGGCGGACCTGGTCGTCACCGACGACCGCCTGGAGACCATCGTCTCGGCCCTGATGGAGGGGCGCGCCATGTGGGCCTCGGTCCGGGCCGCACTCGCCATCCTCATCGGCGGCAACTTCGGCGAGGTCACCTTCAGCGTGGCGATCTCCGCCCTGACCGGTACCACACCCCTGAGCGCGCGTCAGATCATGCTGGTCAACCTGCTGACCGACCTCGCGCCCGCGCTCGCCATCGCGGTGCGCGAGCCCACCGGGCACACCGGCGAACGGCTGCTCAAGGAGGGCCCCAGCCGCTCGCTGGGCGTGGCGCTCACCAAGGAGATGCTGCTGCGGGGCGTCATCACGGCCGCCGGGGCCGGACTGGCGTGGACCGGCGCCCGGGTCACCGGCCGGGGCCGCCGGGCCAGTACGGTGGCGCTCGCCGCCCTGGTCGGCACCCAGCTGGCGCAGACCCTGACGACGGGCGGCCTGGACCGGCACGTCCTGATCGCCGGCCTGGGCTCCGCCGCGGTGCTCGCCGGCATCATCCAGACCCCGGGCGTCAGCCAGTTCTTCGACTGCACCCCGCTCGGCCCGTTCGCCTGGGCCATCACCCTGGGCTCCATCACCGTGGCGACCCTGTTCGGCCCCGTCCTCGCGCCCATGCTGCACCTGGACAGGGCGCCGCTCGAGGAGGAGGCGGTGGAGGAGCCCACGGCCACGGACGCCGCGAAGGCCGCCGCACCGCGGTGAGTACCGAACCTCTTGCGCCGCCCGGCCCGAGCGATAGTGTTGAATGTCCCGGTTTGAGATGACGGGGGCGGGTCGGTGCGGAGGAGGGCGTGATGCGGAGCCGAGAGAGGTATGAGCTGGTCTTCGTGGATACGACCGCCCCGGACCCGGGAGCCGAGGACGTCGTGGTGGTGCACCGCACGGAGAGCAGCGGTCCGGGCGGCCACCCCGTGTACGCGGACGACACCGGCATCGTACGGGCGGAGATCAGCGACCGCGCGGAGGTACGGATGATCGCCAGCGGCGGTCATCAGGTGCACGCCGCCGCGGTCAGCGCCCGCCCAGTGTCCTGAGTCACCCGTCCGGCGCCCCGAGCCGACTGTCGTTTCCGCAGGTCGGCGCCGTTGTCAGTGGGGCCCGCTAGGTTTGGCCCCCATGGCAGTCCGAAGAGCGATCGAAGCGATCGAGGTGCGGCGATGAGTGATGTGGCGGCGGTGGACGGCGCGACCGGTGTCGAGCTCCAGCTGGAGCCGTACCGCACGCAGCTGACCGGTTACTGCTATCGGATGCTGGGCTCGGCCTTCGAGGCCGAGGACGCGGTGCAGGAGACGATGGTGCGCGCCTGGCGGGGGCTGGACCGTTTCGAGGGCCGGTCCGCGCTGCGGTCGTGGCTCTACCGCATCGCCACCAATGTGTGCCTGGACATGCTCAGCGGGAGCAAGCGGCGGGCCCGGCCCATGGATCTGACCTCCGCGGCCACGCCTTTCCCGGCCACGCTCGCCGAGCAGCCGGAGGCCACCTGGATCGGGCCGGTCCCGGACGGCCAGGTGCTGCCGGACGGGGGAGACCCCGCCGAGGTGGCGGCCCAGCGGGACGCGGTGCGGCTCGCGTTCATCGCCGCGCTCCAGCATCTGGCGCCCCGCCAGCGGGCGGTGCTGATCCTGCGCGAGGTGCTGGCGTGGAAGGCGAGCGAGGTCGCCGAGCTGCTGGGCACCACCGTCGCGTCGGTCAACAGCGCGCTGCAGCGCGCCCGGGCCACCCTCGCCGCGAGCCAGGTCAGCGACTCCGACCCGGTCAAGCCGCTGGACGAGGAGCAGCGCGCGCTGCTGGCCCGCTATGTGGACGCCTTCGAGCGCTATGACCTGGACTCCCTCACCGCGCTGCTGCACGAGGACGCCACGCTCTCCATGCCGCCGTACGAGCTGTGGCTGCGCGGCCACGAGGACATCCGCCAGTGGCTGCTGGGCCATGGCATCGGCTGCCGCGGCTCCCGTCTGGTCCCGACCGTGGCCAACGGCATGCCCGCCTTCGGCCAGTACCGCCCGGGCGGCGCCGACGGCCACCATGAGCCCTGGGCGCTTCAGGTCCTGGAGATATCAGGGGGCCGGATCACCGGGCTCAACTCCTTCCTGGACACCGAGCGCCTCTTCCCGCTGTTCGGCCTCCCCGCCCGGCTCGGGCCCGAGGGCGTGGCCTAACGCCGCGGGGGCCGACAGGGCCTCGTCCAGCCCCGTCCAGGCGAGCAGCCGCCGCAGTTCGCCGCGGGCGTTGCGGAGCTGGATCCCGCGCCCCAGCCGACCGGCGGTCAGCCGCAGCCGGGCCAGGGCCTCGATCACGGCCAGGTCCGGCCGTCCCACCCCGCCCACGTCCACGGTGACCGGCCCCGGACCGGCGCGGCGCGCCAGCGCAGACAGCCGCTCGCACAGCCGCGCCACCTCGGCGCGGGTGACCGGCTGGGCCAGCACCAGCACGGCCGGGGGCGGCATGGGCGGATTCTCGGGCTCGGGACCGGTCAACGTCCACCTCCTGTCGCGGCGTTCACCGGTGCAGACCGCCGGGGCCGGGAAAAATCATCGGAGAACGTGCGGCTGTGACGCACGTTCTCCGATGATGGCGGATCAGTTGTTCTGGACGAACTGCTTCGCCAGGCCGTCGCCGACCGACACGGCCTTGTCGTGGTTCTCGATGGGGGAGACGGAGGAGTTCTTGAAGAGGATGTACGTCACCCCCGACTCGGCGCCGCCGGTCTCCGGGTCGGGATCGATGCCGAGCGCGTTGGCCGTGGCGTAGGACGCCTCACCGATGATCTTGTTCGGCCCGGTGTCGCCCACCACCGCGTACTCGACCTTGTTGTTGTAGATGACCGCGACCACACCGCCGCCCTTGATGCCGGCCTGCCGGTAGTCCCAGGTGGAACTCGGGCTCGGCACCACGACATACGGCAGCTTGTCGGCGATGAGGGGCTTGCCGTCCGACTGGTGGAAGGCGGTGTCGTCCTGGAACCACGGGTCGGTGTCCCCGTTGCACCGGGAGGTCACCTGGCCGTCGCAGTCGACGTCCATGTCGGCCTTCCAGAAGACCGCCCCATTGGCGCCGCAGACCGGGACGGTGGCCGATGTCTCCTCGTCGGTGCGGTACTTGCCACTGGATATCTGGGAACAGCTCCGGACCTTGGCGAGCAGTTGCGCCGCGGTGACCGTGCCCTCCTTGGTGGACGCGGGGGCCGGCGCGGGGCCCCGGGTGTTGGCGTGGGCGCCGGCGGTGACGGAGCCGGCCAGCAGACCGGCCGTGGCGATCACGAACGCGAAACGCTTGCGCATAGGACACCCCTTTGTTAGGAACCTTTCCTAACCTCGACGGGGGGCATCTTGGGTGAGTTGATAAGATCATGTCAATAGGCTGGCGCCGCGGAAGCCGATGCGTATTGCCGCGCGAATCGGCGGCGTTCGCACCAGCTTCCCGCAGCAGCCTCCCGCAGGCGCTCTCAGGCCATGATTATTGGGTGCGTGATGCCCGGAGCGTGGTTCCTCCGCGCGGTCCTCAGTCCGTGGCCCGCACCAGCTTCAGCAGCCGCGTCACCTCGCGCGCCACCGCGTCCCGTGCGGCCGCGACATACCGGCGGGGGTCGACCACCTCGGGGTGGCCTGCCAGATGGTCGCGGATCGCCCGGGTGAAGGCCACGTTCAGATGGGTGGCGATGTTCACCTTCGTCAGCCCCGCCTCCACCGCCCGGGTCAGATCCGCCTCGGGCACCCCGGAGGAGCCGTGCAGCACCAGCGGTACCGGTACGGCCGCGCGGAGCGCCGCGACCAGCGGCAGATCCACCACCGCGGCCTTGACGACCATGGCGTGCGAGGTGCCCACCGCGACCGCGAGCGCGTCCACGCCCGTGGCCGCCACATACGCGGCGGCCTCGGCCGGGTCGGTCCTGGCGCCCGGCGCGTGGACGCCGTCCTTGCCGCCCACCTCGCCCAACTCGGCCTCCACCCACACTCCGTGGGCATGGCAGTCGGCCGCCACCTCGGCGGTCGCCGCCACATTGCCGTCGTAGTCCAGGGCCGAGGCGTCGAACATCACCGAGCCGAAGCCGAGGTCCACCGCCTCCCGCACCAGCTCGGGCCCGGTGGCGTGGTCCAGATGCACGGCCACCGGCACCCGCGCCGCGCGGGCCACCTCCACGGTCGCCCGTCCGATGGCGGCCAGGGCGCCGTGATACCGCACCGCGTTCTCGCTGATCTGGAGGATCACCGGCGTGCCCGCCGCCTCCGCCCCGGCCACGATGGCCTGGGCGTGCTCGATCTGGATGACATTGAACGCACCCGCGCCGAGCCCGGCCCGTGCGGCCGCCCCGACGATCTCCCCGGTGGCCACCAGCGGCATCTACCGGCTCCTTCCGCCCGTTCCCGTGTTCCTGCCCTGTCCCGTATCCCGCGGCCCGCCCGTACCCGAGCGGCCCGCCCGTACCCGAGCGGCCCGCCCGTACCCGAGCGGCGCGCGCGGCCCGATCGGCCCCGCTCAGCCCTGCCCACCTCCGCTCGGCTCTGCTCAGCCGAGGAGCACCGAGCGGGTGAGATGGCGCGGCTCGTCGGGGTCGAGCCCGCGCGCCGCCGCGATCGCGACCGCGAGCCGCTGCACCACCACCAGTTCGGCCAGCGGGTCGCGGCCGAAGCCGGCGACCCGGCCACCGGTGCGGGTGATCTCCTCGTCCGCCACGTCCGACACCCCCTCGCCCAGCCACCACACCACGCTCCGCGGGCCGGTCACGCTGATCGGGCCGTGCCGGTACTCCTTGGCCGGATACGCCTCGGTCCACGCCCCCGCCGCCTCGCGCATCTTGAGCGCGGCCTCCTGCGCGACCCCGTAGGTCCAGCACCGCCCGAGGAAGGTGAACTGCCCGGCGTCCACGAGCGGTCCGGGCAGCGGCTCGGCGAGCGCCGCCTCCCCGTCCGCCTCCAGGTGCTCCAGTGGCGCGCCCAAGTGGGCGCGGAGCAGGGCGAGTTCGGTGGTGGCCCAGCGGGTCTGCACCACCGACCGCTCATCGGCGAAGTCGAGCACCACCGCGGCGTCCGCGGCGCCCACGACGGGGGAGTCGGGAACCGCCGTGACGACGGTGGTGGACACCCGGCCGCGCACCGCGCCGAGCAGTTCCAGCACCTCGGTCGTGGTGCCGGACCGGGACAGCGCGACCACCCGGTCGTAGGCACGGCCGAGCGGCATCTCCGACGCCGCGAACGCGTCCGTCTCGCCCTGGCCCGCCGCCTCGCGCAGCGCCGCGTACGACTGGGCGATGAACCACGAGGTGCCGCAGCCGACGACGGCGACCCGCTCGCCCGCCCGGGGCAGCGCCGCCCGTACGGGCCCCTCCGGATCCCGGGCCAGGGCGATGGCACGCCGCCAGCAGTCGGGCTGGCTCGCGATCTCGGCCTCGGTGTGGCTCATGGGACTCCCCTCGTCGCACGGATGACCCGAGCAGTATGCATGCGCGGAGTTGTTTCGTACGGCCTGATAATGCGCAGAATTACGCACGGAAGTCCAGAGCCGCCGTGTGCGGGGAGGAGGGGTAGGGTGATCGGCGTGAAACGGCCCGAGCGCTGGAACGCCCTGCTGGATCTGCTGGCCAGGGACGGCAGGATCGATGTCGAGGAGGCGGCCGCCGAGCTGGCGGTGTCCGCCGCGACCATCCGGCGTGACCTGGATGAACTCGCTCAGCAGCAGATGCTGACGCGCACCCGCGGCGGCGCGGTCGCGCACAACCTCTCGTACGACCTTCCGCTGCGCTACAAGACCGCCCGGCGCGCCTCGGAGAAGCAGCGCATCGCGGCGGCCGCGGCCCGGTTGGCAGAGCCGGGCTCGATCGTGGGGCTCAACGGCGGGACGACCACCACCGAGGTCGCCCGCGCCATCTCCACGCGCGGCGACCTGTCCGCGTCGGGCGGCGGCCCGGCCGTCACGGTCGTCACCAACGCCCTGAACATCGCCAATGAGCTGGCGGTGCGCCCCCAGGTGAAGATCGTACTCACCGGCGGGGTCGCTCGTCCGCAGTCCTTCGAGCTGATGGGGCCGCTGGCCACCGGGGTGCTGGACCAGGTGTCGCTGGATCTGGCGATCCTCGGTGTGGACGCGCTGGACACGGTCCAGGGCGCGACCGCCCACCATGAGGGGGAGGCCAGCATCAACCACCTCATGGCCGGCCGGGCCGCCCGGGTGGTGGTCGTGGCCGACAGCTCCAAGCTGGGCCGCCGGGCATTCGCCCGGATCTGCGCACTGGACGAGATCGATGTGCTGATCACGGACACCGGCGCCGATGAGGAACTGGTCGCTCCGTACACCGAGGCCGGTGTCCGCGTGATCAGGGCCTGAGGTCTGATCGGGCCCTGAGATGTCGCATGCCCACGCCCACGCCCACGCCCACGCCTACGCCTACGCCTACGCCTTGGCGGCGGCCAGCAGGGCCGCCACCCGCTCCACGGCGAACGCGTAGCCCTGGACACCGCAACCGGCGATCACCCCGCTGGCCAGCGCGGAGACATAGGAGTGGTGCCGGAAGGCCTCCCGCTGGTGGATGTTGGAGATGTGCACCTCCAGGATCGGCAGACCGTCGCAGGTGGCCAGGGCGTCGCGCAGGGCGACGGAGGTGTGGGAGTACCCCGCGGGGTTGATGATGACCGCCGCGTGGCGCTCCCGGGCCTCGTGGATCCAGTCGATCAGCTGGCCCTCGTGGTTGCTCTGCCGGCAGTCGGTCGTCAGACCGTACGGCGCGGCCGTCTCCGCCACCAGCTTCTCGATGTCGGCCAGGGTGTCGGTGCCGTAGATCTCGGGTTGCCGGCGGCCCAGGAGGTTCAGGTTCGGTCCGTTGAGCACCATGATCGTGGAGCGGTCGCGCACGGGGGTGGTGGCCATGGCGTGTGGTCCTTCCTGGGCGGTCGGCACTTCGAGGGGCGGTTCACCGGGGGCACCGACCCGCGAGGCATCGTAGATCAGGGATATGACACCACGGTGGACGGCACGGTGGAGGTGCCCGAGGTGGGAGATCCGGTGTCATTGATGACGCGCTCGTACTGGCCCTGGCCGCCGAGCGAGACGACCAGCAGATTGTGGAACTTCACCCCCGGGGCGTTCGGCGCGGCGAAGCCGTGGTGCTGCACGATGCTGGGGTCGACGTTGTAGTAGCAGTAGCTGCCGAGCCCCCATCCCTCGTGCGTGGTCACCGAATCGGCCACCTTGTAGGCGGCGTAGCCCTTGATCGAGCCGTTCTGGATGGCCGCCTGGTTCGGGGCGTCGTACGCCTTCTCGTTCTGGAAGAAGATGGTCCGGCCCCGCTGCCCGAACCACTGCACGTCGTACTTGTTGAAGTGCTCCACGAACAGCCCCGTGGCCAGCACGTCGTCGCCGTTGACCCGGACGCCGTAGTCGGCGCGGTTGGTCTCCCAGCCGACCCCGTCGCCGTGGTCGGCGCGCCAGACCCAGGTGTGGTCGACGATGGTGTGCCGGCTGTTGATCACCATGCTGGTGGTGGCCTTGCCGGGGCCCGCGCCACCGATGCGGATGAACACGTCCTGGACGGTGGTGGGGTTGGCCGAGTGGTCGGCCGAGGCCCCTTGCGGACCGACTTCCAGCAGCGTGGCGGAGTTGACCGGCCCGGCGTCGATGAGGAAACCGGCCAGCCGCACCCCGTCGACATCGGCGACCTTCAGCGCGGTGACGCCGTTGTCGGGGACGAGCGTGGCGTAGCCGAGCCCGAGGACGACGGTGTTCGCGCGGTTCACCTGCACCGGCCGGTCGAGGTGGTAGATCCCCGGGGTGAGCAGCAGATGCAGCCCCTGGGTGAGCGCCTCGTTGAGGGTGGCCGCGGTGACGCCGGGCTTGGCCACGTAGAACTGCGACAGCGGCAGCGAGGTGCCTCTGGGGGTGCCGTTGCCCCAGGTGACACCGCGGGCGTCGGTGCGCTTCTCGGGCAGGAAGACCCGGTACTCGCCGCCGTTGAGGTACAGGAAGGGCTTCTCCCGGGAGACCGGGGTGGTGTTGAGCGTGGTGTACGGCGGGTTGGGGAAGCTCTGCCCGGGCGCGCCCTCCACACCGGAGAAGACCATGTTCCACACGCCGTTGAGCCAGCCGCCGATGGCGCTGTCGCGGGTGTACCACTGCTGCTGGGAGTACGGCCCGACCTGGCCGTCGATGCGGCTGTCCGCGATGTACCCGCCACTCGCCCAGCCGTAGCCGTCGGGGGCGAGGTTGAGCCCGCCGCGGACGTGCATCCGCCGGAAGGGGGCCGCCTGTGCCACGGCCCAGCGGTTGGTGCCGTTGACCGGTACGACCGCGAGGTTCTCCGCCGAGCGCCAGAAGTTCTGGGTGGCATTGCCGTTGAACCACCCGGCGTCCACCGTGATGTCGCCGTTGATGGTCGTGTCGTCGGGGGACAGCCCCAGCCCGGCGATGGAGGTGTAGAAGCCGATCTGGGCGTTGAGCCCGTGGTAGCTGCCGGGCTTGAACAGCAGGGCGTAGCGCCCGGTGCCGAACTGCGCCGACTCCTGCTTCTTGAACACCTCGTCCAGCTTGGCCTGGATGCCGGGCGTGGACGGGTCGAAGACGATCACGTTCGGACCGAGGTCGCCCCCGCCCGGCAGGGCCTTGGGGCTCTTGCCCCGGCCCGAGGGGGCGGCGGCAGCGGAAGTGGCCAGGCCGCCGAGGGCGGGAGCCGATGCGACGGCGGCCGCGGCGCCGAGCACCGCCCGGCGGCCGACCGCGGAGCGGCCGGAGGAGGACGTGGGGGGAGGCGTGGGGGAAGGCGTCATGGGGGCGTCTCTCCTGGTTCAGTAAATGAACGGAATGGGGGGTGAGGGAGCGCTCTCTCGCCGTCGCATGCTTCATCCATGTGAACGACTCGTCAAGAGTTGTGACCGCAGTCCTTACATGTTGATGCCTTGTGAACGTCAACTGCCCGGTAGATCCCCTGGTTCGGGGGAAGCTGGGGAGATTTGCGGTCGGCCGCGCCCCTGGCCGTTGTGTTCAAGAGGGAAAGGCGTGGGCAGTGGCCGGTCCACATGGGCCCGTTCGGTCGGCGCGAGACGCTCCCGGCCTGCTGCCGCTGTTCCTCATACGGGACTGGGTGCGCGTCGAACAGAAGGGATGAGCGCTGCATCATGGACCGTTGACGGGCGGCCGCCGTGGCCGCCCGGCATGGGGAAGCAGCGGAAGAAGGAGGAACGCCGATGCGGGTGGCGTTGCACTCGGTTCTCAAGGAGGGCCAGGAGTCCGGTTATGAGCAGGTGCACGCCACGGTCCCGGAGGACCTGCTGGCGGCGCTGCGCCGGGCCGGGATCACCAACTGGCGGATCTGGCGCAGCGGGCGCCATCTCTTCCACCTCGTGGACTGCGAGGACTTCGCCGCCGCGATGGCGGCGCTGGACGAGGACCCGGCCAACCAGCGCTGGCAGGAGTTCATCGGCGCGTACGTCGACCACTTCGAGGACACCGGCGGTTCCCCCGCCGAGGCGGAGCGGATGGCGCTCGGCGAGGTGTGGGAGCTGCGCGCCCAGGCGGAGGCCGCCGAGCGCGGTCAGGGGGTGTCCGGCGGATCGTGACGCCTGCGGCGGGCTGTTGTGGGAAGGGGGAGCATCGATATGCGGCTCCGGCGCGTGGTCCGACGGACACTCCGTAGCCGGGACGATCGGCCGAACCGGCGGAGCCTACCGATCCGGATCGTCCGGCGCAGCAATTCATCAGACCTTGAGTACGGGTGAGAGCGGGGCGAACGCGTCCACGTACGACGTGGTGGCCCCGCGTGGGGGCGTGGCGGAACGCCGCAAGCGCTCCGCACACGCCTGCCGCGCATCCCCGACTGGAGGTCAGTGAGTTGAGCCACCGACGTGTGAACAAGCGGACCCTCGCCATTTCCGGAGCCGCCATCGTCGCGCTCGGAGCAGCCGCCATTCTGCTGCCCAACGCGAACGCGAACCCGGACGAGACGTCGGGCGCCAAGACCTTCTCGTCCCCGGCCGCCGTGAAGCTCGCGAGGAGTCTCGCCTCGGACCTCGGTGACAACGGCGCGGGCTGGTACTACGACAATGGCAACCGCCAGCTGGTCATGAACGTGATGGACGAGGACTCCGCCGAGTCCGTCCGGGCCAAGGGCGCCGTGGCGAAGGTCGTCCAGAACAGCATGGCCGATCTGAAGGCCGCCACCCAGACGCTGAGCAGCGATGCGTCGGTGCCGGGCACCGCCTGGTCGATCGACCCGGTCACCAACAAGGTCCAGGTGACCGCCGACCGGACGGTGACCGGCACGAAGTGGGACACGCTGACCAAGGCCACGGACCAGATGGAGGGCATGGTCAGCGTCAAGCGCAGCAAGGGCGAGTTCAAGAAGTTCGACGGCGAGGAGGCGGCCCAACCCGGCGACAACGGCGGCGCGGGTGCCGGTGACGCGGCGGGTGACGCCGGTGACGCGGGCGCCGGGGACGCCGCCGGTGCGGCGGGCGGAGCGGGTGACGCGGGGGCCGGTGCCGCAGGTGGTGCGGGTGACGCGGGGGCCGCTGGCGGTGCGGGTGACGCCGGTGCCGGGGGCGCCGGAGACGCCGCGGGTGGTGCGGGTGACGCCGGGGGCGGCGGGGACGCCGCGGCCGGTGGGCTCGACGGCGGCGATGCCATCTTCGGCGGTGGCGCCCGCTGTTCGCTGGGCTTCAACGTCAGCGTCGACGGCGCGCCGGGCTTCCTGACCGCGGGCCACTGCGGCAACGAATCCCAGACCTGGACCTCGGACGAGGCCGGGGCCCAGCAGGTGGGCACGGTGCAGGACTCCAAGTTCCCCGAGAACGACTTCGCGCTGGTGATGTACGACGACGCCACCACCCAGCCGTCCAGCACGGTCGACCTCCAGGACGGCACCACCCAGGAGATCGGGCGCGCCGTCGAGGCGAGCGTGGGCCTGAAGGTGCAGCGCTCCGGCTCCACGACCGGGGTCACCGACGGCACGGTCACCGGCCTCAACGCCACGGTGAACTACGGCAACGGCGACATCGTCAACGGCCTCATCCAGACCGATGTGTGCGCCGAGCCCGGCGACAGCGGTGGCGCGATGTTCGCCGAGGACGCGGCGGTCGGGTTGACGTCCGGCGGCAGCGGCGACTGCACCCAGGGCGGCGAGACGTTCTTCCAGCCGGTGACCGCCGCGCTGGAGGCCACCGGCGCGGTCATCGGCGCGGACGGTGGCGGCGCCGGTGGCGGTGATGCGGCCGGTGGTGCTGGTGATGCGGCCGGTGGCGCCGGTGACGCGGCGGGCGGTGCTGGTGATGCGGCCGGTGGTGCTGGTGATACGGCGGGTGGCGCCGGTGACGCCGCAGGTGCGGGCAATGCCGGAGCCGGTGACGCGGGCGCCGGTGACGCGGGCGCAGCCGCCGGGGCCGGTGACACCGGCAGCGTCGCGGGCCAGGGTCTCAACTGATCCGGCCCGCCCCATGAACGAGGCCCCGGGCGCCCTCCTGCCCCAGTGCCCGGGGCCTCCCCCTTTTCCCTACGGCCTACGGCCTACGAGACCTACGGCCCACGAGACCTACGGCCCCACGCGACCCCTGACCCTCCGGCCCTAGCTGTGCCGTCCGGAGACCGGAAGCCCCGCCGCCTCCGCCGCCGCGCCGAGCACCTCCCGGAGCATGGCCGGGGTGAGCCGCCCGGTGAAGGTGTTCTGCTGGCTCACGTGGTAGCAGCCGAAGAGCGTGAGCGGCGGCCCGTCGTCGGCCGCCCGCAGCGTGGCCCGGGCGCCGTGTCCGAACACCGGCCGGGGCCGGGGCACGGCCCATCCGCCCGCCTCCAGGGCGGGCATCACGGCCTGCCAGCCGAACGAGCCGAGCACCACCGCGGTCCGCAGCGTCGGCCGCAGCAGCCGCAGCTCCCGGGCCAGCCACGAGCGGCAGGTGTCCCGCTCCTCGGGGGTGGGCCGGTTGGCGGGCGGTGCGCAGTGCACCGGCGAGGTGATCCTGACCCCGTAGAGCTCCAGACCGTCGCCGCGGTGGGTGGCGGTCGGCTGGCTGGCCAGCCCCAGGTCGTACAGCGCGGCGTACAGGAAGTCCCCGGCGCGGTCGCCGGTGAACATCCGGCCCGTGCGGTTTCCCCCGTGGGCGGCCGGTGCGAGCCCCACGATCGCCACTCTGGCGTCCGGCGGCCCGAACCCGGGCACCGGCCGCCCCCAGTACTCCCAGTCGGCGTAGGCCCGGCGCTTGGTGCGGGCGGCCTCCTCCCGCCACTGGACCAGCCGGGGGCAGGCACGGCAGTCGATGACCCGTGCGTCCAGCTCGGCGAGGGTTTCGGCGCCGGGTGCCTGACGGGCGGGGTAGGAGCGGTCGGATTCGGAGGTGGTCATGTAGGGGGCTGGTGCCCCGTGTCCTTGCGGAGAAAACGCCGCAGCCGGGTGAGTGACCAGGTGTTGATGACATCGTCCGGGGTCAGCCAGCCCCGCTGGGCCATGCCCACCCCGTACCGCATGTTGTCCAGGTCCCGGGTCGAGTGGGCGTCGCTGTCCAGGGCGAACACCACTCCGTGCGACTTGGCCCGCAGGATGTTCTCGTCCGACAGGTCGAGCCGGTTCGGGTGGGCGTTGATCTCCAGCGCGGTGCCCGTGCGGGCGCAGGCGGCGAACACCTCGTCCAAGTCGGCGTCGATACCGGGCCGCTTGCCGATCAGCCGGGTGGTCGGATGGCCGATGACATGCACGTGCGGGTTCTCGCAGGCCCGCACCAGCCGCCGGGTCATGGCCTTGCGGTCCAGGCCGAACTGGGTGTGCACCGAGGCCACGCACAGATCGAAGTCCTCGAGGAACTCGGGCGGCCAGTCCACGTCCCCGTCGACGTCGATGTTCAGCTCCACACCGTGCAGCAGCCGGGTGTCCCCGCGGCCGCGCCCCCGGTCGAGCGCGCGCACCCGCTCCCGCTGGGCCAGCATCTTCTCCTCGGTCATCTGCTGCATGTACAGCTTGGGCGCGTGATCGGTGATGGCGTAGTACGCGTAGCCGCGCCGCTCCGCCTTGGCGATCATGTCCTCCAGCGACTCCAGCCCGTCGGTGAGGTTGGTGTGGGTGTGCAGATCGCCCCGCAGATCGGACTCCTTGACCAGCCGGGGGAGTTGCCCTTCGAGGGCCGCCTTGACCTCGCCCCGGTCCTCGCGCAGCGTCGGCGGGATCCAGTCCATGCCGAGCCGGGCGTAGACGTCCTCCTCGCTCCGCGAGGCGATCGTCTTGCCGCTCTTGGTCTCGAAGAGGCCGTACTCGGAGAGCTTGAGGCCATGGCGCACCGCGATCGCGCGGATGCGGATGTTGTGCGCCTTGGAGCCGGTGAAGTAGAGGAGTCCCGCGCCCCAGGAGTCCAGCGGCAGGACCCGCAGATCCACCTGGAGCCCCTTCGTGGTGCGGATCGAGGTCTTCTTCTGGCCGTGGGCGATCACCTCGGAGGTGAGCGGCAGCCGGGTGAACGCGTCCATGAACGGGCCGGATTCCTCCGCCGCCACCAGGATGTCCACATCGCCCACGGTCTCCTTCATCCGGCGCAGCGACCCGGCGTAGGCACACCTCCGGCAGCCGGGCACCTTGGACAGGGCGGCGACGATGTCATCGGCCACGTCCATGGCCTCGTCGAGCGGGATGCGGTTGCCCGCGGCCCGCAACAGCCCGATGCCGTGCAGGATGTTCTCCTCGGACTTCGGCCCGAAGCCCTTGAGGTCGCGCAGCTGGTGGTCCTCGATGGCCTGGGCCAGCTGGTCGATCGAGGAGATCTCCAGCTCCTCGTAGAGGATCATGGCCTTCTTCGGCCCGAGCGCCGGGATGGCGGTCAGCTCCCGCACCCCGGCCGGGATCGCGGCGCGCGCCTCCTCGACGGCGGGCATGGTCCCGGTGCGCAGATACTCGACCACCTTGTCGGCGATCGACCGGCCGACGTTGGGGATGTCCCGCAGCGCCTTCGCGTCGAACTGCGAGATGTCGGCCGCGTGGCCGCCGATCGCCCGGGCGGCCTTCTCGTACGCACGCGCCCGGTACGCGTCCCCGCCCGTGATCAGGAGCAGATCGGCGTATTCGCGGAGGAGGGCTTCGACCTCCTCGTTGGAGCGAGCCATGACAGCGATTTTAGTCGGCTCTGGCGATCCCGGTGAGGTGGAGGGATCCTGGTGTCAGGAGCGAAACGGCGATCCGCGCGAGTGGGGTCGACCGGTTTCTGCCGTGTGTTTCCCCGGGTTTGGGGGAGGTCATGGACGTTGGATTCCTGAAGCCGTTGTTCGACCGCCCCGGTCCTTGGGCGGGCGTGTACATGGACACTTCCCGCAGCACGGAGGACGCGCCCAGGCGGCGCAGGCTGCGGGAGCGGTTCGTGGCGGATCAGCTGACCGGTCAGGGCGCCGACCGCGCCACCTGCGACGCGGTGGTCGAGCGGCTGGCCGGTGAGCAGGGGGCCAGGGCCTCCGCGGGGCGGGCGCTGTTCGCCGCGGGCGGCGAGGTGGTGCTCGACCTGCCGCTGGCCACGTCCCCGATCGATGTGGTGACGTCCTGGTCGATGCTGCCGCGCGTGGCGCCGCTGGCCGCGTTCCGCGGTGAGTGGCCGGCCTGTCTGGTGGCCTTCGTCGACCAGGCGGGGGCCGATCTGGAGCTGCGGGACGACACCGGTGCCCGACCCGCGGGGCGCGCCGGGGGGCGGAGGGCGCATGGCCGGGGCCACCGGTCGGTGCCCGCCGACCGCTACGAGTGGCACTACCGCAACCGGGTCGGGAACACCTGGGAGCAGACCGCCGACCGGGTGGCCGACGAGCTGGTGCGGCAGTGGACGGAAACCGACGCCGACCTGCTGATCCTGGCCGGTGACCCGCGCGAGCGCCGTGCCGTACGCGACCGGCTGCCCGAGCCGCTGCGGGCCAAGACGGAGGAGACCCGCCACGGCAGCAGGGCCGCCGGCTGCTCCGGGCAGCTGAACGCGGAGATCGACCACGCCCGGGCGGAGTACGCCCGCGCCCATCTGGAGACGGTCCTCGATCTCTTCCGCGCCGGGCGGGGCCGCCCCGGCGGACCGGCCCTGGGCGGACACGACGGCACCGGGCCGCCGAGCAGCGGGGCGGCGGAGGGCGTACCGGCGGTGGTGGAGGCCATGCGCCGCCATCAGGCGGCCACGCTGCTGCTGGGGCACGCGGGCGGCGACATGCGCCATGAGGTGTGGATCGGGCCGGACGCCGATCAGGTGGCCGTGCAGCGCTCCCAGGCGCGCGCCATGGGCGTCAGGACCCCCGAGCCCGCCCGCGCGGACGACGCGCTGATGCGGTCGGCGACGGTGGCCGACACCGAGGTGCTGGTGGTGCCCGAGGGGCTCCAGGGACCGGCCGGGGGCCTGGGCGCGGTGCTGCGCTGGCACGCCTGAACGAGGCGCCTGAACGAGGCGCGGGGCCAGGCGCGGAGCGTCACCGCTCCGCGCCCGCCCGCGCCGCGTTGGCTGCCGTGCTTGGCCGTGCTGGCCGCGCCGGTGTGGCCGTAGTACCGCGCTTGGCTGCGCCGCGCTTGGCCGCGTCGCGCCTGCCTGCTCCGTGCTTGGCCGTGCTGGCTGTGCTGCTCCTGGCGAGCCGTGCTTGGCCGTGCTTGGCCGTGTCGGTGTGGCCGTGCCGCGCCAGGCGGCGCTGCTTGGCTGCCGCGCCTGTCCGCGCCGCGTTGGCTGCTGTGCTTGGCCGTGCTGGCTGCGCCGCTCCTGGCGAGCCGCGCTTGGCCGTGCCGGCCGCGCCGGTGTGGCCGTAATACCGCGCTTGGCCGCGCCGTACCTGTCCGCGTCGCACCTGGCCGCGTCGCCCGTGTCCGCGCAGTACCGCGACCCCGCCCCCCATCGCGCCATCCGCCGGAAGGGCGTTTCTCGGTGGGGCTGGTTGACATGGCGCGCTCAGCTCTCTACGGTCCGTTGGTTGTTAGGAAACCTACTTAACCAATGCTCTGCCTGCCCCCAGGGAGACATCCGTGGTCCTCCGTCCGGCACCCTTCCGGCGGCGGGCGCGAGCCCGCGTCCGGCGCGCTCTGACCGCCTCGCTCGCCGTCGGCGGCCTGCTCCTCACCGTCTCCCTCACCACGGGCGCCGCGCCTCCGCGCGGCGGACCGGTGGCGGGCGGCCCGACCCCGGTGACCCGGGTGGGCGCGGCCCCCGGCACCGCGACCCCGCTCGCGGGCTTCGCCACGCAGTCCTCGGCCAAGGTGTCCGACACCCCCGCGGCCATCTCCACCCCCGGCTACCCCGCGTCCGGCTGGCACCCGGTGGGGCCCCGGTCGACGGTGCTCGCCGGGCTGCTCGCGGCCGGTGCGTACCCGGATCCGTTCTACTCGACCAACCTCGAGAAGATCCCCGCGGCCGACTTCACCGTCCCCTGGTGGTACCGCGGCGACTTCACCGTGGCCGACCCCTCCCGCCGCACCTATCTGGACGTCAGTGGTGTGGTGTCCGCGGCCGATGTGTATGTCAACGGCGTCCAGGTGGCCACCAAGGAGCGGATCGCCGGTGCGTACACCCAGCATGAGCTGGACGTCACCGACCTGGTCAGGGCGGGGACCAATACGGTGGCGTTCCGCGTCCAGCCCAACGATCCGCGCAAGAACCTCACGATGGGCTGGATCGACTGGCTGCAGCCCCCGCCCGACGAGAACATGGGCATCGTCCGCGATGTGCTGGTCCGCCGTGGCGGCCCGGTGGCCCTGCGCGACGCGCATGTGACCACCCGGCTGGACACCGAATCGCTCGCCTCCGCCGAGCTCACCGTCAAGGCGCGGGTCCGCAACGACTCCGCCGCGTCGGTCACCGCCACGGTCTCCGGCACGGCCGGCCCCGCGGCCATCAGCCGCACGGTCTCGCTCGCCCCGCACGAGACCAAGGCCGTCACCTTCGCCCCCGCCGACTTCCCCCAGCTGCGCCTGGACCGGCCCAAGGTGTGGTGGCCCGCCGGGATGGGCGACCAGCCGCTGTACGACCTCGACCTCACCGCCACCGTCTCGGGCACCCCCTCCGACACCGCCCACCACAGCTTCGGCATCCGCGACGTCAAGGCGCCGCTCAACGCCGACGGTGCCCGCCAGTACCGCGTCAACGGACGTCCGCTGCTGATCAAGGCGGGCGGCTGGTCCCCCGATGTGTTTCTGCGCTGGGACGCCCGCTCGGTGGAGGACCGGCTGAAGTACACCCTCGACCTGGGGCTGAACACCGTGCGCCTGGAAGGCCACATCGAGCCGGACGAGTTCTTCGACCTCGCCGACCGCTACGGCGTTCTGACCCTCCCCGGCTGGGAGTGCTGCGACAAGTGGGAGGGCCAGGTCAACGGCGATGAGACGGGGGAGAAGTGGACCTCCGCCGACTACCCGGTCGCCAAGGACTCGATGGCCGCCGAGGCCGCGCGGCTGCGCGACCACCCCAGCGTCATCTCCTTCCTCATCGGCAGCGACTTCGCCCCCGACGCCACCATCGAGAAGAACTACCTGGACGCCCTCGAGGCGGCGGACTGGCCGAACCCGGTGATCCCCGCCGCCTCCGCCAAGTCCTCTCCACAGCTGGGGAAGTCCGGCATGAAGATGACCGGCCCCTACGACTGGGTGCCGCCGGACTACTGGTACGCCAAGCGCGAGGGCGGTGCCACCGGCTTCAACTCCGAGACCAGCGCCGGACCCGACATCCCCACCCTGGACACGCTCCGCCGCATGATGTCCCCGAGCGAACTGGAAACCCTGTGGCGGGACCCGTCGGCCAAGCAGTACCACCGCTCCCCGTCCGCCACCTTCGGCGACCTCAAGCTGTTCGACAACGCGCTGATCGGCCGCTACGGAAAGCCGACCGGGCTGACGGACTACGTGCGCAAGGCGGGGCTGGCGCGGTACGAGGCGGTGCGCGCCCAGTTCGAGGCGTACGCGCGCAACTTCTCCGACGCCTCCCGGCCCGCCACCGGTGTCGTCCACTGGATGCTGAACAGCGGCTGGACCTCGCTCCACTGGCAGCTCTTCGACCGCTTCTCGGACCAGGGCGGGGCCTACTACGGCGCCAAGAAGGCCAATGAGCCGCTGCACATCCAGTACTCCTACGACTCCCGCTCGGTGGTCGTGGTCAACAGCGAGCACACCGCCGCCACCGGTCTCACCGCCCGGGTCGGCCTCTACACCCCCGACGGCACCCGGAAGTTCGACAAGAGCGCCACCGGCCTCCGGGTGCCGGGCGACGGCGGCAAGGCCACCGCGCTCACCGTCCCGGCCGACGTGAGCGGGGTGTCCGGCGCCTATCTGGTCAAGCTCCAGCTCATCGATGGCGCGGGCAAGGAGGTGAGCCGCAATGTGTACTGGCTCTCCACCGAGAAGGACGTGCTCGACTGGGACAACACCGACTGGTACTACACCCCCACCACCTCGTACGCGGATCTGACCGGGCTCGACGACATGGCCGAGGTGCCGGTGTCCGCCACCGCCACCACGACAAGCGGGCCGGACTCCACCGCCACTACGACCGTCACCCTGCGCAACACCGGGAGCGGGCGCACCCCGGCGCTTCTCGTGGACGCCCATCTGGTGAACGGCTCGGGCAAGCCGGTCCTGCCCGTTCGCTGGTCGGACAACGAGGTGAGCCTGTGGCCGGGCGAGTCGGTGACGCTCACCGCCACCTATCGCGCCGCGGACCTTAGCGGTTCGACCCCCTCGGTGCGGATCTCGGGCTGGAACACCGCCACCCGCACCGTCCCGGCGGCCGCCAAGGCGCGCTGACCACCCATGTCCTGAAATCGTGTCGAAAGGAATTTTTTCGGCGAGTCCGACGCATGGAGCAAGTTCACACTTTTGTATGCTTTCTCCAGCGCGTCGTTCCCCCGTGTCGGACAGTCACTGTCCGTACGCTCACGAAAGGGGCTCCATATGCACACCATGGAGGTTCGCCCGCCGGTACCCAGCCGTTCCAGCAGCAGATGGCGTCGATACGGCCGACTCGCCGCCGCCAACTTCGTCCGGGGTGCCTCGTACGCGTGCGGCACCGCGGCCATCGGTCTGATGGCGTGGTGGGTGCAGACCCGCTGACCCACCACAGGCCGCCACCCCGTCCCGAGCCGGAGCCCCTGCCCCTGATCGTCCGCGGTCCGCCGCGACGGCCACTCACGGCCGTCGCGGCGGCCGGGCTACGCCTGAGGGTGCGGCTGTGAACGGAAGCGGGGGAAGTGCATCCCCCGGTGCTCGGCGCGCGGGGCGCGGGGTCCGCCGAGACTGGTGCGCAGCTGGATGCCGTGCATGATCTCGATGATGCCCAGCGCGAGCAGCCAGATACCGGCCACCACGGTGAGCGCCGTGATCGAGCCGAAGGGCGCCACGATCAGGATGATCCCGCCCAGGATGGTGAGCAGACCGAGGAACACCTGCCAGCCCCGGGCGGGCATGCCCTCACCGGAGACCGCCGTGGCCGTCTGCATCACGCCCCGGATCAGCCAGGCGAAGCCGATCCACAGCGCGAGCAGCAGGATCGACTGGGCCGGACCCCGGAAGCAGAGCAGTCCCAGCAGCACGCTCAGCGCGCCGGTGATGAAGCTCAGCACCCGCAGATTCCTCGGGACATGCGACCCGAAGGCCCCGGCCAGTTGGAAGATCCCGCTGATCAGCAGATACGCGCCGAACAGGGCGCCGATCACCACCAGGGAGGGCCCCGGCCACGCCAGCACCATGATACCGAGCGCGATCGCCACCAGACCCGCGGTCACCAGGACCTGCCAGGTGGTGTTGGACAGCACGTTCTGCATCGTGGCGTAGGGGGTGCCCGCATCGGAGGGCGGCCCTCCCGGCCGGCCGTAGGGTTCCTCTCTCGGCTGCCCGGCGCCATGCGGACTGTCGGAGGAGTAAGTCATGGTCGTCCACCTCCTCGGGGGAACAAGATGGCCGTAACCCACAGATCCATCGTCCCTCCGTGCCGGGTGCAGCGCCTCGCGGGCGGTGGACCCGCATGGCAAGGTGGGGGTGAGGCCGTGTCCTGGGCGCGTCATAGGGAGGCCCGCATGGACGACCGGGAGTTCTTCCAGACGGTGGCTGACCGCACCCAGCTGTCACGGCAGGAGGCGGCGGACGTCACCCGCGCCACGCTCGAGACCCTGGCGGCCCGCCTGAGTGCGGGCGAGGCCCGCGAGCTCGCCCAGGAGCTGCCCGGACACCTCCGGGAGTCCCTTCGGCGTGGGCCGGGGGAGATGGAGGTCTTCGACCCCGAGGAGTCGGTCCGCAGGGTGCACGAGCGCACCGGGCTGTCCGAGTCGGAGGCCGACCGGGGTGTCCGGGCGGTCCTCGCCACGCTCCGGGAGGCCGTCTCGGCCGAGGAGTACGGCCACGCCATGTCCCAGCTGGGCAGCGAGTTCGCGAGGATGGCGGAGTCCGTGCGCTGACCCGCCCACGGGCGCTCGGCTCATCCGGCCCGCCAGCCGCTCCACCGGCCGACGGTGATCTCCACGACCGGCCCGCGCGGCGGCCGGTCCCCGTACTGGGCCGGGTAGGTGTCCACGAGCAGCCGGACGTGGTCCGAGGACTTGGCCGACTCGTCCGCCGGTGGCAGGACGCGGGCCGTGCCGTCGGCACGCGCCCACCACAGGTGGTCCCAGTTCTCGTCGTAGTCGTCCACCAGGAGGCATACGGCGGGATGGGCGCGGATGTTGTCCAGGCGTTTCAGCCGTGTCGTCCGCTTCGGCTTGTGGTCGACGGCCGTCACCACGGTGTCGCCGGTCAGCGCGAAGACCACCGGCACCAGATGCGGGCGGTCATCGGCGCCGACGGTGGCCAGCCGGGCCAGCCTGGCCCGTACGAAGCGCTCGCGCGCCTGCGCGCTCGTCAGCTGCGGCATCGCGACCTCCGTCGGCTCACTGGAAGCGGGCGGCGATCCGGGCCATCGAGTCCAGCCGTGCGATCGTCTCCGCCTCCGGCATCGTCGGCAGGTAGAACAGCACCCGCTCCACACCGATGCGCTGATACCCCTCGGCCGCCTCGGCGTCCTCGGGCATCGCGTACAGCGTCACCGGCACATCGCGGCCGGCCACCTCGCGCATCCGCTCCATCTGCGGGCGCAGCTCCTCGGGGGATCCGCTGTTGGCCAGCCAGGCGTCGCCGACTGCGGCGATCCGGCGGAACGCGGCGTCGCCGCCACCCCCCACATAGATCGGCGGATGCGGCCGCTGGACCGGCTTGGGCCACTGGAAGACGGGGTCGAAGTTCACGAACTCCCCGTGGAACTCGGCCTTCTCCTTCGTCCACAGTTCGCGGATGGCCCGCAGCCGCTCGTCCATCAGCCGGCCCCGGGTGGACGGATCGGTCCCGTGGTTCTCCATCTCCTCACGGTTCCAGCCGGCGCCGACCCCGAAGACGGCCCGTCCGTCCGAGATCAGGTCGAGGGAGGCCACTTCGTTGGCGGTGGTGATCGGGTCCCGCTGCACCACCAGGGCGATACCGGTCCCCAGCAGCAGACGCCGGGTGACCGTGGCGACCGCGGCCAGCGTCACGAACGGGTCGAGGGTGCGGTAGTAGACCTCCGGCAGGTCCCCGCCCCCCGGATAGGGGGTACGGCGATCCACCGGGATATGGCTGTGCTCCGCGATGAAGAGCGCGTCGAAACCGCGCTCCTCGAGGGCCCGCCCCAAGGGGGCGGGCCGAATGCCCTGGTCGGTGACGAACGTGGATACGCCGAACTTCACTGCGGCTCCCTGGGACGGTGCGTGGAGGATCTACGGGAACCACATGGGTACCCGGCCGCGCGGGAACCACAACGCTGCGCACGAGTGACACGTACGGACGCGGGCGGACGCGGGCGGACGCGGACGGACCGGGCGGACCGGGCGGCACGAGCCCTACGACCGGGGCCCGCCCGGACCGAGCAGGACCCCGCGCCCCGCGTAGAACCGCCCGAGGTCGCCCCAGGGGACCTCGGCGAAGCGCTGGGAGCCGTCCGGGAAGCCCGACGGGTTGTGCACGAGGAGATGGTCCGGGGTGGCCCCGACGGCCAGCACCAGATGGCCGCCCCGGTGCGGCGGCCGCGGGTCCAGGGTGCGCAGGGAGGGGTGGACGGAGAGCATCGCGAGCCGCCCGGCCGCGAGGTGTCCCGGCAGCTCCTCGGCCGGCAGCCGCGGCCGGGACTCGGCGAACAGCTCCCAGCGCCGCCGCGCGTAGTCGGCGAACGGGGCGTAGATGAGCCCGTCCACCCGGTCCTGGTGGCGCACATACGCCCCCGCCTCGACACACTCCTCGGCGAGTGTCACCGCGGGCGGCGCGGTGCCGTGCCAGTGGTCCAGTGCCATGCGCAGACACGCCATCCCGCACAGCCGCCATGACCAGAACGCGTACTCCTCCGGGCTCGCGGCCCCGGACTTCTGCCACAGCGGATCGTCGGCCGCCGACAGCGTGCCCGCGATGATGCCGGGCACCAGGCCGGGCGACTCCCACTGGGCGTAGTAGGGCACGGGGTGGATGAGGGAAACCGGGGTCTCGGGCATGTGCCCCAGTCTTCCCGAACTCCGCCCGCCGCGCCCCGGCCCCCGCTCAGCCACCCGTGGCGAAGCGCCGCTCAGCCACCGGTGGCGAAGCCCGGGAAGAGGGTCATGCCACCGTCGACGTAGAGCGTGGTGCCCACCACGTAGTCGCACAGGTCGGAGGCCAGGACGACGGCGGCGTTGGCGATGTCCAGGGGGTCGCCGACGCGGCCGTACGGGATGAGCTCCAGGAGGGAGTCGCGCGCCTCGGGGGTCTGCCAGGCGCCGCGGTTGATCGGGGTCTTGATGGCGCCCGGCGCGATCGCGTTCACCCGGATCTTGTGGGGTGCGAACTCCTGGGCCAGGGTCTGGGTCAGCATCGCCACGCCGCCCTTGGACGACGCGTAGTTCACATGGCCGGCCCAGGGGATGGTCTGGTGCACCGAGCTCATGCAGATGACCTTCCCGGCCGCTCGCGACACCTCCGGGACCACACCGCGCCGCAGGAACTCCTTGATGGCCTCCCGGGCGCACAGGAACTGGCCGGTGAGGTTGACGGAGATGACCTTCTGCCACTGCTCGAGCGTCATCTCGGTCGTGGGCGCGTCCCGCTGGAGCCCCGCGTTGGCGACGAGGATGTCGATGGTGCCCAGGCGGTCGACCATGGTGGACACCATGTCGACGACCTGGTCCTCCTGGGACACATCCGTCTGATGGGCGTAGGCGCGCACACCGTGGCCCTGGAGCTGGGCGACGACGGCCTCGGCGGCCGGCCGGTCGCTGGCGTAGTTGACCACCACATCGGCGCCGGACCGGCCCAGCGCGATCGCGGTGGCCTTTCCGATCCCCGAGTTCGCCCCGGTCACCAGCGCCTTCTGCCCCTTGAGGAGTTCCGGGACGTGCACCGGAGGGGGACGATCGGGATTGCTGTTCACTGGCTCGGTCTCCTTCGTCGGTCCGTCACCCGCCGCCCCGACCCTCGCAGCCCGCCGGGGGAGCCGTAGCCCCCCACGGCGCCACGGTCACCCGCTAAGGCGATGCACATCGTTCCAGCGGCGCAACGTGGCGACCGGCTCAGTTGGCCTCGGCCAGCGCCTGCGCGCGCAGGGTGGAGCAGGTGCGGTTGATGAGCCGTGAGACGTGCATCTGGGAGATGCCCAGCTGCTCGGCGATCCGGCTCTGTGTCATATCGCAGAAGAAGCGCAGGTAAAGGATCTGCCGCTCCCGGTCGGGGAGCCGGCTGAGACCGGGGCGCACGGCCTCGCGGTCCACCACCCGATCGTACGCGGGCTCCTGGGCGCCGAGCGTGTCGGCCAGCGAGTAGCCGTCGTCGGCGCCGGTCAGCTGGGCGTCCAGGGAGAGCGGGGTGAAGCCGCCCATGGCCTCCATGCCCGCGCGCACCTCCTTCTCGGTCAGCCCGGTGCGCTCGGCGATCTCCTGGGCCCGCGGCGGCCGGTCGTCCACCGAGTGGGACAGCTCGCGGTGGGCGGCCCGCACCCGGTTGCGCAGCTCCTGGACCCGGCGGGGGACGTGCAGCACCCACAGGTGGTCCCGGAAGTGGCGCTTGATCTCGCCGACGATGGTGGGCACCGCGAACCCGGCGAAGGCGGTGCCGTGTTCCGGGTCGTACCGCTTGACGGCCTTCACCAGGCCGAGCGCGGCCACCTGCTGGAGGTCCTCGATGGATTCGCCGCGGTTGCGGTACTGCCGGGCCAGCCGCCCGGCCATCGGCATCCACGCCTCCACCACCCGGCGGCGCAGCGCCTCCTTCTCCGGCCCGTCGGGGAGCCGGGCCATTTCCGCGAACTCGGCGCTGGTGTCCGGCGCGTCGTCGTGCGGGTGCTTCGTGGGGCCGGTCTGGGGCCGTGTCATGTCCTGCGTCGCGGTCGTCATGGAACACACCTCCTGCGATGGGCTGACGGGTCACCTGGGACCGGGGTGCATCGCGGGAGGTTCACGGGGACGTCCGGACCGGCGCGCCGCCGCGGTCTGGAGCGTTGCAGACTGCTCCCGCGGTGCGTGCCTACGGTCCGAAGCACGAATATCCGCCTGCCCTGGGCCTCCAGGGGCAAACAAAGTTCTTCCCGTGCGAGGCCGGTCGCGTCAGGGACGCAGTGTGATCTTTCCGAACACGGGAGTTGATTCGAGACGCTCGTGCGCACGGTGAGCTTCGGCGAGAGGGACCTGTTCATCGATGACCGCCCGCAGGTCACCTCGGGCCGCCTGACCGAAGAGCTCGGCCGCTGCCGCCCCGACCGTGTCAGCGTCGACGGAGTTGAGACTGAAGGCGAAGAGCGTCGGCGAGTTGTGGTAAGTGGTCATGATGCTGCCGAAGGCGTCTGGCGCCGGTACCCCTCCTGCGGCTCCGAACAGCAAGTACCGACCGTTGGGCCGCAACATCTCGATGTAGCGGCCGAGATCCGCCCCGGCAACCGGGTCGACGATGATGTCGTAGGTGTTCCCGCTGCCGTCCTGGCCCGCCGTGCGGTCCTGGACATGCGCGACGCCGAGGTCCCGGAGGCGATCGCTACGCTCGGGCGAGGAGGTGATCGCGGTCACCTCGCACCCGGACAAGGCAGCCAGTTGCACAGCCATCAGCCCGATACCTCCGCCGGCGCCCCTGACCAGCACCCGCTCGCCCTTCTTGATGTTCGCCCGCTCCAGGCCCAGGCTCGCGACCAGCGCGTTCACGCCGAGCGCGACCGCGTGTGCGGCGCTGACGCCCTCCGGTAGGCGCACGATGTCGCGGACGCCCGCGACGACCGATTCGGCGTAGGCCCCGCGTCCGGTCAGCGCGAAGACCCGCTGACCGACCCAGTGCCCGTCCACTCCCTCACCGACGGCAGCGACGGTGCCGGCCGCCTCCACGCCGGGGATGAAGCCGGGCTCGGAGAGCGGCTGGTAGTCGCCCTTGCGCGCCATGACGTCGACGTAGCCGACCCCGGCGGCTTCCACCTGGATCAGGACCTGGCCCGGCGCGGGCCGGGGCTCGGCCCGGTCGATGACCCGCAGCACATCGGAGTCTCCGAACGACGGCACGATGACGGCCTTCATGGCAACACCCCTCGCAAGAAACGCCATTGAGTGGCACAAGCCTATCAGTGGCAGGTTTTACGGTGGGGCCGCGGCTGGCCGAGGGCGGTCTCAGCCCAGCAGTGCGGCCACCGTCATCAGCACCGCCGGCGCGAGCAGGGTGGACAGCAGGATCGACTCACGGGCCAGGACGGTGGCGGTCTGGTACCGGGAGGCGTAGGTGAACAGGTTCTGGGCCGCCGGTAGCGCGGAGGTGACGACGGCGGCGAACAGCGCCGGGCCGCTCAGTCGGAACACACCCGCCGCGATGGCCCACGCCACCACCGGCTGGGCGAAGGACTTCAGCGCCACCGACAGCAGCACCGGCCCGCGCTCCTCGCCGCGCCCGGGAAGCTGACTGCCCGGCAGCGAGATCCCGAAGGCCAGCAGTACGGCGGGCACGGCCATGCCACCCAGCAGCGAGAGGGGTTCCAGGACGGGCCCGGGAACCCGCCAGCCCGTGGCGGACACCAGGACACCGGACAGCGAGCCGATCACGATGGGGTTCCGGAACGGGCTGGTCAGCCTGCGGATCAGCGAGGGGCGCGCATCGGGGCGGGAGAGGTCGATGACCGTCAGGGCGATCGGGGTCATGACGAGCTGCTGGAAGAGCAGCACCGGGGCGATCAGACTCGCGTCGCCCAGGACGTACATGGCGATGGGGATGCCGAGGTTGCCCGCGTTCACATAACTCGCGCACAGCGCGCCGATCGTCGTCCGGCCGACACTCCACCGCCGTACCGCGCCGACGGCCACGAACGTACCCGCGACCACGAAGGTGCTCAGCGCCGTCACCAGCAGCGGAGTGGAGACGACGACGGAGAGGTCGGCCTTGGAGAGCGTGGTGAACAGCAGCGCGGGCGAGGCCACATCGAAGGAGAGCTTGGTGAGCACATCGCGGCCGTGGACGCCCAAGGAACCGCGGCGCCCGATGACATAGCCGGTGACGATGATGGTCGCGATGACACCGAAGCCGGTGATCACACCGCCCACTGCGCCCCCGCCCCACCGTTGCCGATGTGGCCCGCGCGGGGTGCCGCGGGGTCTCGTCCGCTCGTCGTGGTGGTCGAGGGCCAGGGCGCGGCGGTCATCAAGGGCGTCTTCCGGGGTGCGTAGGGTCAGCATGCACCCTACAAGTAATTCGGTCGCCGCGCTGTGATGTCGCTGACGAGCGGGGGTGTCCGGGCTCAGGTGATGGTGAGGGTGCGGCCCCGCTTCGCCAGGGAGCTGTTGCCCGCGAAGACCCGGATCTCGCCCTTCTGCAACAGGAACCGGCCGTGCGGATCCTGGGTCCAGAAGCCCAGCTCCTCGGCGCTCAGCCGGAACCGGACCGTGGTGGCCTTCCCGGGGCCGAGGCTGACCCGGCGGAAGCCACTGAGCCTGCGTACCGGTTGCACGATGCTCGCCACCGGATCGCGGATGTACAGCTGCACCACCTCATCGCCCTCGCGGCGCCCGGTGTTGCGCACCGCCACCGCGACCTCGACGGTGTCGCCCTTGCGCAGCGCCTCGGCCCGGATGCGGCTGACGCTGAGCCGGGGTTCGCCGATGTCGAAGGTGGTGTAGCTGAGGCCGTGGCCGAAGGGGAACCGCGGTCCATGGGCCAGGTCGAGGTACTTGGAGGTGTAGTGGTTGGCCCGGTCGTAAGGGCGCCCGGTGTTCTCGTGGTTGTAGTAGATGGGGATCTGGCCGACCGTGCGCGGGAAGGTCACGGGCAGCTTGCCACCGGGGTTCACGGCGCCGAAGAGCACATCCGCGATGGCGTTGCCGCCCTCGATCCCCGGATGCCACGCCTGCAGCACGGCGGGTGTGCGGTCCAGCCAGCCCTCCATCGTCAGCGGACGTCCGCTGAGCAGCACCACCACGAACGGCGCGCCGGTGTCCGCGATCGCCGAGATCAGCCGCTCCTGCCGGCCGGGCAGGCCGAGGTCGCTGCGCACGGACGCCTCCCCGCTGAGCGTCGCCGCCTCCCCGACCACCACCACGGTCACATCGGTCGCCCTGGCCGCCGAGGCCGCCCGTGCGATGCCCCGGGTGTTCCGGCCGGACGCGTCCACGCCCTCGACATGGCTGATCCGGGCCTTCGGCGCCGCGTCCCTGACCGCGTCCAGCACGGTGACCGGGCGGAACTTCTCGGCCCAGGGACCGGCCCAGGAGCCGCGCAGATCCGTGGAGTCGGCGAAGGGGCCGACGACCGCGATGGAGCCCGATCTGTCCAGCGGGAGCGTGGACTTCTCGTTCTTGAGCAGCACCATGGTGCGTCCGGCCGCCTCGCGGGCCGCCGCCCGGGACGCCTTCGTGGGCCCCGGGATCGCCGCGTCCTCGTCCGCGTAGGGGCGCTCGAAGAGCCCGAGCCGGAACTTCAGCCGCAGGATGCGGGCCACCGCGTCGTCCAGCCGCTCGGTGGTGATCTCACCGCTGCGCAGCAGCCGCTTGCCGTACTCGTTGATGGTGGTGCTGGCCATCTCCATGTCGATCCCGGCGTCGAAGGCCAGCCGGGCCGCGTCGGAGCGGTCGGCGGCATAGCCGTGGACGATCATTTCCTGAACGCCGTTGTAGTCGCTGACGACGAAGCCGCCGAAGTCCCACTCCTCCTTGAGGATCTCGGTCAGCGCGTGCCGGTAGCCGTGCGCGGGGACCCCGCTGACGGTGTTGAAGCTCGCCATGACCGTGGCCACCCCGGCGTCCAGGGCCGCCCGGAACGGGGGCAGGTAGAAGTTGCGCAGCCGGGTCTCGGAGACGTCCACCGTGTTGTAGTCGCGGCCGCCCTCGACGCCCCCGTAGGCGATCATGTGCTTGGCGCAGGCCGCGAGGTGGTGCCGGGAGCGCAGGTCGTCGCCCTGGTAGGCGCGGGTCTTGGCGGCCGCGAGCCGGGCCGCCAGATACGGGTCCTCGCCGTCGCCCTCGGCGATCCGCCCCCAGCGCGGTTCATGGGTGACGTCCATCATCGGCGAGAACGCCCAGTGCACCCCGTTGGAGCGGGCCTCCCGCGCCGACACCTCCGCGTCCCGCTCCGCCACCGCGGGGTCGAAGGCGGCGGCCTGGGCGAGGGGGATGGGAAAGGTGGTCCACATGCCATGGATCACATCGAGCCCGAAGACCAGCGGAATGCCCAGCCGGGACTCCTCGACGGCCATCCGCTGGAGCGTGTTGGTGGTGCGGGCCCCGTAGATGTTGAGCACGGAGCCGAGCCTGCCCCCGCGGGCCGCCTTCTCCGCGGCGGCGGTCTGCCCGCCACCGGGCCCGGTGGCGCCGGTCCAGGCGAGCTGCTGGAGCTGGCCGAGCTTCTCGTCGATGGACATCCGCGCCATCAGGGCCCGGATCCTGGTCTCGTACGGACCGGGCTCCCGCCCCGGCCGGGCCTGACCGGCGGAGGGGGCCGGCGGGGCCTGGGCACGGGCGGCCGCGGCCTTGCCCGCGATGGCCGTCCCCCCGGCCGCGGCGAGCACCGTACGTCTGCGCACATCGTTCATGGTCTTCGTCCTGGTCTTCGGCGATCGGTTCTCCCCGAGCCCGGTTCCTCAAGACCACGCAGGTGGCGACCCCGCGCGGGATGTGGGCCGCCACCTGGGTCTTCTGCCAACGTACGACAGGATCGGCGTCCCGGCCCCCGGTACGTCCTGGGCCGCGTGTGCTCATCGTGTGCGGACCGCCGCGCTCCGCGGTCGGCGCGGTCGGCCACGGGTGAACCGGCCCCTGTCAGGACCGGCGCTCGTCCATGCCCGCCATCAGGGCCTGGTGGCTCATCCGCACATGCTCCCGCATCACCCGCTCCGCGCCGTCGCCGTCCTTGGCCTGGATCAGATTGAGGACGCGGTGGTGCTCGTCGTCGGACTCGTCCAGCCGGCCGGGCCGGGACAGCGAGGTGCGCACCAGCCGGGCGTAGGCCAGCTGGTTCATCAGGGTGCGGTAGTGCGCCTCCAGCTTGCCGTTGTCCGCGCCCACCACGATCAGATCGTGGAACTCGTGGACCAGTGCCGCGTATTGCTCGGTGTCGCCGTCCCGGACGGCCGCGTCGGCCGCCTTCATATTGGCCTCCAGCCGCTCCACTTCCGGTACGTTCCCGCGGAAGGCGAGCAGCCGGGCGGCGGCGCCCTCCAGCAGCTCCTTCATCTGGAACAGCTCGGTGAGCTCGCGCCGGGACGGTACGGCGACGAACGTTCCGACCCGTGGCCGCACCTCGACCAAGCCCTCGATCTGGAGCTGTTTGAGGGCCTCGCGAATGGGCGTCCGGCTGACGCCGAAGGTCTCGGACAGCGCCATCTCGGAGAGGCTGGAGCGGGGCGGCAGTTCACCACTGATGATCATCTGCCGCAGCTCTTCGGCGACCCTCGCCTGCATGCTGGTCTGCTGAAGCCGCTTCCCTGTGGGTCGTTGCATGGCACGTGACCCTAGGTGTGGCCGTCGCTTCCCGTCAACTGTGGGAACGCAGGTGTGTTGTGCCATACAACAACCCTTCCTCGGTCCAGGGGCCGGGGGCCGCGGAACCTCAGGACCTCAGGACCTCGGGGCTCAGGACCTCAGAGCTTCAGGACCTCAGGATGAAGGGATCCCCGGCGGGCTCCTCGCTGGTGTTGATCCAGACGCTCTTCAGCCGGGTGTACTCCCGGATCACCTCCGTGCCGTGCTCGGTCCCCATCCCGCTGGTCTTGAACCCGGCCCGGGGCGACATCGGCGACATCGAGCGATAGGTATTGGCCCACACCGTCCCGGCCTCCAGCCGCGCGGCCATCCGGTGCACCCGGTTCACATCCCGGGTCCACACGCCCGCCGCCAGGCCGTACGCGGAGTCGTTGGCGATCGCCAGGGCCTCCTCCTCGGAGCCGAAGGGCATGACGGTCGCGACCGGCCCGAAGATCTCCTCCTGGCAGATCCGCATCCCGTTGTCGGTGCCGGTGAAGACGGTGGGGGAGTAGAAGTACCCGTCGAGACCGGTCTCCGGCCGCCTGCCGCCGCAGACCACCTTTCCGCCCTCGGCCTGCCCCAGCTCGACGTACGACTCGACCTTCTCCAGCTGCTCGGCGAGGGCGAGCGGGCCGAGCTCGGTGGTCTCCGCCAGCGGATCGCCGATGCGGATCGTGGCCGCCCGCGCCGTCACCCGCTCCAGGACCTCGTCGTACACCTCCCGGTGCACCAGCACCCGGCTGCCCGCCACACAGGTCTGACCCGCGGCGGCGAAGATGCCCGCGATCACGCCCATGGCGGCCGAGCCCAGATCCGCGTCCGGGAAGATGATGTTGGGCGACTTCCCGCCCAGCTCCAGGGTGCAGCCGATCAGCCGGTCGGCGCAGGTGCGGGCGATCCGGCGGCCGGTCCCGCTGGAGCCGGTGAAGGTCACCTTGGACACGCCGTCGTGCTCGGTCAGCGGCCCGCCCGCCTCCGGGCCGTACCCGGTGACCACATTGACCACCCCCGGAGGGAACCCCGCCTCCTCGAAGAGCGGTGCGAGCGCCAGCAGCGAGGCCGAGGTGTGCTCCGAGGGCTTGACCACCACCGTGTTCCCCGCGGCCAGGGCCGGGGCCAGCTTGGTGGTGGTGAGCAGCAGCGGGGAGTTCCAGGGGGTGATGGCGCCGACCACGCCCACCGGTTCGCGCAGGGTGTAGTTGAGCAGCTCGCGGCTCGCCCCGGGGATCACCTCGCCCTGGATCTTGTCGGCGAGCCCCGCGTAGTAGTGGAAGTACTCGGGCAGCCCGGCCAGTTGGGCCCGCATCTCGCGCAGCAGCTTGCCGTTGTCGAGGGTCTCGGTACGGGCCAGCCGCTCCGCGTGGTCACCGATCAGATCGCCCAGGTTCCGCAGCAGCCGACCGCGCCGGGTCTGGCTCAGATCGCGCCAGCGCGGATCCTCGAAGGCGGTGCGGGCGGCGCCCACCGCACGGGCCACATCGGCGGCGGTGCCGCGCGCCGCCTCGTACCAGGGCTCGGCGGTGGCCGGGTTGACGCTCGCGAAGTAGCCGCCTTCGGCGGGGGCGGTCCACTCGCCCGCGATGTAGTGGTCATGGCGCGGCAGGGGGTTCATGAGCGGTGGGACTCCTGTCCGGTGGGGGCTCCGGGGTGGGTTCCGGTACGACTTCCGTGGATTCCGTTGTGACTTCCGTGGGTTCCGTTGCGGTTTCCGTGGCTTCCGTTGTGGCTTCCGGTGTGGGTGAGAATCACGTCGGCGAGTTCCCCGGGGCATTCCAGCGGCAGCAGATGGCGGGCGCCGGGCACGATCACCGCCCGGGCGCCGGGGATCCGCTCGGCCAGCCGGTGCGACATGGCCGGTGTCGAGCCGGGGTCCCGCTCACCGGTCACCGCCACGGTGGGCGCGGCGATCCGGGGCAGCCACCGCCACAGCGCGGTGTCGGCGGTCGCGAAGACGCGGTAACACGCGAGGTAGGAGGCCCGGTCGTTGGCCAGCAGCGTATCGAGCACCCGCCGCGCCAGCTCCGGGTCCTGGGCCCGCCAGGCGGGCGAGAACCAGCGGTCGACCGCCGCCCACGCGGACGCCCCGAAGTCCTGGGCGGCCAGCTCCTGGCGTCGGGCCACCGCGGCGCGCTCCTCCTCCGACCGGCCCGCGACCGAGCTGACCAGGGTGAGCGAGGCGGTGAGCTCCGGCCGGTCAAGACCCAGCCGCTGGGCGACCAGGGCGCCGAGCGAGAAGCCCACCACATGCGTGGGGCCGCTCAGCAGCGCCCCGACGTCGGCGGCCAGCTCGGCGAGCGACACCCCGGCCGCCGCGGCCGGGGAGGCGCCGTGGCCGCGCAGATCGACCAGCGTCACCCGGTGCCGGGCCGCGAGGGCCGGCAGACACCGGTCCCACATACGGCGGTCGAGGCCGACGCCGTGCAGCAGCACCAGCTCCGGGCCGTCGCCGTGCGCTTCGTGGCTCAGCGCCACCGGGGCACCGGCCCGGGAGGCCGGGACGCGCGCCCCCGTAGCCGCGTCGGACCCGCCCATCTCACTCACCGTGCGCTCACCGCTCCGTCGACAGCGGCGCCAGCCGGGCCTGGGGGCGGCCCTGGGCGGCCGCCGCGAGCCCGACGACGATCTCGTCGGCGCGCGGCCCGTCCGCCACCCGGACCTCGATGCTCTGGTGGTGCGAGCGGATGGTGGCGTCGGTGATGTGCTTGAGCGGGATGTCGAAGACCGTGCCCGGGGCGGCCCGCTTCTCCACGGCCGGGAGCAGGGTCGTGGCGTTCGCCGCGCGGCGGAAGTGGTCGCCGAACTTGAGGGTGTGGATCAGCGCGGAGCCGTGCTCGACCTCCCCGTCCAGGCCCACGATCGCGGCCTTCCCGTACGCCTCCACCGGCGTGCCCAGCGCCTCGACCACGCGCGGCGCCAGCAGCTCGCCCAGCTTCGGCGCCACCTCGTCGATCCCCGGCAGCAGATCCGCCACGAAGCCCTGGCCGGCCCAGGGGTTCTCGATGACGGCCAGCACCACGGCCGTACGGGCGGGCGGGTCCACCGGGCGGCCGCCCTCGCTGTGGACGTCCTCGGTGAAGGTGATGATCTTGCGGATGTTCATGTCACGGTCTCCAGGTCGTCGTCCAGATCGGCCAGGCGGATGAGGGGGTCGGTGGCGCGGTCCCCGATCCGGGCGTTCGGGCGGGGGCCGGATGCCCCGGCCGCGATGACGACGATCTCGTCCGGGCGGGGCGCGTCGGGGATGCGGATCTGGCAGGTCTGGTAGTGCGAGCGGGTCGCGGCCGCGGTCTTGTGCCACAGCGGCACGGTCAGCGGCTCACCGGCCGGAAGCCGGTCGTCGCTGAAGACGATGATCGAGGTGCCCTCGGTCAGCTCGCGGAAGACATTGCCGAAGAACGGGGTGTGGATCAGCGCGGAGCCGTGCTCGATCTCCCCGTCCAGGCCCACGATCGCGGCCTTGCCGAAGGACTCGATCCGGTCCACCCCGCCCAGCGCCTCGCTGATCCGGTCGGTGAGCAGCCGGGCCAGCCCCGGTGCGATCCGCTCCACCTCGGGCCCCAGGTCGGCGACGAAGCCGCCGCCGGCCCAGGGATTGCTGATCACCGCGGCCGCCGCGACCCGGCGCACCGGCACCGCGACCGGGCGGCCGAGCTCCAGCAGCGGCTCATCGGCGACGGTGACGACCTTGCGCAGCCGTGCCTCAGCCATGACCGCCACCGGTGGTGAACCGCGGCATGACCTTCTCGGCGAAAAGCTCCAGGCTGCGCATCGCGTTGCGGTGCGGCAGACCGGGGTGGGTGGTCCACAGCAGCAGGTGCTCACACCCCACCTCATCGCGCAGCTCGGCGATCTTCTCCGAGACGTACTCGGGGGTGCCGACCAGCAGATTGCGCCCCTGGAGGAAGTCGAAGGACAGCTCGTGGGCGTCCGAGAGCTCCTCGCCCGCCTCCATGAGGTTGGACAGCCCCCGCCAGTGCATGATCCACCGGTAGGTGGTCATCAGCGCCTCTTCGAATTCGGCGCGCGCCTGCTCCATGGTGTCGGCGACATACACATCGCGCACCAGGCCGATGCCCTCGCCCAGCGCGTACTCGCGCCCGGACGCCTGGCTCGCGGTGTCCCGGTAGAGCTCGAACCGCTCCTTGAGCGCGGAGACCGGCGGCAGCCAGAAGAGCCCCTGAACGCCGTCGGCCGCGGCGGACTTGATCGAGCGGGGGCTGTCGATCACCTGCCACAGCGGAGGGTGCGGCCGCTGCAGCGGAAACGGTGTGACCTGCATCTTGGTGATGACACCGGCGTCGGTGTAGTCCGGGGTGGCGGGGGAGAGGGGGTGGTTCCACTTCACCCCGGGTGCGGGGAACTCGTAGAACCGGCCCTGGTGCGAGAAGAACTCGCCGCTCCACGCCTTGCGCAGGACCTCCACGGTCTCGTCGTACAGGGCGCGGTTCTGCTCCTGGTCGCGCGGGTCGGCCAGGGCGTTGAGGTTGAGCGCCTCGCGGCCGTACAGCCCCCGGCCGAGGCCGACCTCGACCCGGCCCCCCGAGAGCTGGTCGAGCATCGCGATGTCCTCGGCGAGCCGCAGCGGATGCCAGAAGGTGGCGATCGAGGCCGCCTGGCCGATCCGGATGTGCTCGGTACGGGCGGCGATGTCCGCCCCCATCAGCACCGGGTTCGGGGTGATCTCGATCGCCTCGTGCCCGAAGTGGTGTTCGGTGTACCAGGTGGACCAGAAACCCGCCCGGTCCGCGGTGACGGCGAACTCCCGGGCCTCGTCCATGACGTCGGCGTAACTGCCGAGACGGCCCGGGGCGCCGAGGTTGTGGAATATCGAAAAGCGCATGCAGCGTCCGTCCTGTTCTTCCGGCTCACGCTGTGCCATGGCAGGGAGGCTAGGAGTCCGTATCGGGCCCGTCAAGGGTCAACGGCAGGAAAACAACCTTGACCTGTGCCTTTATTGAGCGCTCGGAACTTTCTCGGCTCATCTGTCCCAAGGTGTTGACAGTCGCCGATGGCCTTTCTACGGTCCTCTGCCATACAAGAGCTGACTGAGGGAAGACGTCATGACGCACACTCTTGACCGCACCGCCCGCATCCGCTCCACCTGGCAGGCGGTCTGGGACCGGGGCGAGGTCGACGCGCTCGACCAGCTGCTCGGCCCCGCCTATGTACGCCGCCGCGGGCCCGCCGCGGCGCCCCAGGACCGAGAGCAGTTCAAGGAGTCCATCCGCGCCATCCGCCGGGCCTTTCCCGATCTCCACACCGAGATCGAGGAGATCGTCGAGGACGGCGAATCGCTGGCGATCCGCTGGCGCAGCACCGGCAGTCACACCGGCGACTTCCTCGGGGTCCCGGCCACCGGACGGCCGGTCGAGGTCTCCGGCGCCACCTTCACCCGCTTCGACCACGGTGTGGTCAGCGAGGAGTGGGTGACCTGGGACCCGCGCCAGCTGCTGGAGGCGCTCGGGATCGTCACCACCACCCAGCGGGCGGCCGTCGACGCCGATGTGGTCCGTGGCGTACACCGCAAGTTCATCACCGGTGTCACCGTCGTGACCTGCGACGACGACGGTAAGCCCCGAGGGCTCGCGGTGAACGCGTTCGCCAGCATCTCACTGGATCCACCCATGGTGCTGGTCTGTGTGCAGCGCACCTCCACGACCCACCCCGCGCTGCACCGGGCGAGCCACCTGGGGATCAACATCCTCGCCGCCGGCCAGCTCGATGTGGCCAAGACCTTCGCCTCCAAGGCGGACGACAAGTTCGCCGGGCTGTCCTGGACCCCCGGTGAGTTCGGCGTCCCGCTGATCGACCGGTCCTGCGCCCAGCTCGAGGTGGAGATCGGCGAGCGGCTGGAGGCCGGCAGCCACACCGTCTTCACCGGCCGGGTGGTGTCCGCCCGCCATGAGGAGCTGGCCCCGCTGGTCTACAGCGGCGGCGGCTTCTTCGACATCTCCCACACCGCGCCGCTGCCGTGGTGAGACACCGCCACCCCGATCCGCGGCGCCACCGGCCCCCCGCCACCCCCTGACGCCCACTCCTCCCGTCCCAGGAGCACGCCCATGACCCACGACGACACGGCGCCGGTGTACGGCAGCGCGGTCACCAAGGTGGAGCCCTTCGGGGTCGACCACATCCCCGACAACGAGCGGCACGGCAAGCCCAGTTCGCAGTTCTTCGTCTGGTTCGCCGCCGGTCTCAACTTCCCCATCATCCTGCTCGGGTTCAGCGCGGTCGGACTCGGCCTCAGCTTCGGCGCCGCCGTCGCCGCCATCGTGGTCGGCGCGGGTCTCGGCTCGCTGCTGATGGCCGTGATGTCCCGGATGGGCGTACGGCTGGGGGTGCCCCAGCAGATCCAGGCCCGGGGCCCGCTCGGCTTCTTCGGCAACTTCCTGCCGGTGGCGTACATCAATGTGTTCGCCGGGGTCGGCTGGGCCGCCGTGACCGTGATCCTCGGCGGCAAGGCCATCGCCGAGCTGACCCAGCTGCCCTTCTGGGTCTGCGGGTTGGCGCTCACCCTGGTCGAGCTGGTGGTGTCCATCTACGGCTACAACATGATCAATTTCCTGCAGCGGGTGCTGACCTACGTCCTCACCCCGCTGTTCGTGATGATCACGGTGGTCGCCCTGGTGCGGGGCGCGGGCACCTTCGACGCCGATCCGAAGGCGGCGGACTACGTCGGCTCCACCGGCGGCTGGATCACCTTCGGCGGCTGGTTCCTCTCCTTCCTCGTCGCCTGGGCGCCGTTCGCCTCGGACTACTCGCGCTATCTGCCCGACTCGCCACGCGTGGTGAAGCGCACCGCCTGGTACACCGGGCTCGGCAACTTCGTCACCATCTGCTGGCTCGGCATCCTCGGTGTGCTCCTCGGCTCCAACGCCACCAGCACCGACTCCATCACCGCCCTGCACCAGCTGACCGGGCCGTTCGCCATCCCCGCCCTGATCGCCATCGGGCTCTCCGCCCTCGCGCAGAACTTCCTCAACGTCTACGGCGGCGCGATCTCCGTCCAGACGCTGAAGGTGCCGGTCACCCGGACCCAGGCCGTCACCCTCATCTGCGCGCTGGCGTATGTGATCAGCCTGTGGGGGCACTCCGGGACCGAGGACAAGTTCTCGGTGTTCCTCAACCTCACCGCGTACTTCATCGCGCCGTTCGCCACCGTGCTGCTGCTCGACTACCACCTGGGCGGCCGCTCCGACCCCGGCCGGATCGCCGAGCTGTACGACCGCGGACGGGTGCTCTCCTGGGGCTTCGTCGCCTGGGTCGGCGGAGTGCTGGCCTCGGTGCCGTTCTGGCAGTCCGACCTCTACACCGGGGCGTTCGCCTCGGCGTATCCGCACGCGGGCGATCTCAGCATGTTCGTCGCGGCGGGCGCCTCGGCCGTGCTCTATCTGCTGACCTACCGGCTGCGGCCGCTGTGGACACGGGACACCCCCGCCACGGCCGAGCCTCAGCCGGAGAAGACGGCGGCGGTGGCGGGCTCCTGACGCGGCGTCGATGAACCGGGGCGGGCGGTGTCGCGAACGGCGACACCGCCCGCCCTTCGGAGACACCCCGCACCCTTGACCCCCGTCCCGCTACCGCCTCCGGCGCGGGGGCGCGGGGCGCTCGGCGGGGGCGGGGTCGATACAGCGCGACTGGGCGTGTTCGTACACCATCGTGCTCTGCACATCCGCCACCTCACGGCGCTCGGTGAGGCGGTCGATGACGAACGCGTACAGCCCATTGGTGTCCGGCACCGCCACATGGATGAGGAAGTCATGGGCGCCGGAGGTGACGAACAGCCCGATGGTCTCCGGCAGCTGGGCGGCCCATTCCCGGAACCCCTCGATGACCGGCCGGGACGGCGGGCGGATCCGCACCGAGATCAGCGCCTGCACGGGGCGGCCGACCGCCTCCAGGTCGACGGCGGCGTGATAGCCGCTGATGATGCCGCGCTCGCGCAGCGCGCGGACCCGCTCCAGCGAGGTCGACGGCGAGACCCCCGTCCGCAGGGCCAGCTCGCGATTGGTCTGGCGTGCATCGTTCTGCAGCTCCCGCAGAAGAGCACGGTCGAGTGCATCAAGTTCCACGAAAGCGCTCCTTTGCCTGAGGACGTTCGGCGAGCCGTGCTCCGGCTCGGATGGATGGGTACCGTCCACCACGTTAGCCATCGACAAGGAGTACCGCTCGTGTCCGTTCCCCAGCTGTCCGACGAGGACGTACGCACCGATCAGTCCACCCGGCAGGCGAAGCTCAAGTGGGTGATCGTCGTGGACGAGGAGTTGCCCGCGGGCCGGGCGGTGAACGCCGCCGCCTGCATGGCCGCCGCCGTCGGCCGGGCGATGCCGGAGCTGCTGGGGCCGGACGGCAGGGACGGCTCCGGCGCCGGCCACCCCGGGCTGCCGTGGGCCGGCTGCTCGATCCTGGCGGCCGGCCCGGAGGCGCTGCGCGAGCTGCGGGCCAAGGCCGCCGAGAAGGACGATCTGTTCCTCGTCGACATGCCCGGACAGGCCCAGACCTCACGGGTCTACGACGAGTACCTCGACAGCCTGGCCGGCACCAAGACCGAGGATCTCGACTATCTCGCGGTCAGCCTCGTCGGCCCGCGGAACAAGGTGAGCAGGCTCATCGGGAAGCTGCCCCTGCTGCCCTGACCTCCGCGCCGCCCGTCGCGGCCGGATCGCCCAGCGCGTAGGGGGCGAGGATGTCGGCGATGGCCCGGTTGCGCGGGGTGGCGACCCCCAGCTCGGCGCCGAGGTCTGCCACCGCCCCGCTGAGCCAGCTCAGTTCGAGACGGTTGCCGCGCAGGAGGTCGTTGTGCATCGAGGACGTCATCGTGGCGGGCAGCGTGTCACAGAAGGCGAGCCGGTCGTCGGCGAAACCGGGGTCCAGGTCCACGCCCTTGGCCCGTCCCACCGCGACCACCTCGTGCATCACCTCGCGCAGCAGTTCCCGTGATCCGGGATTCCCGCGGACCACGCCGATCGGCTGCCGTACCGCCGACGTGGTCCCGGAAAGGCCCACCAGGAAGACGAACTTCTCCCAGATGGTGCGCTCGATGTCCCCGCTGATCTCCGCGTCGACACCGGCCGCGAGACAGCGGTCGAGGAAGTGGCGGGCGCGCGGGGACTCCTTGCGGTCGTACTCCCCGAACACCAGCCGCTGCAGGGTGCCGTTGTGCACCACCACCCCGGGCTCCTCGATGAACGCCGAGATGTAGCCGACCCCGCCGAGGACGGACCCCGCGGGCAGGTGGCGCCGCAGCTCCGTGTCCTTCTGGACCCCGTTCTGGAACGACACGACCGCGGCGCCGCTCTCGGCGAGGGGCGCCAGCTGCCGGGCGACGTCCTCGGTGTCCCACAGCTTCACCGCCACCATGACGAGGTCCGGGGCCTCGAGGTCGGAGACCGCCGGCACGACCGCCTCGGACGGCACCCGCAGATCCCCCAGCGGGCTGCGCACCGTCAGCCCCTGCTCCCGGATCGCCGCGAGATGGCGGCCCCGGGCCACGAAGGTGACATCGTCCCCCGCGGCGGCGAGCCGCGCGCCGAAGTATCCGCCGACGCCGCCCGCGCCGATGATCGCGATCCGCATGCTGTCCCCTCGTCCTCAGCCGCTTAGTAACCCTTCAGGCGGTTACTATATCCGCATGGATTCCTCGACGGAGCGGGTCCCGCGGCCGCGGGTCACCGCGCGGCTGCGGGCACTGCGCTTCGACGCCGGCAGCCTCGCCCTGAACCTCGTCGCGTCCCTCGGGCGGCGCGGCAGCACCCCGATCGAGCGCCTCGGCACCCTCGACCGGCTGCGGGAGTGGTGTGACGGCGTCGGGCTGCGGCTCCACGACGAGGCCGTCACCGACGAACTCCTCACCGAGCTGTGGACGCTGCGCGAGGCGGCGTACGACGTGGTGGCGGCGGTCGTCCACGGCCGGGCCCCGGCCGCCGCGTCCGTGGCGCTGCTCAACGACCGGGCGCGCCCCGCCCCGCCGCGGCCGCTGCTGAGGGCCACCGGCACCGGGGTCGAGGTGGACGGCGCCGATCGTCCGCTGTCCGGGCGGGAGCTGCAGTCGGTCGTCGTCCGCGACCTCGTCGCGGTGCTCGGGGACCCGGAGCGGCGCGGGGCGCTGCGGGCCTGCGACTCCTCGCTGTGCACCATGATCTACCTCGACCCCACACCGGGCAGAAGGCGCCGATGGTGCTCCATGCGGCTGTGCGGCAACAGCGCCAAGGCCGCGAAACACCGGCAGCGGCAGGCCTCCGCCGCCCCGGCCGACTCCTGACGCCCGGGCGCTCGGATATGAAGCCCCGGCGCCCCGGCCGCGCCGTGAAGCCCCGGCGCTCTGGCCGTCTCCTTACGCCCCGGCGCTCCCAGGGCCGCTGTTTCCGGTGAGCCGCCCGGGGCACCCGAGGTGACCGGAGGGTTGCCGATGGCCGAAGAGAGCGACACCGACCCCGCACCGGAAGCACGACCCCCCGGCCGGGCCCGCGGTTCCGGGGGAGCGGCGGCCGCCGTCGCGCTGACCGTGGCGACCGGGGCGATGGACGCGATCAGCTTCCTGGCCCTCGGTGGCGTCTTCACCAGCGTCATGACCGCCAACCTCTCCCTGCTCGGCATGTCCACCGCGTCCCTGGACGCGGCGCTCGCCCGGGACTCCGCGGTCGCCATGGCCGGATACATCGTGGGCGCGCTGGTCAGCGGCCGGATCGTGCGCGGCTCCCGGCCCGCCCTGCGGGCCCGGTGCGCGCTCACCGTGGAACTGCTCGCACTCGGCGGGCTCTGGGCGGTGTGGGCGTCCGCCGACGGCCACCCCGCCGGTGGCCGGCAGCTCGGGCTGCTGGCGGTGGCCGCGCTCGCCATGGGAGGGCAGAGCGGTCTGGTGCGCGCCGTCGGGCCGCCCGGCTTCTCCACCACCTACCTCACCGGCACCCTGACCGGGGTGCTGGTCGACGCGGTACGCAGCGGAACGGTGCGCCGGCTCAGCATCGCGCTGCTGGGAGGCCTGGTGGTGGGCGCCGCGGCCGGCGGGCTGCTGGTGGCCCACGCCGCGCGGGCCGCGCCCGCCCTGCCGACCGGGCTGGTCGGCCTCGTACTGCTGGCGTCCCTGACCTCCCTGGCCCGGGATGCCCAGGGCCATCTCTGGCCCCACTCCGAGTAGCGCACCCCGAGTAGCCCGCCCCAACGCCGCCCGCCCCGGGGCGGGTTGACCGGCGATTCACTCTTCCAGCGGAGCGTCATCCGATGTCAGACTCGGCCCGTGACCGACTTTGACATGCTTGTGATCGGGTCCGGGCCGGGTGGCCAGAAGGCTGCCATCGCCGCCGCGAAACTCGGTCGCCGGGTGGCCGTCGTCGACCGTAAGGAGATGGTGGGCGGGGTCTCCCTGCATACCGGAACCGTTCCGTCCAAGACCCTGCGCGAGGCGGTGCTCTATCTCACCGGGCTGACCCAGCGGGATCTCTACGGCCAGAGCTACCGGCTCAAGGAGGAGATCACCGTCGCCGACCTGACGGCCCGCACCCAGCATGTGGTCGGCCGGGAGGTGGACGTCGTCCGCAACCAGCTCTCCCGCAACCGGGTCGCGATGTTCCCCGGCACCGGCCGGTTCGTGGACGACCACACCGTGGCGGTCACGGACGCCACCGGCCAGGAGCAGCTGCTCACCGCCCGGCACATCGTGATCGCCACCGGCACCCGCCCGGCCCGCCCCGCGAGCGTGGAGTTCGACGAGCGGACGATCATGGACTCCGACAGCGTGCTCAACATGGAGCGGGTGCCGCGCTCCATGGTCATCGTGGGCGCCGGGGTGATCGGCATCGAGTACGCCTCGATGTTCGCCGCCCTGGGCAGCAAGGTCACCGTGGTCGAGCAGCGCGAGGGGATGCTGGACTTCTGCGACGTCGAGATCGTCGAGGCGCTGAAGTACCGGCTGCGCGACCTGGCCGTCACCTTCCGCTTCGGCGAGACCGTGGCGGCCGTCGAACGCCATCCGCGGGGCGCCCTGACCGTCCTGGAGAGCGGTAAGAAGATCCCCGCCGACGCGGTGATGTACTCCGCGGGGCGCCAGGGGCTCACCGACGCGCTGGACCTCGCCAAGGCGGGGCTCACCGCCGACCGGCGGGGCCGGATCGCGGTGGACGAGCACTACCGCACCGCCGTGCCGCACATCTACGCCGTCGGCGATGTCATCGGCTTCCCGGCCCTGGCCGCGACCTCCATGGAACAGGGGCGGAGCGCGGCGTACCACGCGTGCGAGGAGCCGGTGAACCCGATCCACCACCTGCAGCCGATCGGGATCTACAGCATCCCCGAGATCAGCTTCATCGGCCGCACCGAGGACCAGCTCACGGACGAGAAGGTGCCCTTCGAGGTCGGGGTCTCGCGCTATCGCGAGCTGGCCCGGGGCCAGATCGTCGGCGACGCCCACGGCATGCTGAAACTGCTGGTCTCCCCGGAGGACCGGCGGCTGCTCGGGGTGCACTGCTTCGGCACCGGCGCCACCGAGCTGATCCACATCGGCCAGGCCGTGATGGGCTGCGGCGGCACCGTCGACTATCTGGTGGACGCGGTGTTCAACTATCCGACCTTCGCCGAGTCCTACAAGGTCGCCGCGCTCGACGCCACCAACAAGATGCGCGAGGTCGACCTCCTGCGGGACTGACCCCCGGCCCCTCCTGCGGGACTGCCCCCGGCCCCCGCCCTCCTCCGCGCCCCGCTCCCGAATATCCCTTTTGGGATACTGGGAGACAGATCGGGAGGAGGGCTGAGATGACTCGCGCAGTCGGTATTGACCTGGGTACGACGAACTCGGTCGTATCGGTCCTGGAGGGCGGCGAGCCGACCGTCATCACCAACACCGAGGGCGCCCGGACCACCCCCTCGGTGGTGGCCTTCGCCAAGAACGGCGAGGTGCTGGTGGGTGAGGTCGCCAAGCGCCAGGCGGTGACGAACGTGGAGCGCACCGCGCGGTCGGTCAAGCGCCACATGGGCGAGGACCGGTGGCGGTTCCCGGCCACCGGCGATGTGGACGGCAAGCGCTACACCGCGCAGGAGATCTCCGCGCGGGTGCTCCAGAAGCTCAAGCGCGACGGCGAGGCGTACCTCGGCGAGGACGTCACGGACGCCGTGATCACCGTCCCCGCGTACTTCAACGACTCCCAGCGCACCGCCACCAAGGAGGCGGGCGAGATCGCCGGGCTGAAGGTGCTGCGGATCATCAACGAGCCGACGGCCGCCGCCCTGGCGTACGGGCTGGACAAGGAGAACGACCAGACCATCCTGGTCTTCGACCTCGGCGGCGGCACCTTCGACGTCTCGCTGCTGGAGATCGGCGAGGGGGTGGTGGAGGTCAAGGCCACCAACGGCGACACCCACCTCGGCGGCGACGACTGGGACCAGCGGATCGTGGACCATCTGGTCTCCCGCTTCGGACACGGCTACGGCGTGGATCTGGCCCGGGACAAGATGGCGGTCCAGCGGCTGCGCGAGGCGTCCGAGAAGGCCAAGATCGAGCTCTCCGCGGCCAGCGAGACCACGATCAACCTGCCCTACATCACCGCCTCCGACCAGGGCCCGCTGCACCTGGACGAGAAGCTCACCCGCTCGCAGTTCCAGCAGCTGACCGAGGACCTCCTGGAGCGCTGCAAGGCCCCCTTCCACCAGGCGATCAAGGACGCCGGGATCAAGACCGCCGATATCGACCATGTGATCCTGGTCGGCGGCTCCACCCGGATGCCCGCCGTGACCGGCCTGGTCAAGGAGCTGACCGGCAAGGAGCCGCACAAGGGCGTCAACCCGGACGAGGTCGTGGCGATCGGCGCCTCCCTCCAGGCCGGTGTCCTCAAGGGCGAGGTCAAGGACGTCCTGCTGCTGGACGTCACCCCGCTGTCCCTCGGCATCGAGACCAAGGGCGGCATCATGACCAAGCTGATCGAGCGGAACACCACGATCCCGACCAAGCGCTCGGAGGTTTTCACCACGGCCGAGGACAACCAGCCGTCGGTGCAGATCCAGGTCTTCCAGGGCGAGCGCGAGATGGCCGCGTACAACAAGAAGCTCGGGATGTTCGAGCTGACCGGACTGCCGCCCGCACCGCGCGGGGTGCCGCAGATCGAGGTGGCCTTCGACATCGACGCCAACGGCATCATGCACGTCTCCGCCAAGGACCTCGGCACCGGCCGGGAGCAGCGGATGACCGTCACCGGTGGCTCCGCGCTGCCGAAGGACGACATCGACCGCATGATGCGCGAGGCCGAGCAGTACGCGGAGGAGGACCACAGGCGCCGCGAGGCCGCCGAGACCCGCAACCAGGCCGAGTCGCTCGTCTACCAGACCGAGAGGCTGCTGCGGGACCAGGCCGACAAGGTGCCCGGGGACGTCCGGCAGGAGGCCGAGGCGGCGGTCGCGGATCTGAAGAGGACGCTCGAGGGCGAGGACACCAACGCGATCCGCGAGGCCACCGAGCGGACCGCCGCCATCGGGCAGAAGATCGGCACCGCGATCTACGCCCAGGCCCAGCCGTCCGGCCCGTCCGACGGCGGCGGATCCGGCGGCTCCGCGGGCGGCTCCTCCGGCGACGGGGAGGGCCGGGCCCACGGGGCCGAGGAGGACGTCGTGGACGCGGAGATCGTCGACGACGAGAAGACCGGGGACGAGCCCAGGGGCGGCGCCGGCTGACCGTCACTGCTTCCTGGCCGGCTCGCCCCGTCGTGCCGATACCTCCACCAGCTCCGAGCGCCCCTTCGCGTTGAGGTGCAGGATCGGAATGGCCTTGTTGCGCGGGTTGCCGTTGTTCTGGAACGAGATGAAGCCGCTCGCCCCCGGGACCTGCTGACGGCTGTT
Organism: Streptomyces sp. 5-10; assembly: GCF_014712245.1. Lineage (NCBI taxonomy): Bacteria > Bacillati > Actinomycetota > Actinomycetes > Kitasatosporales > Streptomycetaceae > Streptomyces > Streptomyces sp. 5-10. Next base: position 71,501 of record NZ_JACVYG010000022.1, read on the forward strand.
CATCTGGTGGAACATCCGAGCCACCGATTCCCCGGTCACGTCGCCCAGCGCCGCCATCTGGATGCCCTGGGCGGCGGTGAGCACCGCGTCATGCGCCATGATGGCCTGGCCGTCCTGGTGCTGGTCGTCGGGGAACCACTTGGCCAGCAACCCGCCCGGCTGGAAGTAGCGGGCCGATGGGCGGGAGACGGAGTCGGGGTCCTCCCGCCACATATCGGGGTGCGCCAGGCCCGTGTAGAGCACCCGCACCCTGCTCTCGGCGGCGTGGGCCAGGTCATCGGCGGTGAGGTTGGTGGTGTCGTCGCCGGTGATCACCATGAACTCCCGGTCCTGGCACGGGCGGTTGGCGATCGCGTCCAGGAAACGGGTGAGGTGCTTGCCGCGGCCCGCGAAGAAGACCGCCTCCGGCTTCTGGTCGCACAGCTGCCCGGGCATGTAGCGCAGCTCGTTCTCCCAGGCCCCGCGCACCGAGGAGTCATAGGTCATCCGGTCCGCCACCAGCTGGTGGCCCTTCATGTCCTGGAAGACCTTGGTGAAGGCGTCCCCCAGCGTCTTGGCGTAGTAGTTGTCCCGCGCGTCGTCCTGGACCACCACCGCCCGGCGGACGTTCTCCTCCTTGAGATACGCCGAGGCGGCGTACGCCTCGTCCACATTGGTCGGGGAGACCCGGACGAGCCCCTTGATGCCCTCTATGTTGGTGGCCGTCATGGTGCTGGCGACCAGGGCGAGACCGTTGTCGGACAGCCGCCGCAGCGCGTCGAGGTTCTGGGTGTCGCTGGGGCCGAGCCCGGTGACCGCGACCAGCTTGTCGTCGGAGGTCTTCCGGTCGATCAGCTCATCGACGGTGTGCTCCCAATGGGCCGCGCTGCTGCCCATATTGGCGATCAACAGCTTGATCTTGGGGGAGGAGGAGAGATCGCCGCGGTTGTGCCGGTACTGCGCCAGATACGCGCCCTCGAGCTCATGCCGGACCGATTCCTCGGAGTTGCTGTCGACCTCGGTCAGCGTGAAGGAGGTCATATAGGCGACGCTGACGTACTTGTCACCGCGCTTGTCGACCAGGTCGTTCTCCGCCTTGATCTTCTTCTCCACGGGCTTCAGATGGTCGGCGAAGCTGTACGAGCCGTCGGTGACGCCCACGCACTCGTGGTCGTCGCCCATCTTGACGACGCCGTCGCCGCACCGGTCCCGCTTCTCCGCGAACCAGTTCACGGCGAGCGGGATCGCCACCGCGAGCACGGCCAGGACGATCACGCCGATCACCACTCGGCGCACGATGTGCAGCGGCCATTCCAGTCTCGGCACCGGTCTCACCCCTCGCCCGCGCGCGTCAGCGGATGGCGCCAGTGGCGGTACCGCTCCGCCTCGTTGAACAGGGCCACGATGTCGTTCCTCCGCAGTCGTGAGAGCTGGTTGAAGCCGTCGGCGATCATGTCGTTCAGCCGCATCCCGGGGTCGGCGAGCGGATCGCTCCACACCCAGCGCACCGTGATCAGCTCCCGGATCACCGAGGCGGCGGTGACCGCCTCCGGGGGCTCGTCCGGGGCGAGGTCGGCGAGCAGCTCCAGCGGTCCGCCGGCCTGGCCCAGCCGGTTGGGGGCGGCCGTGATGGTGTTGAACTCAGCTATCCACTGCGCCGCGGGCACCGCCGGGAAGCGCTCCACCAGATACCCGGTCACCTCGTCGATCCGCTCCACCGCCAGCCGGTGGTACATCTCCTGGACCGGGCGGCCCTCGGCCCTGAAGTACTCGGCCAGCAGCTCGTGCACCGCGTCCCAGTCGTCCGGACGCCCGGCCAGCCGCCACAGCAACAGCCGCCGCAGCCAGGGGTGCAGGGCCGGGGTCACCGCGCCCGGGCTGTCCAGCAGCCAGCGGCCGCGGACCTCGCCGAACAGCGAGTCGCCCGAGCCCAGCAGCCGGGTGCCGATGGACAGGTCGCGCGCCGCGGCGCACTCCTCCAGCGCCACCCGCCGCGCGGGGTCGAAACCGCGCAGCAGATGGTCCAGCGCGGCCTCCGCCAGCGTCCGGGCGTCCTCGCCCTCCCGCGGTGTGCGGTCCGGCAGGGTGCGCAGCCAGCGGTCCTGCTCGGCGCCGTCCTCGACGGGCACGGACGAGTGCCGGAGCAGCTCCAGGACCAGGCTGACCGCCCGGGGGAGCCCCGCGGTCAGCCGGTGGACGAAGGGCGCGAGCCGGGTGAACGGCGCGAGGTCGGGGTGGTGGCGCAGCTCCAGCTCGATCCGGATGCGCACCTCGTCCAGATTGAGGTCGCGCAGCCGCAGCGGATACCACCAGGTGTCATCGCTGTCCCGGCCCGGCCGGTGCTCGCGCCAGTCCGCCAGCGAGGCCCGGTCCGGGCCGCGCAGCTGCCACGGCCACTGGTCGCCGGTGGCCGGGCCCCAGCGGGGCAGCCAGCGGTTGGAGCTGGCCACGACGGTGAGCGGATCGCAGTCGGCGCCCGCCACCACGGCGTCGTCATGGCGGGCCCGGATCAGCAGATCGAGGAAGCGACGGCCGTACGCGGTATGGGAGTTGTCCAGCAACAGCAGATACGAGCGGGGCATGAACGAGTGGCGCACATTGCCGCGCATGTCCGCCAGCAGGGCCGAGAACAGCACCCGGTCCAGCCGCTCCTGATCGTCCTCGTCCCCGTCGTGGCGCCACAGGTTGAGCTCGACCAGCGCCTCCCACGGATCCCGGCTCTGGAGCAGCGGATGGCCGCCGTACCAGGCCGCGCTGCTGGTGAACTTGCGGCCCGGCAGCCGCCTCCGGCCGCGCCGCAGCGCGTCCCGCAGCAGCGCGAGCGCCGCCGTGGAGGCGCCGTCGGGGGCGCCCACGGCGCCCCCGGCCACCTCGAAGAAGGCGGCGAGATAGTCGCCGTAGCGCGCCTCCGCCTGCTCCTGGAACGCGTCCAGCTCCCGCCGGATGTTGCGCCGCCCCTCCGCCAGGCTCGTCATCCGCAGCTGGTGGTCCGAGGCGAGCAGACCGAGCGTCAGCCGCGGGAAGTGCGAGCGGCGGTAGCGCGGCAGCTTGCGCTCCAGCTGGCGCGCGAGCAGCGCCAGGGCGTACCGCGGCAGCAGGGACTGCTCACCGCCGAGATTGACGTACGCGAACGGCGTCTCGGGGCCGAACTTCTCCATCAGCGCGCCATGAGCGTCGCTGGCCCCACTGCCGCGCGGCCCCAACAGCATGATCACCGGCCGCTCGTCCGTGGGCTCCAGCCTGAGGCACTCCCCGACCAGACTGATGATCCCGCTGCGGCCTCGCAGGCCCACGCCCATTCCGGATTCCGCCACGTGCCCCCGTCCCCCCGTTCAGGCCCCCCGTCGGCAACTAGGGGTCCTTATACCCACATTCACCCCTTCGATAGCGGGCCGTTCCCCAACCTACTCCCGCTACGGGCGGCGCCGACATCCCTTTCCCGCGGTGAGGGCTCACCGGCCACGGGGCGCCGCCCCCCGGCTCAGCGGCCCCCGCTCAGCGGCGGAAGATCTCCAGCCGGGTGGGCGCGGGCCGCCCCGGCGCGGGCAGGCCGAGGCCGCGGCGCCCCGGGGTGATCGACCCCAGCACGCTGGCATGGCGGGCGCCGGTGCAGCTCGGCACCGTACCGGCCAGCCCATGGGCGGTCAGGAAGGCGAGGACGGCGAAGGCGTACGCCTCCTTGGCCGCCGCCGGAAGGCCGAGGTCATCGGAGGTCCGCAGCGCGATGGGGCCCAGCTCCCGGCGCAACGCCCGCATCAGGGTGGGGTTGCGGGTGCCGCCGCCCGAGGCGATCACCTCGGTGGCATGCACCGACCGCACCGCGTCGGCCACCGTCCGGGCCGTCAGCTCGGTGACGGTGGCGACCACGTCGTCGTCCGGCACCGGGCCCGTGGCGGCCAGGGCCGCCCGCAGACAGGACGCGTGGAACAGCTCCTTGCCGGTGGTCTTGGGCGCGGGCAGCGCATAGTACGGCTCGGCCAGCAGCCGCTCCAGCAACGGCTCGTGGACGGTGCCGCGCGCCGCCATGGCGCCGTCCGCGTCATGGTCCAGCCGGCCGCCCGTCAGTTCGCCGACCGCCGCGTCGATGAGCGCGTTCGCCGGGCCGGTGTCGAATGCCAGCGGATCGGCGGCGCCGGCGACCACCGTGATGTTGGCGATCCCGCCCAGGTTGAGGGCGGCGCACACACCGGGCCGCCCGCGCAGCCACAGGGCGTCCACCAGGCTGACCAGGGGAGCGCCCTGGCCGCCCGCGGCCACGTCGCGGGTGCGCAGATCGGAGACCACCGGGCGGCCGGTGGCCTCGGCGATCCAGGCGGGCCGGCCGAGCTGGAGCGTGCCGTGCACCCGTCCGCCCTCGGCCCAGTGGTACACCGTCTGCCCGTGGGAGCCGATGAGGTCCGTACGCCCCTCGCACAGCTCCCGGTCGGCGCGGACCGCGAGCGCGGCGAACGCCTGGCCGATCCGGGTGTCGAGCGCGCACACGTCCCGCATGGTGGTGGCCGCCGGGGGCAGCGCGGCGCGCAGCGCCGACCGCAGCGCCTCCGGGTACGCCTCGCTGACCAGCCCCAGCGGGGCCAGCACCACGGTGTCGCCGTCGAGCACCAGATCGGCTGCCGCGGCGTCCACCGCGTCATGGGACGTGCCCGACATCAGACCGATCACCCGCATGATGTCTCCTCCTCCCGCTCGGCCCCCGTCGTGGCCCGCGCCGCGTCGGGCAGCGCCCCGCGGGGGTCCTCCCCGCGCGGGGTGAACAGGGCGACCACGCTGACGGCGCAGACAGCGCGTACGCCAGTCCCGGACCCGTGTGGCGGACCCGGGTCGGGAACATCTCGGCGAGCATGGCCGGACCAGGCCCCGCCATCAGGCCCACCACCACGCCCGCCACGAAGACCGCCGCCCCCTGGACCCACGCCGAACTGCCCGGATCCTGGAATCCGCTGGGGACGTCGTCACATCCGGGCCCTTTCAGCCGTCACCGCCAAGGGGATGTGATGTCCGTACCCGTCAGCGAGCGCGGTTACCGGTGCGAGGGCGGTTCCAGCGGCGCTCGAGGTCTGGGCAGATCCCGTACGCCCCGAGGGGCGGGTCCATACCGTGCCGTACGGGCCCGCCCTCAGCCGCGCAGCACCGCGTTGCACTCCCGCTGCAGCGCGATGTCCTGCCACATCGGGTGCTGGGGCGCCGCGTTGGAGCACACCACCGCGCCCCACGCGCCCACCCGTGCCGACTCCTCGACGGCGCGGCGGCAGAACGCGGCCCCCACCGGGCCCTCCTCGAAGGTCCCGTGCAGCGGGGTGTAGCCGATCCAGCCCTCGCCGAAGACCAGCGGAACCCCGTTTCCGGCCGCCCAGTCCGCGGCCGCCTCGATCCAGGTCACCAGCCGCTGGTCCATCGCCAGCCGGTGCACGGCGTAGCGGTCGTACAGCCAGGCGTCCCAGCGGTCGGGGTCGCACCAGTCGTGGACGTAGATCTCCCGGGGGCCGACCGTGGTGGCCTCCAGCCGCCAGCGATCGCCGGGTGGAGGGGCCCAGTCGGCCAGATCGGGGGCGCCGGGGCGCAGCAGCTCCCGGCGGACCGCCTCCTGGGGGAAGGGGCGGTCCCGGTCGCGGATGGCAAAGGTGGTCAGCAGCTCGTCCAGCACCCCGTAGACATAGGGGTGGAAGACCGCCACATCCACCTCGCGGGGGACCCCGCGCAGCGAACCGACCGGCACCTTGGCGTAGTTGACCGTGACCGGCCGGTTGGGGTGGCGCTCCTTGAACCGGGCGAGGCCCCGCTCCAGCCGCGGCCGCAGGGCGACGACCTTGTCCTCGCCGTCCAGCCCTTCGGTGAGCCGGCTGCCCTGGACCTCGTTGTGCAGCTCGGTGAAGGCGATCCGGTCGTCCAGACCGTGGATCACCAGGAAGTCGATCAGATCCGCCAGCGCGTCCGCGAGCGCCTCGGCACGCCGCTCGGGATCGACGGCCATCAGCGCGTCGAACCAGGCGCGGTCCTCGCCGAACGACGGGCTCTGCTGGTACTCCCAGCTGGAGAGAATGACGAAGCAGTCATGGCGCAGGGCCGCCTCGAACAGCTCGCGCAGCCACGCCCGTCCGTCGATCTCGCCCCCGCCGCCCAGGTCGTACCAGCGCATCCGCTGCCCGTACGCGCCGCCCAGCGCCGACGGCCGCAGCTTGGTCGTGTCCAGCCGGGAGCCGAAGAGCAGGAACGGCATGGCGCAGACGCGTACCGTGTTGTAGCCGCGGGCCACGGCATCCTCGAAGGCGCGGTCCAGATCGGCGAAGGGCTCATCCGGGCCGGTGCGGGTGTACCAGCTGAAGTCCCACAGCGAGATGGTCAGTTTGTCCGGCAGATGCGGCGACAGCGTCACAGGGGGCTCCCCGCGGTCGGCGGCTCGGCGATGACAGAGACGAGAGATCGGTTCATGGTCCGGAATGCGCCAACGGGCTGTCAAGATGTATTCATAAATAATGGCCAGCGTTAGGGTGGTCGGGTTTCCACCCCGTTCACCCGGTCTTCCCGTTCATCCGGCCTTCCCACGAGGAGAACATCCATGGCGTCCTATGCCGGCCGAGGCGTGCACGGCCAGGTGGTGCGGCGGCTGGGCGCCCGCATCGTCGCCGGGGACTTCGCCGAGGGCGACATCCTCGACGTCCGCGCGCTGGGAGAGGAGCTGGACGTCAGCCTTACGGTGATGCGCGAAGCCCTCAAGGTGCTCGCGGGCAAGGGGCTGATCGACGCCCGGCAGAAGCGCGGCACCTTCGTCCGTCCCCGCTCGGCCTGGCACCTCCTCGACGCCGATGTCATCCGCTGGCGCATGGACGGCGGGGACGGCCGGCGGCTGATGCGCGACCTTATCGACATCCGCGGCGTCGTCGAGCCCGCCGCCGCCCACCGCGCGGCGCTGCGCCGCACCGACGCCGACCTGACCGCGCTGGAGGCGGCACTGGCCGCGATGGAGCGCGCCCGCGGCGATCTGGCGGCCGAGGCGGAGGCGGACGCCGCCTTCCACCGCGCGCTGCTCACCGCCACCGGCAATGAGCTGCTGGCCCGTCTCGAGCTGATCCTGGAGCCCGGGCTGCGGGAGCGCGACCGCCTGGTGCACGCCCACGGCGACGCCGACGACCCCGTACCCAGCCACCGCCGGGTGCTGGAGGCCGTCCGGGACCGGAACGCTCCCCGCGCCGAGCTGGCCATGCTCGATCTGCTCGCCAAGGCGGCCGAGGACGTCGACCGGGCGGCGGCCCGGCCCGCCCGGCGCTGAACCCCTCCACGCGACCCGTACGGCGGTCGCGCCGACTGTATGGAGGCTATGTGGAGGCTAGGCGGGCCCTCAGGCGATCCAGCCGTAGCCGGGCCGTGGCCTGCGCGAGGCCGGGGGCGCGCCCACGCTCTCCAGGTCGTGCTCGGCGGCCCGCACCAGCTGTTGCCCCAGGTCGCTGAGCGCCCGCCCGGCCGCGAGCTCATCGCCGATCACGGGCACGTCCTCGTCGTCCGGGTTGCACCGGGCCAGTCCCCGGCCGGTGAGCGCCGTGGCCCCGGTGTCCAGCTCCACGCGCGCCCTGGTCCGCCCCTCGTCCTCGGAGAGGTAGAGATGGACCTTCCACTCCACTGTGTGCGACATGGTCTGCTCCTCACCTTCTGGCGGCCGCTTCCGACGCCGGAAGCGGCCGGACCCCGCGGCGGCGGCCGGGGCCCCGCTCAGCGGCGGTTCCTGCCGGACCACGCGGGTTCCACCACCTTCCACTCTGCCTCCCATCGGGCGTACCGCCTGCGGTCCAGGGCCCGCCGGACCCGGGCCCGCCCGGTGAACGCGAGCGCGGCCACCGTCGCCGCGGTGATACAGCCGGTGAACCAGCCCATGGTCCGCGCGGTCGAGGGGGAGGAGGGCGGCTGCGCCAGGGCGCCCTCGCGGTTCACCCAGACCCGTACCTCGTCCCCTGAGCCGCCCTCGCCCGCCACCGTGGCGGTGCCCGTATGGCGCTCACCGTCATCCGCGACCCAGCGCACCCGGGCCTGCCGCGGCTCCCGCACATCGCTGTGGGCCGGGCCGGGGGTGGCATCGGCGAGCCGAGCGGTGATCTGGTGCCGGGCCGAGGTCTCGGCGGCCACGACGCGCATCTGGGAGGCGTGTGCCGCGTACCCCGCGCTGATCGCGGCGGCCGGCAGCCCGACCACGAGGATCAGCACGAACAGCACCGTGCACCAGGTCTGGATCCGGTCCGTCCGGCGGCGCAGCGGGTTGGGCCCCCTGGCCGGACGCTTGAGCAGGGGCGGACGCGGCCCGAATACGCGTCGCGGTCCGTGGGTGTTCATGGTCTGGCCTCCAGCGAGTGCTGACGTCGGCGCGCGGTCGCGCGGGCGTCGGGATCAGGTGCGCGGGGCGGGCTGATAGGCGCCGGGCACCATCCGCGCGCTGATCGCCGTGCGGTTGTAGGCGTTGATCACGACGGCGGCCCAGATCACGGCCGCCACCTGCGGTTCGTCGAAGACCTCGCGGACGGCCGCGTACACCTCGTCCGGCACATGGCCGTCCTGGATCGAGGTCACCGCCTCGGTCAGCGCGAGCGCGGCCCGCTCCCGCTCGGTGAAGAACGGGGTCTCCCGCCAGGCGGCGAGGGTGTGGATGCGCTGCTCGGTCTCGCCCTGGGCGCGGGCGTCCTTGGTGTGCATGTCCAGGCAGAACGCGCAGCCGTTGAGCTGCGAGGCGCGGATCCTGACCAGCTCCAGCAGCTCGGGCTCGACCCCCGCCGCCCGGGCGGCCCGCACCGCCGCCCGGTGCAGCTCCCCCATCGCGGCCGAGACCTCGGGGGCGAGGCCCTTCAGATCCAGCCGGGCGGTGGTGCGGGCCGGGGTGGTCGTCGTCATCGGTGAACTCCGTTCGTCGCAATCGGGGGGTCGGGGCGATCAGTGGATCGGGACGGTCAGGGGGTTGGGAACGCCGTCGAGCCAGGTCTGCCAGGAGGCGGCGCGCAGCGCCGGGCCCGCCCGCAGCGGGCGGCCCAGCCACGCGGTCACCGGGCGGATCCCGTGCACCGCGTTGACCAGCCATACCTCGCGGCCGTCCAGCTCCTGCACGGTGCGGCGGCGGTGCTCGGTGCGGATGCCCAGCTCGGCCGCCCGGTCCTGGATCAGGGCCGAGGTCACGCCCGCCAGCAGCGGAAGCTCCGGGGGCGGCAGACACAGCACGTCGTCCTCCCACCACAGGACGCTCGCCGCCGTGCCCTCGAGCACCAGCCCGGAGGGGGTGGTGAGCAGCAGCTCCTGCGCGCCGCGGGCGGCGGCCCGCTCCCGCAGATGCGCCAGGAGGGACAGGTCGGGGCCGATGCGGCGGGGATGCGACCGCGGGTCGAACTCCTCGGTCAGGCACACGGTCACATTGACCGTCCGCGGCGGCGCGGGCCGGACCCGCAGGAACAGCCGGGCCGGTTCCGGACCGGCCAGCTCGACCCGTGGGAACCAGCGCTCGGTGCGCGGCAGGGCGGCGATCGCGTCGCGCCAGAAGCTCTCGATCCGGGCGGGGGAGTCGCCGCTCGCCTCGACGCACGCGGCGACGAACCGGCGGCGGTGGTGGTCGAGCCCCCGCACCCGCCCGTCGTCGATCAGCCAGGAGTCGGCGGCCAGCAGCGCGCTGTCCGGCACCGCCCGGGAGGGCATCAGCCCGCCGTCCTCGCGCCACATCAGCGTCCACTGCTTCTGGTCCGACGCGTCGGCGTGACCGATGTTCTGTGTGGCGACCATGTCCGCTTCCACGTCTCCGTCCCGATGTGCTCGATGCCCCGATGTGTTCGATGTCCCGATGTGCTCGATGTCTCGATGTCCGATGCCGTGCTGTCCCGGTGTCCTACGTCCGCGTTCCGTCGTTCCGTCGTTCCGTCGTTCCGTCGTTCCGTTGTCCGGCCGGGATCCTGGCCGCGCTCGCTGGATTGCCGGTCAATAGCCGCGCGCCGGGCCACCCCGGGGGCCGTAGGGGGCGTGTTCCAGCCACTCCCCGCAGCGGGGGACCACCGGGGACAGGGCGGCCGCCACGCGCTGGGTCGCCCGCTTCCACGGCCGGGGCCGCAGATGGTCCAGGGCCGCTCCGGCGGCCTCGCTGTTGTAGAGGGCCGCGCTCCGGCGGGCGGAGGCGTACCCGGCCACCGTGGCGGGTCCCCGCGATGGCTCGGAGCATGCCGTCGACACCGCCTCCGCCGCCGCGACGGCGTCCGCGATCCCGCTGTTCATCCCGCGGGCCCCGAAGGGCGGGAAGAGATGCGCCGCCTCGCCCGCCAGCAGCACCCGGCCGGACGGATCCGCGAACGACGCGGCGACCTTGCGCAGGAAGTGGTATCGCGACACCCACAGCACCTGGTGGGCGCAGTCCTCGCCCACCAGCCGGGGCAGCCAGCGGCGCAGCGCCTTCTCGGTGCCGAAGGACTCCGGCGGATCGTCCGCGCGGCACTGCAGATCGATCTGGAAGCCCCCGGTGAACGGCACCCGCAGCACGGTGCGGCCGCCGGTGCCGGGGTGCTCGTAGTGGAAGACCCGCTCGACCGGCAGGTCCCCGCCGGGCGGATCCGCCACGTCCACGACCACGTGGTAGCCGTCGGACCGGGTGCCCTCCAGCGGGATGCCCAGCGCCTTGCGCACCCCCGAACGGGCCCCGTCTGCGGCGATGACATGGCCGGCCGTCCAGCTCTCGCCGGCCCTATCGGTCACCGTCACCCCGTCGCCGTCGGTGCGCACCTCGTGCACCTCGGCGTCGAAGCGGAACTCCACGCCCGCCTCCGTACACGCCTCGTGGAGGAACCGCTCGGTGTCCACCTGACGCAGGCTGGTGAACGCGGGCAGGTCCGTGGCCCCGTCCCCGGAAGCTCGCGGAAAGGTCTGCGCGAACACCTCGCGGCCGCGGTAGAGGGTGCGCCGGGTGCGCCAGGTGGTTCCGTACGCCGCGATCCGCGTGCCCAGCCCCGGGCGGGCCCGCTCCAGCAGCCGCAGCGACCGCCGGTGGACGAACAGCGCGCGGCTCCCGGGCCGCACCCGGTCCCGCGCCCCGGCCTCCAGTACCAGGACCGGCAGCCCGGCGGCGCGCAGGGTGAGCGCCGCCGTCATCCCGACCGGTCCGGCGCCCACCACCAGAACCGGGCCGCCGTCCCTACCCGCCGCCATGTCAGCCACCGACCGGTGCGGTGGACAGGGCGGACAGGGTGGGCAGCTCACCTGCGGCGAGCCGCCGGGCGATCTCCAGCCGCTTGATCTTCCAGGTGGCGGTGCGCGGCAGATCCTCGAAGCGGCACTGCACCGGCTCGGCCAGCGCCGGAAGATCCTCGGTCGCCCGCCGCCAGCTGTCGGGGTCCAGCGGCAGGTTCCCCCGGGTGCACACCACCGGCACCGGCTCGCGCCCAGGACCGTGGACGATGATCACTTCCCGGAGGTCGGCGAACCGCGACAGCAGCTCGTCCTCCACCTCCAGCGTGCTGTCCACGGTGGAGATCTGGTCCACCTCGCGGTCCAGCAGATACAGCGCGCCCCACCGGTCGCGGTAGCCCATGTCGCCCATCCGCCACCAGCCCCGGTCCACCTGCCGGGCGTAACTCTCCGGCGCGCCGAGATAGGTGAGGATCCGGCCGCGGGTGCGGGCCTCGATGGCCCCCGTCGCACCCGGCGGGCACGTGCGGCCCCGCTCGTCCACCACCCGGATCCGGGTGAATCCGGGGATGCCGGTGCCCACCCGCCGTGCCTCCACCCGGTCCGCGCCCCGCCGGGTGTACCAGCCGAAGGCGACGGGCCCGGTCTCGCTCTGCCCGTACAGCTGCATCAGCCGGGGGTCGCGGCGCCGGGACGCGGCGAGCAGCCGCCGCACCGTCCGGGGGTGGATGGCGTCGAACGTGGAGCCGTACGCCCGGACGTTGGACAGCGGGCCGTTCGGCACGTCGGCCAGGTCCTCCCACAGCACATAGGTGTTGGGGTGCGTCTCCACGATGCCGGGGCGGTGCGCCGCCAGCAGCGGGCCGGCGTGGGCCGGGTCGGGGTCGACGAGCAGCAGCAGCGGGCTGCCGAAGTGCAGCAGTACGCCCAGCAGATGGTAGAAGCGGGAGTGGACGAACGACATGTGCAGCGCGGCCGCCTCCCCGCGGGTGGCCCGGCCCAGCGCCTGCTGGGGCACCAGCCGGTTCCACATGGTGTGCGGGCAGTGCACGGCCAGCTTCGGTATGCCGGTGGTCCCCGAGCTGTGGGTGATCAGCGAGGGCTCCCGGGGGTGGAGCCTGATGGCCGGGCGGCGCGGCACCCCGGCGAGCGCGGCCAGCGCGACGGTGTTCCCGGGCGCCTCGTCCACCGTCAGCACGCCCCGGGCCAGGGTGGTGTCCACCGTGCTCAGCGTGGACTCCAGCGTCGCCCGGTCGGTGATCAGCCACGGGGCGTGCAGCCGGTCCAGCAGCACCGCGGCCACCTGTCCCTCCAGTGAGGGCGACAGCAGTGCCGGGACGGCGCCGATCCGGGAGACGGCGCAGGTCAGCAGCACGATGTCGACGTTGTCGCCCTTGAGGATCGCCACATGCTCACTCGGGCGGACCCCCGCCGACCACAGCCGGGCGGCCAGGTCGTCGACCAGATCGGCCAGTTCGGTGTAGCCGAGGTCGGTACCGGCGTCGGGGGCGACGTCCAGTGGCCGGTCCAGGGTCACCCTGACCATGCCGTGCCGGGCCGCAGCCTCCTGGAACATCAGCCCCAGATAGAACCCGCGCTCGGGGAGAAGCCGCTGCAACATATCGAGGTCCTCATCGTTCGAAGGTGTTCAGGGGGCCGCGCGCTCGGGCGCGGCCGGCGAGCCGGTTCGACCCGTCACCAGCGGCCCGTGCGGACGACATGGCGCCGCAGCTTTCCCGTCGGGGTGCGCGGCAGCGAGTCCACCAGGCGCACGGTGCGCGGTGCCTTGTAGGCGGCGAGCCGTCGCCGGGCCAGCGCGATCAGATCGGCCGTCAGCGTCTCCTCGTCCACCGCCGAGCCGCCTGGGCCGCCTGGGCCACCCGGGTTGCCCGAGCCGTCCGGGCCGCCCGCGTCGGCCGCCCGTACGACATAGGCGCGCAACCGGGTCGCGCCCCGCTCGTCGAGGACGGCCGCCACCGCCACCTCGCGCACCGACGGGTGCTGCCGCAGCACCTCCTCGACCTCCAGTGGCGACACGGTGATCCCGCCGACCATCTCCAGGTCGTCCACCCGGCCCAGATGGCGGTAGGTCCCGTCGCGCTCGCGCCGGGCCCGGTCCCGGGTGGCGAGCCAACCGCCGTCCCGCGGATGGCCGGTGACCACCGTCGGGCCCCGTACCCACAGCTCGCCCTCGGCCGAGCCGTCGGCGCCGTCCGCCACCACCGCGCCCTCGCCGTCCCGCAGCTCCAGCTCGAAGCGGGGCACCGGACGGCCGAGGGTGCCGGGGACGTTGTCCCACACCGTGTTGGCGCAGAAGGCGTGGCCCGCCTCGGTGGAGCCGATCTGCTCCAGCACCGGTGCGCCGAGCAGTTCACCGACCCGCTCGCCGAGGGCGGGCGGCAGCCCCTCGCCCGCGCTGACCGCCGCGCGGACGGAGGCGAAGCAGGCCGTGTGGCCGGTGCCGCGCTCGTCCACCAGGGCGGCGTACGAGGACGGCACCGAGTACAGCAGGGTCACCCGGTGCCGGGCCACGAGGTCGTCGATGAGGGCAGGTCCGGGGCGGTCCGCCGTGAGCACCGCGGCCGACCCCGAGAAGAGGGGGAAGGCGAAGGCGTTCCCGAAGCCGTAGGCGTAGAACAGCTTGGACACCGAGAACGACACGTCCGCCGGGCCGATGTCCAGCACCTCCTGCCCGACCAGGTCGTGATAGGCGGCCACATCGCCGTGGCTGTGGACCACCGCCTTGGGGCGGCCGGTGGTCCCGGAGGTGTACTGGACGTACAGCGGGGTGGCGGCCGTCACCGGCTCCGCCGCCGGGGCCGGGGCCGCCGAGCCGAGCGTGGTGGGCGGGCCGGTCAGGGCCGACAGCTGGTCGGCGCCGAGCCAGGGGACGCGGTCGAAGTGGTCCTGGAGATCGGGGCCGGAGACGGCCAGCGCGGTACGCGAGTCCTCGGCCATGAAGCGGTGGTCGTCGGCGGTGAGCGCGGGGTTGACCAGCACCGCCACGGCGCCCAGCCGGGCGGTGGCCAGAAACGTGGTCACCCACATGATGCCGTCGGGCAGCGCCAGCAGCACCCGGTCACCGGCCGCCACCCCCCGGCTCGCCAGCACGGTGGCCGCCCGCTCGGCGCGGTCGTGGACCTCGCCGTGGGTCCAGACCCGGTGGCCCTCGAGGAAGGCGGCCCGGCCGGACCAGCCGCGGCGGTCCGCGAGCGCCGCGAGATGCGCGGCCACATTGGCCGAGACCGTGGGCCCGACGGGCGCGGGTGGGGCGGACACCGATATGGCGGTCACCGGCCGAGCTCCTTGGCCGCGGGCGCGGGCGGCGCCGCGGCGGCGGCCACGAGCAGATCGCCGATCTCCCCGGCGGACGTGGGCTCCCCCGCGGACGCGGGCTCCACGGCCTGGTAGGCACGCATGGTGGCGGCGGTCTTCAGCAGCATCTCCTCGTACTCCTCGGCCGGGTCGGAATCGAGAACGATGGCGCCGCCCGCGCCGATGTGCATCCGCCCGCCGGAGAACACGGCCGTGCGGATCACGATGTTGAGGTCGGCCGCGCCGTTGCAGCTGAGGTAGCCGAGTGCCCCGGAGTACACACCGCGGGCCTCGGTCTCCAGCGAGTCGATGATCTCCAGCGTGCGCATCTTGGGCGCGCCGGTCATGGAGCCGCCCGGGAAGCAGGCCCGGACGCAGTCCACCGAGGTGGTCTCGGGGCGCAGCCGGCCGCGCACGGTGGAGACCAGCTGGTGAACGGTGGCGTAGGTCTCGGTGTTCATCAGCCGCGGCACATACACACTGCCCGACGCGCACACCCGCCCCAGGTCGTTGCGGAGCAGGTCCACGATCATCAGGTTCTCGGCGCGGGCCTTGGAGCTGGAGGCGAGGGCGGCCAGCGCCCGCGCGTCCTTCTCCGGGTTCTGGCCGCGCGGGGCGGTGCCCTTGATCGGCTTGGTCTCGGCGGTGCCGTCGGGGGTGATGCGCAGAAAGCGCTCGGGGGAGGCGCAGGCCACATCGGTGCCGTCGAACCGCAGATAGGCGGCGTACGGTGCCGGGTTGAACCGCCGCAGGGCCCGGTAGAAGGCGTAGGAGTCGTCCGGGGCGGGCAGCCAGGCGGAGTTGGTCAGGCAGATCTCGTAGCTCACCCCGGCGCGCAGCTCCCGCAGACACGCCTCGATCGAGGCCAGGTACCGCTCCCGGTCCCGCACCAGCCAGGGCTCCACGGCGGCCGTGGTGGGGAGGGCGGGCGGTTGCGGGGCGGGCTCGGTGAGCGTCGGCACCCCGCTGAGCACGGTCACGGTGGTGTCCAGCCAGTCCTTCGCCTCCCGGTGGCCGTCGGGGGTGTCCTCGGCGAGGCAGCAGATGTAGGTGACGCCCTCCTGGTGGTCGACGGCGACGAACCGGTCGGCGAAGAGCCAGCAGGCGTCCGGGGTGGTGGCCCGGTGGCGGTTGGGGGAGCCGCAGTCGGCCTTGAGTTCGTAGCCGAAGTAGCCCACATAGCCGCCGGTGAAGTCGAAGGGCAGGTCGGGGGCGTTGATCCGGCGGCGGGTCAGCTCCCGCTTGAGGTAGTCGAAGACGCTGCCCTCGACCCGGACGGCGGGCCCTCCCGCCCGCTCGACCTCGCACACGCCGGTGTCGGTGTCGTAGCGGACGAACTCGGCGAGCGGGCCCGTGCCGTCCCCGAGGAAGGAGAAGCGGGCCTCGCCGGACTCGGCGCGCGAGCTGTCGAGCCAGAACGCGTGCGGCGCCTTCGCGTACAGCCGGGTGAAGGCCGCCTCGGTGTCGGTGGCGTCGGCCAGCCACCGGGCGTGCAGCCGGTAGGCGGGGCCTTCCGGGGGCGTCTGCGCCGGGGCGGCCCGCTCGGGGGCGGGCCGGGCGAGCTCCGTTCGGGGGTCTCGGGGGTCTCGGGGGTCTCGGGGGTCCGCCTCGCCGGTGGGCGGGGAGTCCGCCTCGCCGGTGGGCGGGGAGTCCGGCGCGGTGCCCGCCGCGGCCGCCGCCTTGGCCTTGGCCTTGGCCGCCGTACGGGCGCGGCGCGGCTCCTCGGCGGAGGCGGGGGTCACGGTGGAGGTCACCGACTCGCCGTTGGCGTGCTCGATGGTCAGATCGCGGAAGTTGCTGAACATGCGGTGGCCGTATCCGGTCAGCACCGACTCCGGGTGGAACTGGACGCCCCACAGCGGACGGGCCCGGTGGCGCAGCCCCATCAGCACACCGTCCTCGGACCAGGCGATGCCCTGCAGCCCCAGCGGCAGTGGCTCGGCCACGCACAGCGAGTGATAGCGCACGGCCGTGAAGTCCTGCGGAAGGCCGCGGAACAGCCCGCGCCCGCCGTGTTTGATCCGGGACAGATGCCCGTGCTTGGGCTCGGGCGCGGACACCACCCGCGCCTGCGCGCCGAGCGCGATCCCCTGGTGCCCCAGGCACACCCCCAGTACGGGGATGGGCGACCGCTCGATCAGCCGGGCGGTGGCGCCGAAGTCCCGGGGGTCGCCCGGATGTCCGGGGCCGGGGGAGAGCACGATGTTGTCGAACGCGGAGAGATCGATGTCCGCGCACTCCGGCGCGTCATGCAGAAGCACCTCCGGTTCCTCGCCGTTGACCTCGGTCAGCAGATGAAAGAGGTTGTACGTGTACGAGTCGTAATGATCGACGAGGAGTGTCCTCAGCGATTCCATCCGGATTGCCTCCTTGCGATGAGAAAACCGACCGGGTATCACCCGCCCCGGTCCTCGGGCCGCGCCGCCCGCTCACCTACCGGCGAGCGCGTGGGCCGTCGGCCGCCATCCGCCTGTGACGTCCTCGTATCGACTGAAGCGGCGGGTAGAGCCACTTCTTCAGAAGCCGCTGCAGCCGTGGCATGACCAGCCAGGTCACCATCGCGGTCACACCGAGACACAAGGCCAGGGTCCGCAGCAGGAAATTGGTGTCCTTGATGAACGGGATCACGAGCACATTGAAGATGAGAACCGGAGGGAAGACAGCGCTCAGATTCACCAGCCACAGCTTCCATTTGGGCGGTGGCGGCAGCGGCCGCACCGGCCCCTTGAACCAGTTCTCCAGTCCCGAGGTGCGCTGTGTTCCCTTTTCCTGGACGAAGGGCCCGGCGCGGGACGCCAATCGCGCGCGCTCCAGCGAGGAATCCCATGCCCGAGCCGGTCCTTCCGCCTCGAACCGGTAGAGGACGTGCCACTCCGAGGAGGTCGAACCGGATCCCATCACCCCGCCTCCGAGATATCCCGGAAGGCTTGCCGCGGCATTGAGCATCTCGATCGCCCAGGCATAGAACTCGCTTTCGCGGCCGGGGTCCACCCGGTATGCGGCAGTCACCGTGACCGGTTCACTGTCCACTCCAGCCGCAACTCCTTTCCGTGCCGTTACCTTCGCCTGTTGTGTCCGGCGAGATGACACGAAGTGTTCCACACCGTGCGATCGGGAACAGTGGAATGCTCAACAACGTACATAAAAACTCGGAAAGGCCGCCGTGACCTGGGCGTTACCTGCGGTTCGGGGTTCTGGCGGGACCGCGGCGGGGCCGCTGATAAAGAATCTCCGAGCGGGATTGAACATGAGGAAGCGCCGGGCCGTATAAAGCGTAATGCGGCCCGGCGCTTCGTGGCTTCGATCAGTCGATCAGCTCGATCAGCTCAGCTCGATCGGCTTGGTCGGCTTGGTCGGCTCGATGAGCCTCGGTCAGCCGAGTACCTTCTCCAGCGCCGCCAGCGCCCCCTCCAACTCCGCACGGGTGATGGTCAGCGGCGGTGCCAGGCGGATCGTCGAGCCATGGGTGTCCTTGACCAGGATCCCCTCGGCCATCAGCCGCTCGCTCACCTCGCGGCCGGTGCCGAGCGCGGGGTCCACATCGACGCCCGCCCACAGCCCGCGGCAGCGGTAGCCCACGACGCCCTTGCCGGTCAGCCCCGCCAGCCCGTCCCGCAGCACCTCGCCCAACTCCCTCGCCCGGCGCTGGAATTCGCCGGTGCGCAGCAGGTCGACCACGGCCGAACCGACCGCCGCGGCCAGCGGATTGCCGCCGAAGGTGGAGCCGTGCTCACCGGGGCGCAGCACTCCGAGCACCGCACGGTCGGCCACCACCGCCGACACCGGCACGATGCCGCCGCCCAGCGCCTTGCCGAGCAGCAGCACATCCGGCATCACCGACTCGTGCTCGACGGCCAGCGTGGTGCCGGTGCGGCCCAGACCGGACTGGATCTCATCGGCGATGAACAGCGTCCCGGTGCGCCGGGTCAGCTCGCGCACCCCGCGCAGATAGCCGTCGTCGGGGATGACCACGCCCGCCTCGCCCTGGATGGGCTCGATGAGGACCGCCGCCGTGGTCTCGTCGACGGCGGCCTCCAGCGCCGCGAGGTCGTTGTACGGCACGACGCGGAAGCCGGGGGGATATGGGCCGAAGCCGTCGCGGGCCACGGGGTCGGTGGAGAAGCCGACGATCGTCGTCGTACGGCCGTGGAAGTTGTCGGCCGCCACCACGATGGTGGCCTGGTCCGGGGCGACGCCCTTCACCTCGTACGCCCACTTGCGGGCGACCTTGATGCCGCTCTCCACCGCCTCCGCGCCGGTGTTCATCGGCAGCACCATGGAGAGCCCGGTGAGCTCCGCCACCCCCTCGGCGAACCCGGCCAGCCGGTCGTTGTGGAAGGCCCGGGAGGTCAGCGTGAGCTGGTCGAGCTGGCGGTGGGCGGCGTCGATCAGCGCCGGGTGGCGGTGGCCGAAGTTGAGGGCGGAGTACCCGGCCAGCATGTCCAGGTAGCGGCGCCCCTCGACGTCCCGGACCCAGCTGCCCTCGGCGTGGGCGACGACCACGGGCAGCGGGTGGTAGTTGTGCGCGAGCGAGGTTTCCTCGGCGCGGATCAGCTCCCGCGAGGAGCGAGCGGCGCCGTTCGCGACGGCCGAGCCGGAACCGGAGGCGGTGGCCCCGGAGGCGGCGGCCGCGGAGTCGGGGGCGGTGGCCGCGGAGCCGGTGGAGTCGGAGGCGGTGGGGGTGGTGGCGGTCATCAGCGGATCTCCTGTGTGCAGCACTTGATGCCCCCGCCGGCCTTGTGCAGTTCCGACAGGTCGACGGGGACGGGGACGTAACCGCGGTCGGTGAGCTGGTCGATGAGCCCGGTGGCCCGGGGCGCGACGAAGACATGGCGGCCGTCGGAGACCGAGTTGAGGCCGAAGGCCATGGCGTCGTCGCGGGTGGCGATCAGCGCGTCGGGGTAGAGCCGCCCCAGCACCTCACGGCTGCCGGGGGAGAACGCCTCCGGGTAGTAGGCGATGTTCCGGTCGTCGAGGACGAACAGCGCGGTGTCCAGGTGGTAGAAGTACGGGTCCACCAGCAGCAGGCTGATGGTCGGCACCCCGAAGAACTCCTGCACCTCCTGATGGGCCGCCCGGGTGGTGCGGAAGCCGGTGCCCGCCAGGACGTAGGGCCCGGCCGGTACCAGGTCGCCCTCGCCCTCGCACACCGACTCCGGCGGATGGACGTCGAACCCGGCCGCCTTGAACCACCGTTCGTAGGCCAGCTGTTCCGGCCGGCGCTGCGGTGCGTGGAATCGCGAGCCGAAGACCCGGCCCTCCAGGACGAGGGCCGAGTTCGCCGCGAACACCATGTCCGGCAGTCCCGCCACGGGTTCGATGAATTCGACCCGATGGCCGTGGTCGCGGTAGGCGCGGATCAGCGTCTCCCATTGCGCCTGGGCGAGGTCGGTGTCGACCTCGGTGTCCTCACGCATCCAGGGATTGATGGCATACCGCACATCGAAATATCTGGGGGCACAGGTCAGGAAGCGCCTGGGGCGCGGCACACGCGTAAGGGGCAACGGAGGATTCCTCTCGCTTCCGCGGGCGACCGGGGGATGAATCAACGGTAGAAAGCGGAGGAGAGGGGAGACAAGAAAAGAAAACTGCGTGTCGGCGCACCGATGCTGCGTGCCGGGGCCGTTTCGCGGCAGTTCATTGCGTCGCGGTCGCGGGAGGGGTCGCGCCGGCCTCCGCACTGCCCGTGAGCAGGTGTGACAGCACCATGTAGCTGATCGTCTGGCGGACGAAGGGCTCGGCCCGGATGCGCTCCAGCACCTCCTCGAAATGCTCCACATCCGTGGCCATGACATGCAGCAGGGCGTCCGCGCCGCCGGTCACCGTCATGGCCGCGATGATCTCCGGATAGTTGCGCACGACCTCCGCGAGGCGCCGGGGCGGCGCGGCGCTGTCGCAGTACACCTCCACATACGCCTCGGTCCGCCAGCCGAGGGCGGCCGGGCGCACGGTGGTGGTGAAGCCGGTGATCACATCGGTCTCCCGCATCCGGTCGACGCGGCGCTTGACCGCGGAGGCCGAGAGCCCGATCGCGGCGCCGATCTCCGTGAAGCTGGTCCTGGCGTTGGCGACCAGCGCCGCAACGATTTTGCGGTCCAGGTCGTCGAACGGTACGGACTGATGTGTCATCATCTATCATCCTTTGCGTCTTTCGTCCCCTGTGGCGAAGGGGCCTCTTCCCCGCGCTCAAAACCGCCCCCTACTCATTGAGTGCCTGAGGCGTCTTTTTCTCTACGCTCTTTCAGAAAGATTCCACAAGAGGGGGCGTGAACCGGGGTACGAACCCCCTTTTCTCCGGGGTCGCGCGGTATGGGCTCCGGGGGTACAAGGGCGGTGCGCCGGAACGGCCGAATCCACCTCGGTGATACGACACCACCTGGCGGCCCCTGTCCCCCAGGCGTAGCGTCAGCTATTCCACCTGTCCTTTCCGAACGATGAGCGGCTCTCCCGACGGAGACGACTCAGCATCCAGCGGGGAAAGGCACCCGAGTACGTTCAACGCCGCGCCGCACGCGCCGAATTCACCAGGAACCGATTCCCGAACACCGGCGGTCCACCGAGCATTCGGCGACTCGCCGTAACCGGCGGCCCCGTACTCCGGTGTGAGCGAAAGGGACCACCGTCATGACCCTCCTCAGATCCGGCAGGGCGTCGTGAGCCCGCGCCGTCACCCACCCCGGCCGGCCCCCGGGGGCCCCGGAAACCCACGGGACGCCGTCGTCACCGGCCTGGGTTTCTGCCTCCCGGGCGGCGCCGAACCCGTCTTCACCGCGGCCCAGGTGTGGGACATCGCCTCCCGGGGCCGCTCCGTCCTCGACCGGCACGACAGCCACTACGGCGCGGTCCACCTGAGCGCCGAGCAGTTCGAGGAGCGCCTCCCCGACATCCCCGAATTCTTCTCCCGCCACTACACCAACGCCCACCGCTACGGCCTGGTCTCCCTCGCCGAGGCGTGCGCCGACGCCGAACTCGACCTGGCCACCGGCGATCTGAGCGAGGCGGCCGTACTCGTCGGCCGCGGCAGCGTGGACGCCAATGTGGACAGCTATCTCACCCTGCTCGGCATCGACCCCGACTCCGCGACCACCCTCGACGCCCTGGAGATGTTCGTCGCCGCCGAACAGGCCGTGTCCCCTTCCGACGTGGCCGTCGTCCAAGGCGCGCTGACCCGGACCGTCGGCCCCTGCTTCACCGTCTCCTGCGGCTGCTCCTCCGCCGCCGTGCAGATCGGCAACGCCCGCCGCCTCATCGCGACCGGCGAGACCGACCTCGCGGTGGTGACCGGCGTCGACGTCTTCAACGTCGACCTGATCCAGAAGGGCCAGCGGCTGCTGCGCGGCGCCCAGCACGCCTACGACGCGATGGACGCCGCCGGAATGCCCGATCTGCTGCCGTCCTTCGACTCCCTGATGCGCCCCTACGACCGGCGCGCCGACTGCATCAACCACGGTGAGGGATCCGCCACCGTGATCCTGGAGAGCAGGGAGCGCGCCGCGCGCCGCGGCGCCCACCTCTACGGCCAGGTGCTCGCCGCCGCCATGACCCGCGACGGCCTGGCCAACCCGCTCGCCGCCGACGACTCCGGCGCCCAGCTCGCCAGGGCCGTACGCCTCTGTCTGGGCGACCGCTGGCGGATCGAGCAGGTGCGTTACGTCAACGGCGCGAGCGACGGCGGCGCGGCCATCACCGCCATGGAGGCCAACACCATCAGGGAGCTCTACGGCCCCGACCCCACCGTGCTGATGTCCTCCCAGGAAGGATGCTTCGGCCACCACGGCTCACCCGCCGGCTGCCTCGGCCTCGCCCTGACCCTGATGATGATGGAGTTCGGCGAGGTGTGCCCCACCGCCAACTGTGAACAGCCCGCGGACGGACTCCCCTTCGACCCCGTCCCCGGCACCCGCACCCGTCCCCTCGACTTCGACCACGCGCTCAGCTTCAACTACCAGATCGGTGGCGTGAAGCACGCGATGCTGCTGGGCGGCCCGGACGCCACCTGAGTCCGTAACCCCCGCGGCGATCTCCACCCCACGGCCCCTCACGGCCCCCACCCCGGGCCGAGCACCACCCACGGAGACCCCGATGCGTCAGCACACTCCTGCCCCCGGCCGTTCCCCCGGCCGCATCGCCATCGTCGGCATGGGCTGCCGGCTCCCCGGTGACACCGACTCACCCGCCGCCCTGTGGCGGCTGCTGGCCGACGGACGCGACGCCGTCGGCGAACCGCCCGCCGAGCGCGCCGCGCTCTGGGCGGCCGAGGCCGCCACGACCGCCCGGCCCGCGTCCGCGCCGCCCGTCCGCGGCGGATATCTGCGCGATGTGTCCGGTTTCGACGCCGACTTCTTCGGCGTCTCCGGACGCGAGGCCGACGTCCTCGACCCCCAGCACCGGCTGCTGCTGGAAGTGGCCTGGGAGGCCCTGGAACACGCCGGAATGCCACCCGACCGGCTCGGCTCCACCGCCACCGGCGTCTTCGCCGGGCTCAGCTACAACGACTACATGAACCGGCTCGACCGGCACCCCCGCGAGCTGGAGGGCTCCGCCCTGGCCAACGGGCACTGCGTCGCCACCGGCCGGATCTCCTACCTCCTCGGCCTCCACGGCCCGTCGGTGGCGCTGGACACCGCGTGCTCGTCCTCCCTGGTCGCCGTCCACCTGGCCGTCCAGGCGCTGCGCGCGGGGGAGTGCGATCTGGCCCTGGCCGGCGGGGTCACCCTGATGTTCGAACCGCGGATCACCCGCTCGTTCGACCGGATGGGCATGCTCTCGCACACCGGCCACTGCCACGCCTTCGACGCCGCCGCCGACGGCTTCGTCCGCGGCGAGGGCTGCGGCATCGTCGTCCTCAAACGCCTCACCGACGCGCTGCGCGACGGGGACCGGATCCTGGCCGTGCTGCGCGGCTCGGCCGTCAACCAGGACGGCCACTCCGACGGGCTCGCCGCGCCCTCGGCCGCCGCCCAGCGCGCCCTGTACGAGGAGGCGCTCGGCCGCGCCGCGGTGGACCCCGCGGACGTGGGCATGGTCGAGGCCCACGGCACCGGCACCCCCGTCGGCGACCCGGTCGAATTCACCAGCCTCGCCCAGGTCTACGGCACCGGCCGCGACCGCTGCGCCCTGGCCTCGGTCAAGACCAACCTGGGCCATCTGGAGCCCGCCGCCGGTGTCACCGGGCTGATCAAGGCCGTGCTGTGCCTGGGCCGTGGACACATCCCGCCCAATCTGCACTTCACCCGGTGGAATCCCGCCATCGCCGCCGAGGGGACCCGCTTCTTCATCCCGCGCGAGCTCACCCGTTGGCCGGTGCGGACCGGCCCCCGGCTGGCCGCCGTGTCCTCCTTCGGCTTCTCCGGGACCAACGCCCATGTGGTGCTGGAACAACCGCCCGCACCCGCACTCGCGCCCCGCCCCGCAGCAGCAGCGCCCCCGCCCGCCACCCGCGCCGTTCCGCAGGTGTTCCTCGTCCCCGCCGGCTCCCCGGCCGCACTGCCCGGCGCCGCCCGCCGGATGGCGGACTGGCTGGAGGGCGACGGCGCGGACACCCCGCTGCGCGACATCGCCCACACCCTGGCGCTGCGCCGGGGCGCCGGGCGCGGGCGGCTCGGCGTCACCACCGCATCCCGCACCGAACTCATCGGCGCTCTACGGGCGTTCGCCGACGGTCAGGCCCATCCCGCGGTGGTGAGCGGGGCCGTGGGCGCCGCGGTCTCCCGCCGGCCGGTCTGGGTGTTCTCCGGACAGGGCTCCCAGTGGCCCGGCATGGGACGGCGGCTGCTGGAGACCGAACCGGTCTTCGCCGACGCGCTCGCCGAGGCCGACGCCCTCATCGCCGCCGAGTCCGGATTCTCCGTGCTCGACATCGTCCGCCGCGGTGCGCCGGTGACCGGCTGCGGCCGGGTGCAGCCCGTGCTGTTCGCCCTCCAGACCGCGCTCGCCGCCACCTGGCGCGCCCACGGCGTGGAGCCCGCCGGGGTCATCGGCCACTCCATGGGCGAGGTCGCCGCCGCCGTGGTGGCCGGGGCGCTCTCCCTCGCCGACGGGGCCAAGGTGATCTGCCGCCGCTCCGCGCTGCTCACCCGCGTCGCCGGAAACGGCGCCATGGCCACGGTCGGCCTCGGCGCGGACGAGGTGCAGGCCGAACTCGACAGCGGTGGCGCCGCCGAAGCCGTCACCGTGGCCGTCATGGCCGCACCCGGCTCCACCGTGGTGGCCGGGGACACCGCACACGTCGAACGGCTCGTCGCCGGCTGGCAGGCCCGCTCCGTCCCCGCCGCGCCGATCGCCGTGGACGTCGCCTCGCACTCACCCCAGGTGGACCCGCTCCTGGCCGATCTGCGCACCGCCCTGGCCGACCTCGAACCCCGGCGCCCGGACGTGCCCTTCTACACCACCGTCCTCGACGATCCGCACACCCCGCCCGCCTTCGACGCCGACTACTGGTGCGCCAATCTGCGCCACCCGGTCCGGTTCTCCGCGGCCGTCGCCGCCGCCGCGGCCGACCGCCACCTGGTGTACGTCGAGATCTCCCCCCACCCGGTCATCACCCACCCCGTCCTGGCCGGTCTGGCCGGTCTGGTGGAGGACCCCGTCGTCCTGCCCACACTCCGCCGCGAGGCCGACGAGCCGACCACCTTCCGGACCCATCTGGCCGCGCTGCACTGCGCGGGCGTGCCCGTCGACTGGTCCGTGCTGTACGCGGACGCCACCCTCGCCGACGTACCGACCATCACCTTCGACCGCACCCGCCACTGGGCCGACGCCCCGCTCCCCGCACCCACCGACGCCACCTCGGCCGCCGGACTGCCCGGCGCGCACCTCGAACTGCCCGGCGAACCCGTCCGCCACTCCTGGCGCGCCCGCACCGGCACCGCGGCCCTGCCCTGGCTCGGCGACCACCGGGTGCACGGCGCCCCCGTCCTGCCCGGCGCGGCCTCCTACGCCCTCGCGCTCACCGCCGCCTGCGAGGTGTTCGGCGCCGCGCCGGAGGAGGTCGAGGTCACCGATCTGCGCCTCCGCGAACTGCTGCGGCTCACCGACCACACCGACCTGTCCACCACGGTGACCCTCGCCGCCACCGACCGCGCCGAATGCGAGATCTTCGGACGCGACGAGGACGGCGCCTGGGTGCGGCAGGCCACCGCGGTGCTCCGCGCACTCGCCGTACCACCCCGCTCCCGCGCCGCCTCCGTCCGTACCCTCGCCCTGCGCCACCCCGCGGCCATCGAGGCCGAAGCGCTCTACGACAATCTGCGAGCCCGGGGCGTGGCACACGGCCCGGCGTTCCAGGGCCTCACCGAGGTGTCCGCCTCCCGCCACGGCAACAGCTTCTGGGCCCGGGTGCGGATCCCCGAGGCCGCCCGCGAGCCCGGACACGGGCTGCGTGTCCACCCCGTCCTGGTCGACCTGTGCGCGCAACTCCTCATCGCCGGACTGCTCGACGAGGGCGACCGGCGGCTGCTGCTGCCCGCGCGGATGCGATGCGTACGCGTCCTCGGCGATCCCGAGACCGCCGTGTACTGCCACGCCCGCCTGGCCGAGACCACCCCCGGAGCCACCGTCGGCCACGTCCGCCTGCTCGACGCCGACGGCCGGCCGGTCCTGGCCGTCGACGGGCTGCGGATCGTCCACCGGGCCGTGGAGCGCGCGGCCGAGGTCGACCAGTGGTTCCTCGAGGTCGGCTGGCGGCGCGCAGCCCGGCCCCCGGCCACCCGGCCCCCGGGGCGGTGGCTGGTCGTCGGGGAGGCGGACGGCACCGCCCGCCCGGTGGCCGCCGCACTGCGCGCCGCCGGAGCCACCGCCCGGGTGTGGGAGGTGCCGCTGGCCGACCAGGGGCTCGACGCGTTCCGCGATGCCCTCACCAACCGGCTCACCCGCCCCGGGGAACGGCCGCGCGCCGTGGTGTTCGTCTGCGGCCCGCACCCCGCGCAGGGCGGCCCGCACCCTGCCCAGGGCGGCGGTGCGGAGGACGGGCTGCGCCGCACCCGACGGCTGCTCGCCGCCGCCCAGGCACTCACCGCACGCTTCCCCGAACCGCCCCGCCTCTACGCCGCCACCTCAGGCGCCCGCACCGTGACCCCCGGCGACCTGGCCGACCCCGGACAGAGCGCGCTCCGCGGACTCCTGCGGGTGCTCGCCCTGGAACACCCCGAGCTGCGGGCCACCTCGGTGGACACCGACCCGGCCGCCCCGGACCGGCTCGCGGACACCCTCGCCGCCGAACTCCTCGCCGACGGCCCCGAGGACGAGATCGCGCTGCGCGACGGAGCCCGCTACACCGCAGAACTGGACCACGCCCCCCTCACCGACACCGAGCGCACCACCGCCGCCGCCCGCACCGTGCGCTGCGGCACCGACGGCTTCCGGCTGCGCGCCGGCCGCCTCGGCGACCTCGGCAGTCTGGAGCTCACCACCACCCCCCGCCGCCCGCCAGGACCCGGTGAGGTGGAACTGCGGGTGCTCGCCGCGGGCCTGAACTTCCGTGACGTCCTCACCGCCATGGGCCTGCTCCCCGGCGACGAGGACATCCGCTACCGGCTCGGCTTCGAATGCGCGGGCGAGGTGAGCGCGGTGGGGCCCGGCGTCGACCACCTCCGCGCCGGTGACCGGGTGGTGGCCGCCGATGTGCACGGGGGTGCCTTCGGCTCCTTCACCGTCGTCCCCGCCGACCGCACCGCGCCCCTCCCCGCGGGCCTCGACCCGCACACCGCCGCCGGGCTGCCGATCGCGTTCCTCACCGCCTGGTACGCGCTGCGCCACATCGGCCGGGTGAGCGCGGGGGAGCGGGTGCTGATCCACTCGGCCACCGGCGGCACCGGACTCGCCGCCATCGCGGTGGCCCGGCTGCTGGGCGCCGAGGTGCTGGCCACGGCGGGCAGCGAGGAGAAGCGGCGCTTCCTGCGGGGGATGGGCATCGCCCGGGTGATGGACTCCCGGTCGCTGGACTTCCGCGACGAGGTCATGGAGGCCACCGGAGGCGAGGGCGTCGACGTGGTGCTCAACTCCCTGTCCGGGGCCGCCATCCGGGCCGGTCTGGAATGTCTGCGCCCCTTCGGCCGCTTCGTCGAACTCGGCGTCCGCGACATCCTCTCCGACGCCCCGCTCGGACTCTCCCCGCTGCGCCACAACATCACCTTCTCCACCGTGGACCTCAGGGAGCTCCAGGTGGACCGCCCGCGCGAGTACGCGGCGATGCTGCGCGAGGTGCTCACCGCGATCGGCGAGGGCCGTCTCAAGCCACTGCGCTGCACCACCTATCCGCTGGCCGAGGTCACCGACGCGTTCCGGCACATGGCCGGCGCTCGCCACATCGGCAAGCTCGTGCTGACCATCCCGCAGGAGGGCCGGGTCGACGCGGTGCTGCCCGACGGACCGCTCACGGTGCGCGACGGCGGGACGTACATCGTCACCGGCGGCCTGCGCGGCCTCGGGCTGGCCACCGCGTGCTGGCTGGCCCGCCAGGGCGCGGGCCACCTGGTACTCAACGGACGGACCGCTCCGGTCGGCGCCGCGGCGCGGACGCTCGCCGAACTCTCCGCCGCGGGCACCAAAATCACCGTCGTCACCGGCGACATCGCCCGCCCGGACACGGCCGAGCGGCTGGTGGCCGCCGCCACCGCCGACGAGGGGGCGTCCCCGCACGGCGTCGTCCACTCCGCGATGGTCCTCGACGACGCGGCGGTGGCCAACATCCGCGAGGACCAGCTGCGCCGCGTATGGGCGCCGAAGGCCACCGGGGCGTGGCGGCTGCACCAGGCCACCGAGGGACACCGGCTGGACTGGTTCGCGGTGTACTCCTCGATGGCCTCCCTGCTCGGCAACGCCGGACAGGGCGCCTACGCGGCCGCCAACGCCTGGCTGGACGGCTTCGCCGCCTGGCGCTCGGCGCGCGGCCTGCCCACCCTCGCGGTCAACTGGGGCCCGTGGGGCGAAACCGGAGTGGCCACCGGCTTCGCCGACCGCGGCTACCGGACGATCCCCACGGACGACGGGCTCCGCGCGCTCGGCGCCCTGCTGGCCCACCGGCGGGTGCAGACCGGGGTGATCCCCGGCGAACCGGCCACCTGGATCCCCGCCACCGGCCGCCGGTCCTCCCTGTTCGCCCCGCTGCTCCCCGGCGACGACACCCCGGCGGCCACCCGGGAGAGCACCGAGAACATCCGCGCCCGGCTGGCCGCGCTCCCCGCCGGTCCGGCCCGCCGCACCGCGCTGGAGTCCTATCTGGCCGACCACATCCGAGCCGTGCTGCGGCTCAGCGGCACCACCCTCGATCCGCAGACCCCGCTCAAGTCACTGGGCTTCGACTCGCTGCTCGCCATGGAGCTGCGGGTACGGCTGGAGACGGGGCTGGGCATCAAGCTCGCGGGCAACTTCGTCTGGCGGCATCCGACCGTGGCGGCCCTGGCCGCCGGGCTCGCCCAGCAACTGGAGTCCGACCCGGCCGACCGGCCGGAGGAACGGCTGGGCGCCCCGGGCTGACGGGACCGCGCGGATGCTCACGGCGCCACCGGCGGGCGGCTACGGGCGGGCGCGCCCGGGCGCTCCGGGGGTTCCGGGGCCGGGCGGGCCCAGGCGCTCACGCCCAGCTTGCCGGTGGTGCCCAGGTCGACATGGTCGGGCACGGTCTGCGCGTCCCGGTCCCCGCCGTTCGGCGCGATCCGCAGATAGCGCCCGTCGGCGGCGGGGCGCGTCACGTCCGTCACCAGATTCCGCCACGCCAGCCGCGCCACCGCCCGCTCACCGGGCTTCAGCCGCACCGGCCCGGTGGCCGTCTCGAAGCCGTCGAGGGTGGCGATGGCCGAGGCCCCGTGGCTGACCGTGACCTCCAGCGGCTCCAGGTCCTCGTCCAGCACCTGGACGGACGGATGGCCGCTCACCGTGTAGGCGCGCGTGCCGCAGTTCACCAGCTCGATCTGCTGCACCCGCAGCCCCATCGCCGCGTTGGCCTCCGCGGCCCGCAGCAGCACCCCCGACTCGGGGCAGGCCGCGGGAGCGGTGGGGGCGGTGGTGTCCGGGGAGGCGGTGGGGCCCGCCGGGCGGGACGTGGCCTCGTCGGGCACCGCGGCCACTCCCGACGGGGACTGCGTACCGCACGCGGTGAGCAGACCGGCCGCCGCGAGCGCGCCGAGCAGCCGTCTTCGGCGGTGCCGGGCGGCGCTCCGGAAGAGGGGCGCCCGGGGTGTGGTGATCGCGTCCGTGTCCATGCGGCTCATCCTGCCCCAATACCGGGCGGGATGAGCCGCGTTGGACCGAACGCCCCGGTTACAGCGTCACGACGTCCGCCGTGGCCACCGGCCTCCCGCTGACGAACGACTGGTTGGCCGCGAGCCCGGTGACCAGCGCGAGCGCCCCGTCCTCCTCGGTGGCGCGCCGGCGGGAGGCGTCCGAGGCGTCCACGGCCGCCGCTTCGGTGGCCGCCGGATCCGCCGGGCCGTCCGCCGGATTCCCCGCGCCGTCCGCCGGATTCACCGGGCCGTAGAGCACATCGAGCATCCGCTCGTCCCCGCCGCCGTGCCCCGCGTGGTCGAACGCCGGCAGCTCCACCTCCCGCGGCGGCTCCCACAGCGGCCGCAGCACCAGCCGCGGACCGCCCGCGTTGGCCAGGGCCTGGTCGCCGTGGATGGTGCCGCGGCCGGAGGCGGTGCCCAGCAGCGGCGGCTGCCACGCGCTCTCCTCGACCTCCAGCTCCAGCCGCCCCCGGGTGCCGTTGAACATCACCCGGTAGCCCTCCCAGGGGGAGTAGGCGGTCAGGTGGTACGTCATGGTGGCGCCGGTGTCGTAGCGGACCAGCAGCGCCATGTCGTCCTCGATGGTGATGCCGTCACCGAACACATTGCGGTCGCGGTGGTAGCCGTCCTCGCCCTCGGCGTCCAGGTACAGCGAGCGCATCGCGTCGTTCTCCGCGAGCTCCAGCGCGAACGGGTCGTCCCGCGCGGCGGCGGCCCCGTGCGCCCGCTCGTACTCGCGCCGGTAGCCGCTGCGCTCGCCCGCCGCACGGCCGTAGAAGCCGAGCCGGCCGTAGCCGAACACCTCCTCCGGCCGCGCCCCCAGCCACCAGTTGACCAGGTCGAAGTGGTGGCTGGACTTGTGCACCATCAGCCCGCCGCTGTGCTCCTTCTCGCGGTGCCAGCGGCGGAAGTAGTCGGCGCCGTGCCGGGTGTCCAGCAGCCACTCGAAGTGCACCGACAGCACCTCGCCGATGGCGCCGCCGGACAGCTGCCGGTGGACCTCCTCGTGCACCGGGTTGAAGCGGTAGTTGAAGGCGACCGCCAGATGGTTGCCGGTCTCCCGGACCGTCTCCAGGATGCGGCGGCACTTGGCCGCGTCGGTGGTCATCGGCTTCTCGGTGACCACCCGGCACCCGGCCCGCAGCGCGGGCACGATGTATGCGTCGTGCAGCGCGTCCACGCAGGTCACCACCACCTCCTGGATATCGTCCGCGCGCAGCCGCCGCTCGAACTCCGCCGGGCTCCAGGCGGCCGCCTCCGGCTCGCCCGCCTCCTTCAGCAGCCGCTGGTGGTGGGCGATGCGCACGGGGTTCGGATCGCACAGCGCGGCGACCCTCAGCCGTGGGCGGCGGGCCAGTGCCTCGGTGAACATCTGGGCCCGGGAGCCGGTGCCCACCACCACGGCCCGGGACGGGGTGCTGCCGACGGTCATGCGTCCTCCAGCGGAAGCAAACGATTCAATCCGAAGTCGATCAACGCCTGCGCAGGATAGGACGATCGGCGGCCCGCCACCATGGGGAGTGCCGACGGCGTCGGGGCGGCGCGCGCGGGGGTGCATCCGCGGCCCCTGTGCGAGGATGAAATGTAAGGATATGAGCGACCTCCAGGGCCCGGCGCGGCGGACGTGCCCGACCGCCGTCGGCGGCCCTCGCTGGTCCCGGAAGGGCGACGGGCCATGACTGATATCCACGAGTCGCTGCGCGAGGTGATGGAGTGCGAGGGCGCGCTCGCGGCCTCGCTCGTCGACTATCTGAGCCGGATCACCCTGGGCGCCGTCCAGACCGCGCAGGGACCGGACCTGGAGAAGGTTGCCTACGGGGACACCGACGTGCTGCGGGCCAAGATGTCCACTCTGGAGTTGCTCGGCTACAGTCCGGAGTGCCTCGAGGACATCGTCGTCACGCTGGACACCGAATACCACGTGATCCGGCCGCTCAGCCAGCGCGCCAGCCAGGGTGTCTTCCTCTATCTGGTGGCCGACCGGGCGCGGACGGATCTGGCCGCCGTCAGGGAGACGATGCGCGAGGTGGCACTCCGGGTCGATGTGTGACGGTGACCGTGTCCCCTTGACACGGTGACCGTGTTCCCTGGCCCGACGGGCCCGGTGACGCCCGGCGACAGGCATACGGTGAGCGCTGCGTGGGCGAGACGCCACATACCGTGCCGGAGTGTTTCACGCTTCGGGACGGCCGGCTGTTGTGCGCCACGGGGCTTCCCGACCGGAGGGGAATAAATGGTAGGAAGGGTGCGTGGTCGGAGTTTTCGGTCGATCAAGGCTTGCCCCGCAC
Organism: Streptomyces sp. 5-10; assembly: GCF_014712245.1. Lineage (NCBI taxonomy): Bacteria > Bacillati > Actinomycetota > Actinomycetes > Kitasatosporales > Streptomycetaceae > Streptomyces > Streptomyces sp. 5-10. Next base: position 103,437 of record NZ_JACVYG010000022.1, read on the forward strand.
ACCCCCTCCCGGACGCGTCTCCGCTCGCTCCCGCGCTTGCGCGGTTTGACCGTGCGCAGCATCGCCGGGCAGGTTTTCGCTGTCCAAGTGCTGCTCGTGTGCCTGCTCATCGCGGCGGCCACGACGGCGCTCATCCTCCAGGCCCGTGTCGACAGCGAGCAGGAGGCCATCAACCGCGCCACCGCCGTCGCCCAGACCTTCGCCACCTCCCCGGGCACCGCGTCCGCGATGCGCACCGACCATCCGACCACCCTGCTCCAGCCGCGGGCCGAAGAGACCCGCCGGCGGGCGCGTCTGGACTTCGTGGTCGTGGCGAACACCCATGGCATCCGCTACACCCACCCCAAGCCGCAGTACATCGGCAAGACGCTCGTCGCCGACTGGCGGCCCGTGGTGAAGGGCAAGATCGTCACCGAGTCCGTGCAGGGGCCCCTCGGCCGGGAGGTCCAGGCCACCGTCCCGATCCCGAAGGGCGACGGCACCGTGGCCGGTGTGGTGTGCGCCGGGATGACCGCCGCCGATGTGAGCGGCCGGGTCGAGCGCCAGCTGCCGCTGGTCTTCGGCTCCGCCGCCGGTGCGCTCGCGCTCGCCACCGGCGGGACCGCGCTGGTCGGCGGACGGCTGCGGCGGCAGACGCGAGGGCTCGGCCCCGCCCAGATGACCCGCATGTACGAGCACCACGACGCCGTTCTGCACTCCGTGAAGGAAGGCGTGCTCATCGTCGACGGCCATGGCCGCCTGGTCCTCGCCAACGACGAGGCCGGCCGGCTGCTCGACCTGCCCCCGGACGCCGAGGGCCGCCCCGTCACCGAGCTCGGCATCGAGCCGCGCACCGCCGAACTGCTCGCCTCGGGCCGGGTCGCCACCGACGAGGTACATCTGGCCGGGGAGCGGCTGCTGGCCGTCAACCAGCGCCCCACCCGATGGGACGGCGGGATGTCCGGAAGCGTCGCCACGCTCCGCGACTCGACCGAACTGCGCGCGCTGTCCGGCAAGGCCGAAGTGGCGGAGCGGCGGCTGAGGCTGCTCTACGAGGCCGGCGCGAAGGTCGGCACCACCCTCGATGTGGTACGGACCGCCGAGGAGCTGACCCGCTTCGCCGTCCCGTGGTTCGCCGACTTCGCCACCGTCGACCTCGTGGACCCCGTGCTGCGTGGCGACGAGCCCGTGGGCAGCGCCATGCGCCGCACCGCCACCTGTGGCATCCGGTCCGACCATCCGCTGTGGCGGGTCGGCAAGATGATCACCTACAGCGGCACCGTGCCCCAGGCACTGGGCTTCGGCGCCGGTCGGCCGGTGCTCGAGGCGGATCTGCGGACCTACCAGGGATGGCAGGAGCAGGACCACGAACAGGCGAACAAGATCGTCAAGTACGGCATCCACTCGATGATCACCATCCCGCTGCGGGCGCGGGATGTCACCCTGGGCATCGCCACCTTCTGGCGCTCGGAGAAGTCCGAGCCGTTCGACGAGGACGATGTGGCGCTCACCGAGGAGCTGGTCGCCCGCGCCGCGGTCGCCATCGACAACGCCCGCCGCTACACCCGCGAACACGCGATGGCGGCCACCTTGCAACGCAGCCTGCTGCCCCAGGGCCTGCCCGAACAGGACGCCATGGAGGTGGCCCACCGCTATCAGCCCGCCCGGGCCAGGGCCGGTGGCGACTGGTTCGACGTCATCCCGCTGCCCGGCGCCCGGGTCGCCCTCGTCGTCGGCGATGTCGTCGGCCACGGGCTGCACGCCGCCGCCACCATGGGCCGGCTGCGCACCGCCGTGCACAACTTCTCCGCGCTCGACCTGCCGCCCGATGAACTCCTGGCCCATCTCGACGAGCTGGTCAGCCGGTTCGACCAGGACCAGGCCGCCGCGGGCACCGACGCCCCGGGGATCAGCGGCGCCAGCTGTCTGTACGCCGTCTACGACCCGGTCTCCGGCCGCTGCACGATGGCGGGCGCGGGCCACCCGGGCCCGGCGGTGGTCCTCCCCGACTCCACCGTGACCTTCCCCGACGTCCCCCTCGGCCCGCCGCTGGGCCTGGGTGGCGAGCCCATCGAGACCGTCGAGCTGGAGCTGCCCGAGGGCAGCCGGCTGGCCCTCTTCACCGACGGGCTGATCCGGGACCGCGGCCGGGACTTCGACGAAGGGCTGGGCGTCCTGCGCACCACCCTCGCCGGGCTGCCCGGGCGCACCCCGGAGGAGACCTGCCAGGCCGTCTTCGACACCATGGCGTCCTCCCGCCCCGGCGACGACATCGCCCTCCTCGTGGCCCGCACCCATCTGCTGGACCCCGGGCACATCGCCGAGTGGGAGCTGCCCTCCGACCCCGCCGCAGTGGCCCGCATCCGCAACGAAGCCGCCGAGCAACTGAGCGCATGGGGGCTGGAGGAGCTCGGCTTCACCACCGAACTCATCCTCAGCGAGCTGATGACCAACGCCATCCGCTACGGATCCAGCCCCAGCCGCGTCCGGTTGCTGCGCGCCCGCACCCTCATCTGCGAGGTGGCGGACGGCTCCAGCACCTCCCCGCATCTGCGCCGCGCCGCCACCACCGACGAGGGCGGCCGAGGGCTCTTCCTCGTGGCCCAGTACGCCCAGCGCTGGGGGACCCGCTACACCCCCAACGGTAAGATCATCTGGGCCGAGCAGCCCCTGACCGACCCGGTGTCACCGCTGGGCGACCGCACGGGCGACGACCTCCTCGACCAGTGGGCCGACCTCCCCGACTGACCCCGGCTGACCCCGATTGGCGTCGAAGCCCCGTCAGACGACACCCTCATGGCGTAAAGCGCCGCTCACCACGGGCCGTTGGGTCCGGCGGCGCGATGGGCTATGGAGGAATGCGGCATGCGCAAGAGGCTGCGGGAGCGGCTGCGGTACTGGTTCGACGGGACGATGGACCGTGGCACCCCGGCGCTGATCGGCTGGCTGGGGCTGGCCTCATTGGCGTTGATCACCCTGGTCTCCGGGGCGGCGGTCGCCCTCGCCCACAAGGACACCAAGGAGAACGGCGGCTGGCTGGGCATCGTCTGGATGAGCCTGCTGCGCACCCTCGACCCGGGCACGATGGGCGGGGACAGCGGCCGGCCGCTGTTCCTCATCCTCATGCTCACGGTGACCATCGGCGGCATCTTCATCGTCAGCGCGCTGATCGGTGTGATGACCACCGGCCTGGAGGCCCGGATCCAGCAACTGCGCAAGGGCACCTCCCGGCTGATCGAGCACCACCACACCATCGTGCTGGGCTGGTCGGAGCAGGTCTTCACGGTGATAGCCGAGCTGGTGGAGGCCAATCAGAGCGAGCGGCGCTCCTGTGTGGTGATCCTCGCCGACCGGGACAAGGTCGACATGGAGGATGAGATCCGGCGCCGCATCCCGGACACCGGGAAGACCCGGGTGATCTGCCGCTCCGGCAATCCGCTCCAGCGTGGCGACCTGGAGCTGGTGAGCCCGGACAGCGCCAAGGCCATCATGGTGCTCTCGCCCACCGGGGACGACAGCGACATCGACGTCATCAAGTCGCTGTTGCTGCTGAACAGCCGCACCTGGACCGGGACCCGGCCCAATGTGGTGGCCGCCGTGCAGAGTTCGGCGAACCTGGCGGCCGCCCGGCTGGCCGCGGGGGACACCGCGCTGGTGATCGACGCCGATGACATCGCGGTCGGGCTGATCGTGCAGTCCCACCGCCAGTCCGGTCTCTCCACCGTCTTCAACGAACTGCTCAGCTTCATCGGCAATGAGATCTACCCCTGGGACGAGCCCGCACTGGCCGGCGCCACCTACGGGGAGTCGCTGAACGCCTTCGAGCTCGGCGTGCCCATCGGCGTGCACCGCGCGGACGGCGAGGTGCTGGTCAACCCGCCCATGGACACCGTCATCGGGCGCGGGGACCGGCTGCTGATGGTCGCGGAGGACGATCTGCTCATCAAGGTCGCGGCCACCCGGCCCCGCATCCTGCGCTCGGCGATGGCCATGGCCGAGTTCCGGCCGCCGGTGCCGGACCGTACGCTGCTGATCGGCTGGAACTCCCGCGCGGAGAAGATCATCGCGCAGCTCGACCTCCTGGTGAAACCCGGGTCGGTGGTGGACATCGCCGCCACGCGCCCGCCCGGTGAGGAGGCGAACCGGGAGCTGAAGAACCTCACCGTCGGCTTCAAGTACTGCGAACCCACCCGCCGTCCGTCGCTGGAGGCGCTCGGGCTGGACGGCTACCGCCACATCGTGGTGCTGACGGACGACGGGATCGACCCCGGACGCGCCGACGACCGCACCCTGGTCACCCTGCTCCACCTGCGCGACATCGAGATCCAGCTGGGCGATCCGTACTCCATCGTCACCGAGATGCACGACGACGCCAACCGCGAGGTCGCACAGGTCACCAAGGCCGACGACTTCATCGTCTCCACCAAGGTGATCAGCCTGCTGCTGACCCAGCTCACCGAGAACCGCCACCTGTACGCGGTCTTCGCCGACCTCTTCGACCCGCAGGGGTCCGAGATCTACCTCAAACCCGCGCCCAGCTATCTGATACCGGGCGCGGAGGCCAACTTCGCCACCGTCATCGAGGCCGCCCGCCAGCGCGGTGAGACGGCCATCGGCTACCGGCTGGCCCGGCACAGCGACCGGCCACCGCTCTACGGAGTCCACCTCAACCCGTCCAAGACCGCGCCGCTGACCCTGGAGGAGGGCGATACGGTCGTGGTCCTGGCCGAGGACTAGGGTCCTTCTGACGGATCTCCGTGGAAGAAGGACCCTGACGCGGGCTAACGCGGGCGCGGGGCGTCAGCCCAGCGCGCGATGGGCGCCCGGGGTGTGGCCGAAGGCCCGGCGGAAGACATCGATGAAGGCGCTGCTGGACGCCCACCCGCAGCGATGGGCCACGGCCGTGACCGGGACGCCATCGGCCAGCAGCCGCAGGGCGTGGTGCAGCCGCAGCTGGGTGCGCCACTGCGGGAAGGTCATCCCCAGCTCCGCCCCGCACAGCCGGGTCAGGGTGCGCTCGCCGACCCCGACCGCGGCGCCCAGCTGCCGCAGGGTCCGGTTGTCCGCCGGGTCGTCGTGGAGGAGGGCGCACACCGCGGCCAGCCGCGGGTCCTTGGCGGCGGGCACGTGCACCGGCTGCTCGGCGCAGTGACGGAGCTGATCCAGCAGTACGGCGCGCAGCCGGCGGCGTTCGGCGCCGAGGTCCGCCGGCCGCGCGGTGTACTCGATGATCAGCTCGCGCAGCAGCGGGCCGACGCCGAGGACCGCGGGCCGCTCCAGCCGCAGCGGGTTGTCCGCCAGCGCAAGACCCACCAGATGGAGGTCGGCGGCGCCGTACGCGCGGTGCTCATGGACGGTCCCGGCCGGTATCCAGAGCGCCCGGTTGGCGGGCGCGATCCAGCTGCCCGCGTCGGTGGTGACGGCCAGCATCCCGCGCCCGGCGTAGACGATCTGGTGCTCGTCATGCCGGTGGGCGTCGATGCCGCCACCGGCGGGAAGCGGACGCCGGCCCGTCGTCGCGCGGGGATCGTGGCGGATTCTCTCCATCGCGACCTCATGGTATCGGCCATCGGAGCCGGTGGCCGGGGCGCGGATGCCGCGACGGCCGTCAGTGGACGGCGAGTGCGCCGTCCACAGGGGCGCCGTCCACGTTCATGATGGTGCCGGTGGTCCAGCCCGCCCGGGGGGAGGCGAGGAAGGCCGCGGCGGCGGCCACCTCGTGGGGTTCGCCGGCCCGGCCCAGCGGATGGGCCTGCGGGGCGTGACCGGCTCCGTACCGCTCTCCGGTGCTCATGGGGACGAGGCGGTCCCGTTCACACGCCGGGGCGGGTACGGCGCCGGGGGCGATTCCGCCCACCCGGACCCCGGAGGGGCCCAGTTCATTGGCGAGCGCCCGGGTCATCGCGTTGATGGCGCCGCGAGTGGCGGAGTAGGCCGCGGACGGGCGGCCGGCGGACGCCGTGTGGGCCCAGTAGCTGCTGATGTTGATGATGCTGCCGCGCCCCTCGATGAGCGCGGGCAGCAGCGCCTGGGCGAGCAGGAAGGGCACCCGGACATTGTGGTGCAGCATGGCGTCGAAGGAGTCGGCCGAGGTCTGGGCGAGGGGGCTGAAGTGTGCCGTGCCCGCGTTGTTCACCAGGGTGTCCACCCGCCCGGTGAGCGCGAGCACCTGACGCGCGGCGGCGGTCGCGGCGCCGGGGTCGGCCAGATCCACGCAGAGGCCGCGTACGGTGGTGCCGTGTCCGGCCAGGGTGTGGCGGGCCCGCTCCAGCTTGTCCCGGTCATGGGCGAGCAGCACCAAGTCGGCGCCCGCCACCGCGAAGGCGTCCGCGATGGCGTAGCCGAGGCCGCCGCTGGCTCCTGTGATCACCGCGGTGGTGCCGGCGAGGTGGCTCATGCACGGGCTCCCTTCGAAGTGTCGGTCCTGTCGCGGCGGCCTCCCTGAGCGGACAGATCTTGTCCGATTGGATCTTCAGCGTATGTATCCGGATAGATTCTGTCCATTTGATCGTGCGTCGGGTCCCCGTACGGCCGGCTCCGATGACACGTCCGTACCGCACACTGGGGTGTCATGGAGCTGCAGATCACCGCCACCTCGCCCGAACATCCGGCGTCCCTGCTCGATCTGCCGTGGAACATCCCGCTGGCGGAGTGGCCGGAGGAGCACCTGGTCGCGCTGGACCGGGGCATCTCCCGCCATGTCGTCCGCTTCGCGCGGGCGGGCGGCGAGATCGTGGCGGTCAAGGAGGTCGGCGAGTGGGCGGCGGTGCGGGAGTACGGGCTGCTGCGCGACCTGGACCGGCTCGCGGTCCCCGCGGTGGACGCGCTCGCGGTGGTGACCGGGCGCACCGACGAGCACGGCGAACCGCTGGAACCGGCGCTGATCACCCGCCACCTGGCGGGGTCGCAGCCGTACCGGTCGATGTTCCAGACGACCATGCGGCCCAGCACCATGAGACGGCTGCTCGACGCGCTCGCCGTGCTGCTGGTGCGGTTGCACTTGGCCGGGTTCGCCTGGGGCGACTGCTCGCTGTCCAACACCCTCTTCCGGCGCGACGCGGGCGCCTACGCCGCCTATCTGGTGGACGCCGAGACCGGGCAGATCCAGCCGAGGCTCACCAGCGGCCAGCGGGAGTACGACGTCGAGGTGGCCCGGGTGAACATCGCGGGCGAGCTGATGGACCTGGAGGCGAGCGGTTCGCTGCACCCCTCGGTCGACCCGGTGCTCTTCGGCCAGGCCATCGTCGAGCGCTACTGCGACCTGTGGCGTGAGCTGACCCGTCAGTCGGTCTATCCGCTCGCCCAGCGCCACGCCATCGACCAGCGCGTCCGGCGCCTGAACGACCTCGGGTTCGACGTGGCGGAGATGCAGATCGAGCGCTCGCCCGACGGCGACACCGTCACCTTCGTCCCCAAGGTCGTGGACGCGGGCCACCACCAGCGGCAGTTGCTGCGGCTGACCGGGCTCGACGCCGAGGAGAACCAGGCCCGCAGCCTCCTGAACGACCTGGAGACCTGGATGGCCACCCAGGACGACTACGCGCCCGGCGATCCGCTCGGTGCCCGCCCCGAGGTGCTCGCCCACCGGTGGGTGCGCGATGTCTTCCGGCCCACCGTGCGGACCGTGCCGAAAGAGCTGCGCGGTGCCACCGACACCGCGCAGCTCTATCACGAACTGCTCGAACACCGCTGGCTGTTGTCCGAGCGGGCGGGCCGGGACGTGGGCCTGGACGCCACCGTCGAGGACTACATACGGACCGTCCTGAACGACCCGTCCAGCGGCTGAACGCCCCGCGGCGGGGGCGGGGCTCAGGATGTCGAGGTCAGCACGTCCCGGATCGACGCGATCACACGCGGCGCCTGGTCGTTGAGGTAGAAGTGGCCGCCGGGGTAGACCTGGAGGTCGAAGCCACCGGTGGTGTGCTCGCCCCAGGCGCGGGCCTCCTCGACGGTCGCCTTGGGGTCGTTGTCCCCCACGTGCGCGTGGATGGGCGTCGCCAACTGCGGGCCGGGGGTGTAGCGGTAGGTCTCGGCCGCCTTGTAGTCGCTGCGGATCGCGGGCAGCACCATCCGGAGGATCTCGTCGTCGCCGAGGAGCGAGGTGTCGGTGCCGCTGAGCGCCTTCATCTCGGCGATCAGCCCGTCGTCGTCGCGGAGGTGCACGGACTCGTCACGGTGGCAGGACGGGGCGCGCCGCCCCGAGGCGAACAGCGCCACCGGCTGCACGCCCTTCTGCTCCAGGCGCAGGGCGACCTCGAAGCTCAGCGTGGCGCCCATGCTGTGGCCGAAAAGCGCCACCGGCTTGTCCGTATAGGGCAGCAGCTCGGGCACCAGCGCGTCGGCCAGTTCGGCGATGTTGTCTATGCACTTCTCGTTGCGCCGGTCCTGGCGTCCCGGGTACTGCACGGCGAGCACATCGACCGTGGGCGAGAGCGCCTTGGAGACCGGGAAGTAGTAGGAGGCGGACCCGCCGGCGTGGGGCAGGCAGACGAGTCGCGTCGCCGCGGTCGGCGCGGGGTGGAACTGCCTGATCCACAGGCTTGTGCCGGTGGGGTGTGCGGTCACGTGATGTCCTTTCGTGCCGTCCGCTCTGCGGCGGCTGTCCGGTGGCTGTCACGCGCGTGCCTCGGGTCGCGCGCAGACCAGTAGACCACCCTGCCGGTCCCATCCGGCCTGCGGCCACCCCTATTTCGGCCGGGAGTCCCCTAGTATTTCCCTCGTGTCGGTCATGTGCGGGAGGCGGTGAGTCCGCCCCGTTCCGCCGTCCGCAGCGCCAGGGCCGCCAGCGCCTCGGGAGCCCCCGCCTGACCACGGATTCCCGGGAAGGCGTTGATGTCCACGATCAGCGGGGCGCCGCCGCCCGCGTCGATCAGATCCACACCGTAGACGTCCAGCGAGAACACCGGACCGACCCGGAGCACCGGATCCAGCCAGCCCGGTGGCAGCGCGTCCAGGGCCAGCGGCAGGGTCGGACCGCGGCCGCCGGCCGCCAGCTCCGACCGGCGCAGCGCGGCGAACACCCGGCCCGCGACCACCCACAGCTTGTGGTCCCAGCCGTCGTTCGGGACGAAGTCCTGCACCACCACGGGCTCATCCGCCCAGTCGCCGGTCAGGGCGGATAGGTGTGCGGCGTCGTCCACGCGGGCCACCAGGTCATGGCGGCGGCTGTGGCGGCTCTTGACGACCACAGGACGAGGGGGCGGCTCCGCCGCAAGTCCGGCGAGCGAGGCCACGGTGCGGGTGGGGGCGAACGGCAGCCCGGCGCGGAGCGCCCGTTCGGCCATCGCCGTCCGGTCCTGGCACCGCGTGGTGGCGGCGGCGGAGTTCACCACCGGGGCGCCACGCCGCTCCAGGGACGCCGCGAGCGCCAGCGCCCGCGGCGTCCGGGCCTTCAGCAGATAGACATCGGCGAGCGCGCCGGTGCCGACCGGGTCCCGCGTCCCCGCCCCGTCGTGGCCACGCGGGTCGAGCGCCACCACCTCATGGCGGGGTGTCAGCAACGCCGTGGCGTCGGCGAGGAGTTGATGGCCGTGGTCGGCGGTGATCAGGCCGATCCTCATCGGCCGCCGCTCACCGTGGCGGTCATCCGGCCCGTGGCCGTGGCCGCGGGCGTCCCCGGGACCGGCTCCGGAGCGCGCACCGACGGCTCGGCTCCGGTGAGGGCGCCGACGAGCGCGGACCCGGACCGGCCACCGCCCCCGCGCGCCAACTCCAGTACCGCGCGCCCCACCCGGGCCGCCGCGTCCGGCACCTCCTTGAAGCTGGGGAAGTCGTTCACATCGACGATCACCGGCCCGTCCGGGCCCAGCAGCACATCCACCCCGTACAGATCGAGGCCGTAGGCCGCGCCGACCTCGGCGGCGATGGCCGCCACTTCGGCGGACAGCGGTACCCGCCGGCCGCGTGCGCCCCCGTCGCCACCGAGCGGTGACACCCGCTCGGTGGCGTACAACTCCCCGCCCACGCAGTACACCTTGAGATCGATGCCCGAATTCGGCACATACGGCTGGGCGATGAGCATGCCCTCCGCCGCCAGCTCGGCGCGCAGCGACCTGAGCCGGTCCGGGGTCGGCACCAGCCGCACGGCCCGCCCCGAGCTGCCGTCCGCGGGCTTGACCACCAGCGGGAACTCGGCTTCCGGTATCTCCTCCAGCGCCTCGGGCCGGGCCGCCGCGTAGGTGGGGGGCATCGGCAGCCCGCGGCTGCGCCCGATGGCGGCCGCCAGGGCCTTGTCCCGTACGCCGCGGATGGAGCGGGCGTCGTTGACGGTGGTCAGCCCGACCGCCGCCGCGGCCTCCAGCAGCGTCAGCCCGGGCCCTCCGGACACCGTCTTGAGCACCCAGGCGTCATGGCTGCCCGCCCGCACCGCGTCGGACATCCGCATCAGGGAACGACCCGGCCGGACCACGTCCACCTGGTGGCCCCAGGCGGAGAGCTGACGGATCACCTCACGCGGCATGCCGTCATGGCGATAGCGCTCCTCCACCAGAAAGCAGAGTCTCATCGGTCTTCTTCCTCGTCACCGGACAGGTCCCCGGGCCGCTGCCGAGAGTGTCCGGCGCGCCATGGCTCCTCAGGATGTCATCCGCCGTTCTTTTACGATCTCCTGGGCCAACCCATGGGCGTCAGTGCCCTGTTTCTCGGCCCCTGACGAAGCCTGTTTATCGGGCTAAGTTTGCTTTACTCTGCTGAATATGACGCTGACGCGCAGGGAGCGGGAGATACTCGCGCTGCTGCGGAGGGACCCGCTGGCCGGAGCCCAGTCCATCGCCGACGCCCTCGGGACCACGCGGGCCGCGGTCAATGTGCACCTGTCCAACCTGGGCAAGAAGGGCGCCATCCTGGGGCGCGGCTACATCCTGCGCCAGGAGCACGCGGTGGTGGTCATCGGCGGGGCCAACGTGGACATCAAGGTGCGCAGCCTCGCCCCCGTGGCGTACCGCACCAGCAACCCGGGGCGGTCCCACACCAGCCCCGGCGGGGTGGGCCGCAACGTCGCCGAGAACCTCGCCCGGCTGGGTACCCCCACCCATCTCATCGCGGCCGTGGGGCAGGACGCGGCGGGGGAGCGGCTGCTGAGCGAGACCCGGGTCGCCGGGGTGCGCGTCGAGCATGTGCACCGCGGCCCGCATCCCACCGGCACCTATACGGCGGTGCTGGACGCCGACGGCGATCTGGTCGTGGCCATCGCCGACATGGCGGCCACCGACGCGCTGGCCCCCGAGCACCTCCACGCCGCGCGGGAACTCATCGGCAACGCCGGTCTGCTGGTGCTGGACGGGAACCTCTCCCCGCGGGTGCTCTCCTACGCGCTGGACCTCGCCTCCGCCACCGGGGTCCAGACGCTGATCGACCCGGTGAGCGTCCCCAAGGCGGCGCTGCTCGCCCCGCTGTTCGCCGCCGGGCGCCCGGTCTTCGCCGTCACGCCGAACGTGGCGGAGCTGGGCGCGCTCGCCGGGCGGGACCTCGACGGAGGCACGGACGAGGGCGACCCGGACCTGCTCCGGGCCGTGGCCGTCCTCCACGAGCGCGGGGTGCGGCATGTGTGGGTGCGGCTCGGTGCGCGCGGCTCCCTGCTGAGCACCCTCGACGAGGGCCGGGTGCGGCTGGAGGCGCCACCGGCCGAGGTGCGGGACGTCACCGGGGCCGGTGACGCGATGCTCGGCGCGTTCGCCCACGCCCTGCTCGGCGGCGCCGACCCGGTCGAGGCCGCCCGCTACGGCCACGCCGCCGCCGCGCTGACCGTGGCCACCCCCGCCACCGTACGACCCGACCTGACCGCGCGTCTGATCGAGGACGCGCTCGACGCCCCGCTGCGGAGGACCACATGACCACCCCCCACCCCCGGCTGACCGTCACCGAGGAGGTCGCGGAGGCCCTGCTCGACGGCCGTCCCGTGGTCGCGCTGGAGTCCACGATCATCAGCCACGGCATGCCGTATCCGCAGAACGTCGAGATGGCCACCGAGGTCGAGGAGATCATCCGCGCCGAGGGCGCCGTCCCCGCCACCATCGCCGTCCTCCACGGCAGGCCGCGCGTCGGTCTGGAGCGGGCCGATCTGGAACTGCTCGCCACCAGCCCCGAGGTGGGCAAGGTCAGCGTGCGCGACCTCGCCCATGTCATCGCGCGCGGCGGCCACGGCGCGACCACCGTGGCGTCCACCATGCGGCTCGCCGCGCTGGCCGGGATCCGGGTCTTCGTCACCGGTGGCATCGGCGGAGTGCACCGGGGTGCGGAGCGGTCCTTCGACATCAGCGCCGATCTCGCCGAGCTCGCCACCACCCCGGTGGCCGTCATCAGCGCCGGGGTCAAGAGCATCCTCGACATCGGGCTGACCCTGGAGAAGCTGGAGACCCTGGGCGTTCCGGTGCTCACCTACGGCACCGACGACTTCCCCGCCTTCTACTCCCGGGTGAGCGGCTTCCGCTCCCCGCTGCGCGTCGACTCGCCCGAGGAGATCGCCGCCACCATGCGCGCCCAGTGGGAGCTGGGCATGACGGCGGGGCTGAGCATCGCCAACCCGGTCCCCGAGGCCGAGGAGATCCCCGCCGGGCGGATGGACGGCATCATCGAGCGGGCCCTCGCCGAGATGGCGGAGGCGGGGATCGGCGGCAAGGACGCGACCCCGTATCTGCTGGGCCGGATCGTGGAGTTGACTCAAGGGGAGAGCCTGCGGACCAATATCGCCCTGGTCAAGAACAACGCACGGCTCGGGGCGCGGATCGCGATCGACTACGCCGCCGCGGCGAGGAGCGGATCGTGACGGGTCGGCCTCGACGGCCCGATATTCGATTGCCCCCGGCGGGGCCCGGTGCTGGGGTGGGCGCATGGATCGTGATGTGGTGCGTGAGCTGTACGACCGGGAGATGAGACAGGGCGCGCGGGCCGACGGCCCCGGCGTCCGGGTCGAGCGCGTGGGTGCGGTGGTGCGGCAGACCGGCGGCCGCGACGACTGGAACGGCGTCCTGTGGTCGGATCTGGACGATGTCACCGCCGATGCGGCGATCGCCGAGCAGATACGGCACTTCAAGGGCGCGGACCGCGCCTTCGAGTGGAAGCTGTACGCGCACGACCGCCCCGGCGACCTCGGCGAACGGCTCCGGGCTGCCGGATTCGCCCCCGAGCCCGAGGAGACGCTGATGGTCGCCCACGTGGCGGACCTGGACACCGCCGTCGAACCGCCCCGGGGCATCCGGCTGCTCCCGGTGACCGACGCGGCCGGTGTGGAACGGGTGGTGGACGTCCATGAGCGGGCGTTCGGCGACGACGGCACCGCTCTCCGGCACCGGCTCCTCACCCAGCTCGCCGAGGGGCCGGACACGGTCGTCGCGGTGGTGGCCCTGGACGGTGACCGGCCGGTCAGCGCGGCGCGGATGGAGCTGCCGCCCGGGGCGCCGTTCGCCGGGCTCTGGGGAGGGGGCACCGTGCCGGAGTGGCGCGGCCGGGGCATCTATCGCGCGCTGGTCGCGTTCCGGGCGCGTATCGCCGCCGACCGCGGCTATCGCTATCTCCAGGTGGACGCGTCCAGCCTGAGCCGCCCGATCCTGCGCCGGCTCGGCTTCGTGCCCCTGACCACCACCACGCCGTACGTGTACCGGGCGTGACGACAGCCGGGGGCGGGGGCGGAGGGCCTTGTCGGTGGGCCTGCCGGGGCCGGGGCGGACGTGGCCGGGCGCCTTGTCGGTGGGGTGTTCTACGGTCTGGCCATGACGACCTCCGATGATGTCCGTGCCATCGCCCTGTCGCTGCCGGAGACCACAGAGAAGATCGCCTGGTCGATGCCCACGTTCAGGGTCGCCGGGAAGATGTTCGCCACCTTGCCCGAGGACGAGACCTCGATGGCCGTCAGATGTCCCAAGGTGGAGCGGGAGGAGCTGGTGCTGGCGGAGCCGGAGAAGTTCTGGGTCGCCGGCCATGAGGCGAGTTCGGCCTGGGTGCGGGTGCGGCTCGCCGCGCTGGACGACCTCGATGAGCTGCGGGATATCCTGCTCGACTCGTGGCGGCAGGCCGCACCCGCCTCATTGCTCGAATGATCACACCATACGGCCGGCGACCCCTCGAAATGCGGCGGTATGGGCGTTCGAGGAGATAACCGACACGGGTGAAAGTATGGACTTTTCCCGGTAATCGGAGTGCCGTCTTCCGCTGTGCGGGGTTCCCTGGAAGGGAAACAGCGAGGGAGGCCGCATGGTGCACGGCGGCAGGACGAACCGCCCCGCGGTGTGCGGCGGCCCGTGTGCGGCCGCCGCCCTTCTGCTGCTGGCGGCCACGCTGCTGCATGCCGTGCTGGCCCTCGGGGTCGTCCGCGCCGCGCCGTCCAGCGGGCCGGAGCAGTGCGCGGCCGGGAAGGCCGGGGCGGCCGGGGTGCCGAACCGGGCCCCGGCCACGTCCGCGCCCGGTGACGCGGGGGCTCCCGCCTCGGCCCGGGCCCTCGCCGCGTCCGCCCCCGCCGGTGCTCCCGTGCCCGTCACCCCTGTTCCGGTGGCGGCGGACGCCGAGGACGAGCGCTCCACCTCCTCGGCGTCGGCCGTGTTCTCCACCCGGGACGGTGCCGGGCATCCGGCCCGGCACGCCGGGCGGGTGGCTCACGGCGCCTCGTTCGGCGCCCATCGGTCCCTCTCGACGTCCCTCGGCCCGCTCGTGCTCGTCGCGGTCCGCGGTCGCCCCGCCGACCCGGCGCCGGGCGTCGGCGCGTTCGGCGCCGGGGGCGACGTCCCGGCCGGTCGGCTCTCCTCGCGGTCCGTCGTTCTGCGCTGCTGACCGGGCCCGGGCCGTCCGTCATCCCGTTTCCGCGTGCCTCGCGGATCCCGGATGCGGTCCGCCCTGCCCGCTCAGCCGTAGGACGTCCGAGACCGCAGGAGTATCCGCATGCCCGTCGATGTCTATGCCGCCATGCGCGCGATGCTGCGCGCGGAAGCCACCCGGCGCCCCGTCACCCCGCAGGCCCGCCCCGCCGATCCGTCGCCGCCCGCGGCGGATCCGGCCGCTTCCGCCCAGGTGGACGCCACCGTTCGGGACACCTCCGCCGAGGAGGCCGTACCGGCTCCATCCGCCGTGCGGCGCCCCGTCCGCCGGGCCCGCCCGTCCCGTTACCTGTCGCGCTGCCGTGCCGTGCTGCGCGCCGTACGCCACACCGTGTCGTCCTGCTTCGCCGGACGAGCGTCACGACAGGGCCGGTGACACGCAGGGCCGGTGACGCACAAGGCCGATGGCGCAGGGCCGATGGCACAGGGCCGTTGACACACAGCCGTTGACACACGGCCGTTGACCGGCCATCGAGGGAGGGGAGCCGGAAGGGCGGGTGCCGGGAGGTCACACCGGTCCGTCGTTCCGTCCGCCCTCCGGGGAATCCCCGCCCGAGAGCAACCGCTCGCGCTGCGCCACGGCCCAGGCGTAGCCGGGATTCAGCGCCACCGCACGCTCCAGGTCCGTCAGCGCCTCCGCGCGTCGGCCCAGGGCCTCGTTGGCCATCGCGCGGCTCCCCAGGGCCCAGGCGTAGCCGGGGTCGAGGGCCAGCGCCCGGTCGTACGCCGCGATGGCCTCCTCGTAGTGGCCCGCGAAACGGTGGACATCCCCGCGTTCGCCCATCGTTCCCGGGATGCCCGGCTCCAGCGCCTCCACCCGGTCCAGGTCCTCCAGCGCGCCCGCGGTGTCCCCCAGGGTGCTGCGGACCCGGGCCCGCCGGAGCAGTGCCCAGGTGTAGTCGTGGTTCAGCTCGATGGCCCGGTCCAGATCCGCCAGGGCCTCCTGGATCCGGCCGAGCGCCATGTTGGTCTGGCCGCGGCTGCCCAGGGCCACATGGTCCGCCGGGTCGGCCTCGATCACCGGGTCGAGCCGGGCCAGCGCCTCCTCGTAGCGGCCCGCCCGGCGGCAGGTCTCCCCGCGCTCCCGCTGCACCCAGGTCGAGCCCGGCTCCAGCGCGTCCACCCGGTCCAGCGCGTCCATCGCCGCGGTGAACTCCCCGGTGGCCCGGTGGACCACGGCACGTCCGAAGTGCGCGCGCACGTTGCCGGGGTCCAGCTCGATCGCCCGGTGGAAGTCCCCCAGCGCCCCGTCGTACTCCTCGACCGACCGGCGGTGCCAGCCCCGCACGAGGAGGGCCGCGACCCGGCCGGCGGTGTCCAGCCCGCCCCGCGCCAGCAGCAGCCCCAGCGCTTCGATACCGCGCCGCCGTTCGTCCGCCAGCGCCTCCACCAGGTGCCGCCCCCAGGTGCGCACCGCCTCCGAGTCGGCGTCCTCGCCCGCCTCGACCAGGGTGGTCGCCCAGCGCCGGGCCACCGCGGGGCCCGCGTCGCAGGCCCCGATCCCGTCCCGCAGCGCTCCGGGCAGCGCCGCCGACGGCCGTGCGCACAGCAGGTGGTACCACTCCTCCAGGCGCGGTCCGCTCCAGGTGTCCAGCCGCCATCCGTCGTGCGGGTCGAGCCCTCCGGCGGCCGCCTCCCGCCATCCGGCGAAGGTCTCCGCCAGCCGGGTGTGCGCCGCGCTCCACCGCCGCGGGGAGGTGGTCCGCTGCAGCCGCAGCATGGGGGCGCGCACCACATCGTGGTAGCGGGCCGCGCCGTCGCGGTCGCCGATGAACGGCAGCGACCGCAGCCAGCCGAACAGCCCGGCCCCGTCGTCGTCCACCGCCGCCCTGAAGACGTCCTCGTTGAGCCGCCGGGGCAGCGCGCCCGCCAGGGCGGCGGAGCGGCGCACCGGATCGTGCTCCCACTTCAGGAACCGGTCGACTGCGGTGGTGCTGGGGTCGTCCAAGTCCCCGCTCGTGCCGGGGTTCTCGGCGAGGGTGGACACCAGGACCGGCAGCCGGCCGGAGAGCCGCAGCACCTCCCGCACCACCGGCTCCTGGGTGATCCCCTTGGCGGTCAGCAGCTGCCGGGCCTCCGCGTCGGTGAACGGCTCCAGCGGCAGTTCCGCGACCACATCGGCCAGATCGCCCCAGCAGCCGGGGTCCAGCCGGGTCTGCCCGGCCAGCACCAGCACGGTGTTGGCGGGGAGGGTACCGAGGCGTTCGCTGGTCAGCAGGGTGCGCAGCCAGGGGTCGACCAGCGGCCCGAGACGCTCGTAGGTGTCGAAGAACAGCACCAGCCACGGCACCGCCGCGGCCGCCTCCGACAACTCCCTGACCAGCAGCGGGGACAGCGTCTGCACCGGATCCAGCACCAGCTGGACGTCCTTGTGGTCGCGGAACCGCGAGCTGAGCGCCGCCCGCAGCCGGTCGGTGCCCTCGGCCAGCGGCACCGGATCGACGGCGCCCGCCAGCGCCCCGACCCCCGGCACCAGGCCGAGCCCCGCGAGACCCGCCCGCGCGGCGGCCATACTGCCGGTGCTGGGCCCCTGCCGCTCGCCCTCCGCCGGTACCGACTCCGCCTCGTGGCGGCGCTGCCGATAGGTGGCGAGCCGCCGGTCGAAGGCGGTCAACTCCCGCCCCTGACGGGCGAATTGCTCGCTGATCGCGGCCATCGCCTCGGGTACGGAGCTCGCCGTCTCGTCGATACGGGCGGTGAGCGCGCCGTACTCCTGGCGGGCGGTCTCCTCCAGCCGGCGCACCAGCCAGGTCTTGCCCACGCCCGCGTGGCCGTGCACATGGAAGACGAAGCGATGCCGCGCGTCCTCCGGCGGCAGCCCGAAATTGTCCCGGAACGCGTCCAGTTCCCGGCGCCGGCCCACGAATCCGGCGTTCCTGCGCCGCTGGATCAGCTCCTGCATCGACGGCCGTGCCCGCCCCATCGGCCCCGCCTCCCCTCGGGGTCCAGTCTGCCAGTACGATCGGCGAACGGGCTTATTGCGTACGATGTGCAAGTGCCCACCTACCGCATCAGAACCGCGACCCCCGACGACCTCGACGCCGCCCGCGGCGTGATGCTCGACACCGTCTACCGCGACTTCGGAACCGGCTATGTGCCGCGCTGGCACGCCGACATCATCGATCCCGCCGCCGCGTATCTGGACGGTGCGCGCCACACCCTGCTGGTCGCGGTGGACGACGGCGACGGGGCGGTCGTGGCGACCGCCGCGCTCGACTCCCGGGGCCCCGCCCATCCGCCCAACCCCCCGTGGCTGGCCGCGCGTTATCCGTCGGGCGAGACCGCGCAGCTGCGCCGGGTCTATGTGCGCCCCGAGCACCGGCGCCACGGGCTGGCCCGGCGGCTGGTGCGTGCGCTGCTGGACTTCGCCGAGGCGGACGGCGGCTATCACGCGGTCTATCTGCACACCGATCCGGCGGTGCCGGGCGCCGAGCCGTTCTGGCGGTCCCTGGCGAAGGTCGTCTGCGATGAGCGGGAGGCGCCCGGGGGTGGGCGGGGCATCGTCCACTTCGAGGTGCCCATGACCCCCGGGGCACGCTGAGTCTTATGGAAATGATTATCATCTAGCGTCCGTGTCCGGCCGTACCCGCGCAGCCCCTGGAGAACCACGCCCATGCACTCCGTCCGCCGCCGGTGGGCCGCCGCGCTGTTGCTCCTCCCGCTGCTCGCCGGGTGTTTCGCGGCCCGCGACGGTTCGCCGTACGACGCCGGGGCCGAGGCGGGCGGCGGGCGCCTCCGCGTCGCGATGGCCTTCCCGCCCGCCGAGCGCTTCTCCCCGTACGGCGCCGACGCCACCCTGCTCAGCAGGCTCGGCGTCACCGAGGGGCTGACCCGGCTGGACGGCAACGGCGGCGCGGTGCCCGCCCTCGCCGAGTCCTGGACGCGGGAGAGCGGCCGGGGTTGGCTGTTCACCCTGCGCGAGGCACGCTTCCAGGACGGCACCGAGGTCGGCCCGGCGGCGGTGGCGGGCGCCCTCGCCCATGCCACCCGCGCCGACCCGCCGCCCGCCGCGCTCACCGGGGTCACGCTCACCGCGGAGGCGGTGGGGGAGCGGCGGGTCCGGATCACCACCGCGACCGCCGACTCCGCCCTGCCGCTGCGGCTGTCCAGCCCGGGCCTGGCCATCCTCTCGCCCAAGGCGTACCGCACGAAGGCCGGTACGAGGCGAGGGGCGGCGGTGGACGGGGCGGCGGCGGGCGGGGCGGCGGTGGTCGATCCGGCCGGCACTGCCACCGGCCCCTTCACCCTGACCAGGACCACCGGCGCCACCCGTGCCACCCTCCACCGCTTCGACGACTACTGGGGCGGCCTCGCCCACGCCTCCGGCCTCGACGTCCGCTTCATCGCCGACGGCACGGCGCGCACCAACGCGCTGCGCAGCGGCGAGGTGGACATGGCCGAGGCGGTCCCGGTCTCCCAGGCGGCCACCCTCGACAAGGCCACCCTCCGCGAGGTGCCCACCGCCCGCACCACCGCCCTCTTCCTCAACACCCGCTCCGGGCCCTTCGCCGACCCCGCCGTCCGTGCCGCCGCCCGCGAGGCCGCCGACACCTCCGCCCTCGCCGACGATGTGTACGAGGGGCATGCCGACACCGGCCGCGGGCTGTTCGGCCCGGCCCTCACCTGGGCCGCGGGCGAGCGTCCCCGGCCGTCCGGCCGCCCCGCCGCCACGCGGGTCCGGAACACCCCGATCACCCTCGCCACCTACGACAACCGGCCCGAGCTGCCCGAGGTCGCGCAGGTGCTGCAACAGCAGCTGCGCAAGGCCGGATTCGGCGTGAAGCTGGAGGTGCGGGAGTACTCCCGGCTCGAAAGCGACGCCCTGGCCGGGAAGTTCGACGCCGTGGTGGCCGCCCGCAACACCATGCTCGACACCGGCGACCCGGTGTCCTACCTCGCCGACGACTTCACCTGCGACGGCGGTTACAACCTGGCCCGGGTGTGCGACAAGGCCGTGGACCGCGCGGTCGCCGAGGCCGGGTCCCGCGCCGACGACGCCGCGCGCCACCGTGCCGCCCTGGCCGCGCAGACCGCCGTCCTGCGCACGGACGGGGTGGTCCCGCTGGTCCACCAGCGGATCCTCCACGGCGTCGGCGCCTCGGTGCGCGGTGTGATCCTCGACCCGTACGAGCGCACGCTCGTCGGCACGGGTACGCGGCGTTGAGCGGCGCACGGACGCGGCGTTCCGGGCGGGGTACTGAGCGGACCGCCGGGTCGGGTGCGGAGCGGACCGCCGAGCCGAGCGCGGGGCGATCCGACCGGTCGGGTGTGGGCCGGTCCACGGGACCGGGTGCGGGGCAGGCCGCCGGGTCGGGTGTGGGCTGGTCCACGGGACCGGGTGCGGGCCGGTCCGTCGAACCGGGTGCGGGGCGGACCGCCGGGTCCGGTGCCGGACGGTTCGCTCGGTCGGGCGCGGGCGGGTCCACGGGACCGGGCACCACACGGGCCACCGGGCTGGTCGCGCTGTGGCGGGTCGCGCTCGCGGGGGCGTTGCTGTGCGGCATCGGTCTGCTGCCCTGGCTGTCCCGTACCGACCCCGCCCGTACCGTCCTCAAGGCGCGCGCGGCCGACCGCGACCCCAGCCCCGAGCTCCTGGAGTCCCTGCGCTCCCAACTCGGCCTGGACAACGGTCCGTTGCGGCTGCTCGGTGGGTGGCTCGCCGGGCTGCCCCAGGGCGACGCGGGCTCGTCCTGGATCTCGGGGACGGCCGTAGCCCCCTCGGTGGCCGAGGCGCTCGGCGTGTCGCTGCTGCTCATGGGCGGGGCACTGGTGGTCGCGGCGGCCACCGCGGGCGCGGTGTGCGGGCGCACGCTGTGGCTCGGGCCGCGGCGGCGGGCCGCCCGCCGCGGGGCCGGTGCGGGGAGCGGTGGCGCGCTGCTTGCCGCGCTGCCGGAGTTCCTGCTGGCGTCCGTGCTGGCCGCCGTGGTCGGGGTGCGGCTCGGCTGGCTGCCCGCGGTCGGCTGGTACGGGCCGCGGTGGATGGTGCTGCCCTCGCTCGCCCTCGGCCTGCCCGCGGGCGCCCTGCTGGGCCGGGTCCTGGACGACGCCCTGCCCGGCGCGTTCGCCGAACCCTGGTCGCGGGCCGCCACCGCGCGCGGGCTGCCCGCCCGGCGGATCGCCCGCCAGGCGCTGCGGCGTGCCGTGCCCGGAGTGCTGCCGAACATCGGGCTGTTCATGGTCGGGCTCACCGGAGGCGCGGTCGCCGTCGAGCAGGTCTTCGACATCCCCGGGCTCGGCCGGCTCTCCCTCCAGGCGGCCATCGCCCAGGACCTGCCGATGCTCCAGGCGTGCGCCCTCGTCCTGATCCTGCTCGCGGCCGCCGCCGGGGGTCTCGCCCGGCTCGCGGCCCGGCTGCTGCTCGGGCCCGCGCTGCGCGACGGGGCGCTGCCCTCGCTCGACCGGCCCACCGCCCCGTCCGCTCGCGCGATTCCGCTGCTCTACGCCGCGCTCCTGCTCGCCGTCGTAGTGCTCGGTGCCCTCCGGGACCCGCTGGCCGTGCACACCGCCGCCCGGCTCACCGCCCCGTCCTGGGCGCATCCGTTCGGCACCGACGCGCTGGGCCGCGATCTGCTGGCCCGGGTGGGACACGGCGCGCTGTCCACGCTCGCGCTCGCGGTGGCGGTGAGCGCCGCCGCGCTGGTGGCGGGGGTGCTGCTCGGGCTGGTGCCCCGGCTGTCCGGCGGCCTCGCCGAGACGGTGAACGCGGTGCCGCCCGTGCTCGCCGGGCTGCTGGTCGCCGGGGCGGCGGGCCGCGGCCCGTACACCCCCGCGCTCGCCGTGGCCGCCGTCGCCTGGGCACCGCTGGCCACGCACACCTCCGCCCTGCTGCGGCAGCAGCGCGCCGCCGCCCATCTCGCCGCCACCCGCGCGCTGGGCGCCTCCCGCCGCCATCTGCTGCGCCGCCACATCCTGCCCGCGGTCCTGCCCCCGATCGTCCGCCACGCGTTGCTGCGCCTGCCGTCCGTGGCGCTCGCCCTCGCCGCGCTGGGCTTCCTCGGCCTCGGTGCCCAGCCGCCGTCCCCGGAGTGGGGCCGGCTGCTGGCCGAGAACCACCCCTACGCCGAGCGCGCCCCCTGGGCGGTCCTCGCCCCCGCCGCCGCGCTGGCCCTCCTGGGGCTCCTGGCGGTGACGGCGTCCGGCGGCGTGCGGTGGCCCCGCCGGCGACGGCTCCGTATTGACGACCGCCCGGGTGCGCTCATCGGGAGCCTCCGAAGTAACCCCCGCAATGCAGGGGGCGAATCGGACTCTGCGGAGCATGGCCGGGAAGGCTGAATCGCCGCAAGGGCGATACTCATCGTTGATGTGCCGTCAGGTTGTCACAAGTGGATGTGGTAGTTCGTGAGCTGTGGGCACTCATGTGAAGCGGGCGTACCGGTACCGCTTCTACCCGACTGATGCGCAGGCAGCCGAGCTGTCGCGCACGTTCGGGTGTGTGCGGAAGGTCTACAACATGGCGCTGTTCCGCTCCAGCAGGCCCTGCGTCACCCCCTGGCCGCTGGGCTGGCGGTATCGGCCTGTGGAGCCGGTGTACGACCTCAACGGAGAATCTCGGGCGGGCAGTCGGCAACGAAGCAGGAACCCCTACGGCGCGAGCTGTGGGAAGCCCCTTCTGAATGAGGGGGAGGAAGCCAAGAACTCCGGTCAGATCTACTCCCACTACGCCGATGCGTTCGGTCGGCCTGCGTGGTCGACGCCTTCGCCGACGACGATTGGTCTGTGGCCTTGGCCAAGGCCACAGACTGCGGCCTGAACTGCGGCGTCATCAGCGAAGCGCCGGGAAACACCTCAGCCGATCCCGGGGATGAGGGGCACGGCCCCGGGGCGGCGCGCCGCCAGCCGCAGCGCGCCGACCGTGAAGCGCACCACCTGCTCCTTGGTGCGCGCGGCCGTGCCACCGCACAGCACCATCTCGCGCGGGGAGTCGTCCGCCCGCACCAGCTGGACCAGCCCGTCCCGGCGGCCCAGGCTCACGCACTGCGCCATGAAGCGGAAGCGCAACGGCTTCGGCTCCCGCCCCCGCGTCTCGGCGATGATCGAGGAGGCGGCGTGCGAACCGGACGTGAGCGCGGTGGCGCAGGCCATGCGCAGGGCACCGGCGGCCGGGGTGGCCATGGCCGCCGCGTCGCCCACCGCGTAGATGTCCGGATGGGACACCGAGCGCAACGTGGCGTCCACGCGGACGCGGCCACCCGGGTCCAGGGTGATTCCAGCGGCCTCGGCCAGGGCGGTGTTCGCGGTCATCGCGGTGGCCCAGACCACCACGTCGGCGTCGACGTCCTCCGGGCGCGCCACCCGGCGGCCCTCCTCGATCCGGACACCGAGCCCGGTGAGCGTCGTACGGACATGGGCGCGGCCCTTCGCCGACAGCCCCGCGCCGACCTCCCCGTCCGTGACCAGCCGGACCTTCCAGGCGTCGTGGGACTCGGCGATCTCGGCCGCCAGCTCGATGCCGGTGAGTCCTCCGCCGACCACCGTCAGCTCACCCGGGCCGTCCAGCAGCCGTTTGTGCAGTTCGGCCGCGGTCTCCGGGGTGTAGGCGCGCTCACCGGGGTCGGCGGTGCGGCTGCCGAGCGCGTACACCAGCCGGTCGTAGCCGCGCCGGCGGCCGTCGTCGGTGGTGATCCGCCGGGCGGCCGGATCGATCCCGGTGGCGCGGGCGGCCAGGTGGACGACCCCGGCCCGCCGGGTCAGCGCGTCCAGCGGATGCGTGATGTCGGGCCGCCCGGCGGCCCGCTCGTGCAGCCGCACCCGCTCGGTGAAGGCGGGGCTCGGATCGACCAGGGTGACGCGGGTGTGCGGGGCCAGCCGCAGGGCGGCCATCAGCCCCGCGTAGCCCGCGCCGAGTACCAGGACCTGCTGCTTCTCCATGGGGGCGGCCTCCTCGTCGGTCGGTGTTCACGAGGAGGACGACACGGCGGCCCGAGATGTGACGGTGATGCCGGTCACAGGGCCGGTCACAGGTCCGGCAGGTCGAGGTGGCGGAGCTTGTCGGGGTTGATGACCGCGTCGATCTCGGTGATCCGGCCGTGGTGCACGGAGAACGCGAAGACCACGGCCTGCCCGCCCGCGCTGTCGACCAGGACCAGGCCCGGGGCGCCGTTGACGTCGCGGTGGTGCACCAGCATCGTGGCCGGGTCGAAGGCCCGGGCCAGCCGCTGGGCGAAGCGCGCCACCTTCTCGTCCCCCAGCACCGGGACCCGCGCCGCCGCCACCTTGCCGCCGCCGTCCGAACGCCAGACGACCTCCGGATCCAGGATCTCCAGCAGCCCGTCCAGGTCGCCACCCATGACCGCCTGGAGGAACGCGTCCACGGCCCGCCGGTGCTCCTCGCGGTCCACCGAGCGCCGCGGCGCCTCCGCCCGGACCCGCTTGCGGGCGCGGGAGGCCAGCTGCCGTACGGACTCCGGGCTCCGGCCCACCACCTCGGCGATCTCGGGGAACGGCACCGAGAAGACATCGTGCAGGATGAAGGCGGTCCGCTCCGCCGGAGTCAGCCGCTCCAGCACGGTGAGCAGCGCCAGCCCCACCGACTCGTCCAGCGTCACCCGGTCCTCCGGACCGTCGGCCGTCACCACCGGCTCGGGCAGCCAGGGGCCGACGTAGCGCTCGCGCCGCACCCGCGCCGAACCCAGCAGGTCGTAACAGATGCGGCTGACGACGGTGGTCAGATACGCGCGGGGGTCGGCGACCTCGTCCGCGGGCAGCGCCTGCCAGCGCAGCCAGGTCTCCTGCACCGCGTCATCGGCGTCGGCGACCGAGCCGGTGATGCGATACGCGACGGCCCACAGCCGGTCGCGCTGCTGTTCGAAGGCGGTCAGCTCTGCCATGTCCTGATCCTCTCCTCGGCCTGAGAAGGAGGACGAGACGGCGGGCCGAAGTGTGACGGCCGCCTTGCGGGGGGCGTAGTTCTCCCCATCTGGGCGGGGCGGGGCTGGCGCGGGGGCCACGGCAGGCGTAAGCAGTAGATGTGCACACGCGGCAAGGTCCCTCGGATCCGCGCCGGTCAAGGTGGCGGACCCGCGTCTTGGTCGTGATCCCCCTGCTGGTCATCGGGCTGATCACGCTCGGCGATGTGCTCACCCCGGCGAATATCCGGCTCAGCCCGCTGCTGATCGCGGCCCCCGCCATGACCGCCTCGTTCGCCGGCCCCCTGCTCACCGCCTGCGTCGGGCTCCTGGCCGTCGCCGCCCAGGTCGCGGCGAACGCCTCGGAGGGGCTTCTCGGCCATCCCGGCCGACTGACCGAGGTGATCACCCTGGCCCTGGTCTCGGCGATGATCGTGCTGTTCCGCGCGGTCCTCGACCGGCACATGCGCGAGCTGAACCGGGTGCGGGCGGTGGCCGATGTGGCGCAGCGGGTGCTGCTGCGCCCGCTCCCCGGAAGGGTCGGCCCGCTGCTGATCGCCTCGGTCTACCTCGCGGCCGAGCCGGGGGCGGAGATCGGCGGCGATCTGTACGCGGCGGCGCGCACCGCGAACGCCACCCGACTGATCATCGGCGATGTCCGGGGCAGCGGGCTGACCGCCGTCGCGGACGCCTCCCTGGTGCTCGGCGCCTTCCGTGCGATCGCCCACTGGCCCGTACCGCTGACCGATCTGGCGTCCCACCTGGACACCGCCCTGTCCGCGGAGCGGACCGAACCCCGTGACAAGGCGCCTGGGGCGGGGGAGTCGTTCGTCACCGCCGCCGTGCTGGAGATCCCCGACGACCTGCCGGTGGTCCGGCTCGTCAACTGCGGACATCCGCCGCCGCTCCTGCTGCGCGACTCCGGTGTCAAGGCGCTGGAGGGCCAGGCGCCCGCACTGCCGCTGGGCCTCGGCCACCTGGCGGCCGGCCGCTACCACACCGAGGACTTCCCGTTCGACGAGGGCGATCAGCTGCTGCTCTACACCGACGGGGTGATCGAGGCGCGGAACAGCGAGGGCGCCTTCTTCCCGCTCGCCGAGCGGCTCCCGGGAGCGGACGGCGGTGGCCCCCAGTACCTCGTCGACCGTCTGCAGCGCGATCTGCTCAGCCACACGGGCGGCCACCAGGGCGATGACGCCGCTATGGTCGTCCTCGAACGCCACTGGGTGGAGCGCTGACGCACCCGGTGGCGCGCTGGCGCGCCGATGGCTCCGGACCGGTGTCCGCTCGCGGAACCGCCCAGGAACGGACATCGGTATCGATCACCCGTAAACTGGTCATATGGGCAGCGGGAACGAGGGCCCGAACCAGGGCCCCGAGGACTTCGGGCCGGATCCACTCGGCGATTTCCTCGCACGCTTCCTCGGGACCGGGCCGGCCGGGCAACGGCCCGATTCGCGCCATGTCGACTTCGGCCGGCTGATGAGCGAGAACGCACGCCATCTCGTCTCGGCCGCCGCCTCCTACGCCGCCGAACACGGCAGCACCGACCTCGACACCGAACATCTGCTGCGGGCGGCGCTCGCCGCCGAGCCCACCCGGACCATGGTCTCGCGCGCCGGAGCCGACCCCGACCGGATCGCCGCGGAGATCGACCGGGAGGCGGGGGGCGGGCCGCCGCGCAACTCGGTCGCCGTCACCCCGGCCGTCAAACGGGCGTTGCTCGACGCCCATGAGATAGCCCGCTCGCGCGGCTCCTCGTACATCGGCCCCGAACACGTGCTGATCGCGCTCGCCGCCAACCGCGAGTCCACCGCCGGGCAGATCCTGGGCGCCGCCCGCTTCGAGCCCCGGGCACCCGGCCCGCCGACCGGCGGGCTCACCCCGAGCGCCCCCACGGTCGACCAGCGGCCCGTCGTGGACCAGCGGAAGACCCCGAACCTCGACCGGTTCGGCCGCGATCTGACCGAACTGGCCCGTGAGGGGCGGATCGACCCGGTGATCGGCCGTGACGAGGAGATCGAGCAGAGCGTCGAGGTGCTCGCCCGGCGCGGCAAGAACAACCCCGTCCTCATCGGCGAGGCCGGAGTCGGCAAGACGGCCGTCGTCGAAGGGCTCGCTCAGCGGATCACCGACGCCGATGTGCCGGACATCCTGCTCGGCCGCCGGGTCGTCCAGCTCGACATCGCGAGCGTCGTGGCCGGCACCCGCTTCCGCGGCGACTTCGAGCAGCGCGTCACCAGCATCGTCGACGAGATCCGCACCAACTCCGACGAATTGATCATCTTCATCGACGAGCTGCACACGGTGGTCGGCGCCGGCGGCGGTGGCTCCGAGGGCGGCCAGATGGACGCCAGCAACCTCCTCAAGCCCGCGCTCGCCCGCGGCGAACTGCATGTGATCGGCGCGACCACGCTCCGGGAGTACCGCCAGTACATCGAGAAGGACGCCGCGCTCGCCCGCCGCTTCCAGCCCATCATGGTCCCCGAGCCCACCTCCGCGGACGCCGTCGCCATCCTGCACGGCCTCCGCGACCGCTACGAGGCCCATCACCAGGTCCGCTACACCGACGAGGCGCTGCTCGCCGCCGTCGAGCTCTCCGACCGCTATCTGACCGACCGTTTCCTGCCCGACAAGGCCATCGACCTCATGGACCAGGCGGGGGCCCGGGTACGGCTGCGCTCCAGCGCCCGCGGCACCGATCTGCGCGCCCTGGAGCGGGAGGTCGAGCAGCTCACCCGGGACAAGGACCAGGCCGTGGCCTCCGAGAGCTATGAGCGCGCCACCTCCCTGCGGGACCGGATCGCCGAGCTGAACAACCGGATCGCACGGGCGTGCGAAACGCAGTACCACGGCGGGCGCGTCGCCGAGGTCACCGTCGAGGACATCGCCGAGATCGTCTCCCGGCAGACCGGAATCCCCGTCTCCAGCCTCACCCAGGAGGAGCGCGAACGGCTGCTGGGCCTGGAGGAACACCTCCACCGTCGGGTCGTCGGGCAGGAGGAGGCCGTATCCGCCGTGGCCGACGCGGTCCTGCGCGCCCGCGCCGGACTCGCCGACCCGGGCCGCCCCAGCGGCAGCTTCCTCTTCCTCGGCCCCACCGGCGTCGGCAAGACCGAACTCGCCCGCGCGCTGGCCGAGGCGCTCTTCGGCAGCGAGGACCGCATGGTCCGCCTCGACATGAGCGAGTACCAGGAGAAGCACACCGTCAGCCGGCTGGTCGGCGCGCCGCCCGGATACGTCGGGCACGAGGAGGCCGGACAGCTCACCGAGGCGGTGCGCCGCCAGCCCTACTCGCTGCTGCTCATGGACGAGGTGGAGAAGGCCCACCCCGATGTCTTCAACATCCTGCTCCAGGTGCTCGACGACGGCAGGCTGACGGACGCCCAGGGCCGCGCCATCGACTTCAAGAACACCGTCATCGTGATGACCAGCAACCTCGGCTCGGAGACCATCACCGGACGCGGTGGCCCCCTGGGCTTCGGCGGCGGTGGCGAGGAGGCCGACGACGCGGCGCGCCGGGAGCGGGTGCTGCGCCCGCTGCGGGAGCACTTCCGGCCGGAGTTCCTCAACCGCATCGACGAGATCATCATCTTCCGCCGGCTCGCCGACGAGCAGCTGCGGCAGATCGCCGATGTGCTGCTGGAGGAGACCCGGCGCCGGCTGCACGCCCAGGACGTCGGCGTGGAGTTCACCCCGGCCGCCGTCGACTGGCTGGCCAAACGCGGACACCAGCCGGAGTACGGCGCCCGGCCGCTGCGCCGCACCATCCAGCGCGAGGTCGACAATCCGCTCTCCCGGATGCTGCTCGGCGGCGAGCTGCCCGCGCACAGCCAGGTCCGGGTCGATGTGCACAACGACCAGCTGACCTTCCACACACGGGACGCCGCCGACCGGACGGGCCGGCCCGGCGTGCCGGGACCGCCTGAACAGCCCGGTGGGACGGAGCGACCGGGGCCGCCGGAGCGGTAGCGCCACCGGCGGCGAGCGGGTCAACGGCCCATGGACAGGCCGTCCTTCTTGGCGCCCCGGCTGAGCACCGCCTCCTGGATGGTGCTCAGGGCGCTGGTGTAACCCGGGTTGCCGGGGCTCTTCTCCAGGGCCCGGGGAAGGTTCACCAGGGTGATCGGATCGTTGTCCACGGCGTGCGGGATGTACTCCGCCTTCTTCACCTGCCACGCCCTGCCCGGGGCGGAGGGCGGGGTGAAGGTGAAGCGCGCCGCCGAGCCCATCTGGCCGCGCTTGTCGGGCATGACCCCCGCGATCTGGTCGCCCATGCCGTAGACCACCCAGGTGCCGTTGACCTTCTCGTACGCCTGGGGGATATGGGCGTGGGTGCCGATGATCAGGTCGATGTCGCGGCGGCCGCCGTCCTTGGAGGCGGTGAGCTTCTTGGCGAGCGAGAGCTGGAGCTTGTCCGGCGCCTGCTGCCACTCGGTGCCCCAGTGCACGCTGACGACGACCACATCGGCCCCGGCGCGCCGCGCGGCCCGCGCGTCCTTGATGATCCGCGCCGGATTGATGAGGTTGACCAGCCACGACTTGCCCTTGGGGACCGGGATGCCGTTGGTGCCGTAGGCGTAGGCGAGATGGGCCACCTTGGCGCTCCCGGCCTCCAGGATCGTGGGACGGACGCTCTCCGCGGCGGAACGGGCCGATCCGGCGTGCTTGAGCCCGGCCTTGTCCATGGCGTCGAGGGTGCGGACCACCCCCTCCGGACCGGCGTCGAGGGTGTGGTTGGAGGCGGTGGAGCAGGAGTCGTAGCCGATGTCCTTCACGGCCGAGGCGAGCTGCGGGGGCGTCTTGAAGGTCGGATAGCCGGTGAACGGCCCGTGGGCGGCCCCGTAGACGGTCTCCATGTGGCAGATGGCCAGGTCGGCCCGGGCGACGACGGGCGCGGCCGCCCGGATCATGCGCCGGAAGTCATAGCTCTCACCGCCCGAGTCCGCCTTCGCCTGCCGGATGACGGAGGCGTGCACCAGCAGATCGCCGGTGGCCACGAGGGTGAAGTTCTTCATGGACCCGCTCCTGGCCACCGCCGAGGTCTTCGATGGCTTCTCCTCGGCCTTCGGGGCGGCCGGTGTCCCGCTGCCGCACGCGGTGGCGGCGCCGAGCAGGGCGACGGCGAGAAGCGCCGTCCGATGGCGTGGGTGATGGGACACGGTGCACTCCGCACTGGTCCGACCATGTCGGACCCTTTTGTTCTGATTGTCGGATTGTCGTATTTATTGCACGACATCAGAGGGGCTTGCGGAGTGGTGGGGAGCTTCACCGGTTCGGCCGAGCGGTTGCACCCGATGGGCCCGGTCAACCCCTGGCCGGCGCCCAACGATGGGACAATGCGCGCCCGCCGCGCGACGCCATGGCCGGGGCGGTCCCCGAGTGGTCGTTCGCCGTGTAACTCCCTTGTGAACAAGGGCGGTTAGCGGTGCATGCGGGGTGCGGAGCTGACACCATGAGGGGGTAGCTCGCGGGCATCCGCGGTGGGACCTCGGGGGAGGGCGTGCCATGCAGATCGGCCGGCCCAGCATCACCGCCCGCGGCGCGGCCGCGTTCCGCGCGGCCCACCAGGAGCTGGAGGGCGGCCGGGTGTTCCACGACCCGCTGGCGCTCCGCATCCTCGCCGCCGACGCGGACGACCCCGTCCTCGAGGCGGCCTTCCACCCCGAGCGCGAGGATGTGCGGCTGTCCGTGGCCGCCCGTGCGCGGTTCGCCGAGGACGCCGTCGCGGCCGCCGTGGCACGCGGGGTACGGCAGGCGGTGGCGCTCGGGGCCGGGCTGGACACCTTCGGCTGCCGCAATCCGCACGAGGCGGAGGGCCTGAGGGTGTTCGAGGTGGACCATCCCGCCACCCAGGAGTGGAAGCGCGACCGGCTGGCCGCCGCGCAGATCCCCGTACCGCCGTCACTGACCTTCGCGCCGGTGGACTTCGAGCGGCGGAGCCTGGCCGGCGGGCTGACGGCGGCGGGCTTCGACCCGGCCCGCCCGGCGTTCTTCTGCTGGCTCGGGGTGGTGCCGTATCTGACGCACACCGCCGTGCTGGACACGCTCGGCTTCATCGCGGCCCTGCCGGACGGCTCGGGCGTGGTCTTCGACTACGGTGAGCCGCCGGACGCGCTGCCACCGGAGCAACGCGCCGTGCACGAGGCGCGCGCGGCGTGGGCCGCCGAGGCCGGCGAGCCCTTCCTCAGCTTCTTCACCCCGGAAGAGCTCGCCGACGAACTGCGCCGGCTGGGCTTCTCCGCGAGGGAGGACATCCGCTACCGCGACCTCACGGCCCGGTACGAGAGCGGCCACCGCGTGGCCGACGGAAACGCGGACCTCGGCGCCCATGTGATCCATGCCTGGACGCGGGGCTGAGCGCGCGGACGGGGGGAGAGAGCGCCTGGCTACGGGATCGAGCCCGGGCCGCCGGTGGACGGCGGCCCGGGCCTGGTCAACGGGCGTGCCGACGAAGGGAGTTACGAAGCCCATCGGCGGCGGTCACCGGTACGGTGACCCGGCTGCCGCCCAGGTTCACCGCCACCCTGGCCCCGGTCGCCTCCTCGAAGTAGAGGAAGTCGGCGTCGGTGCCGCCGAGGACCAGCCCCAGCCGATGGCCCGGCTTGATCTCGTAGTCGCCCGGCAGGGTCTTCCAGGTGATCTGGTAGGACCGGCCGGGGGTGAGTGGCTCGGGGGTGGTGAGCGAGTGGCGGTTCTGGGCGTCCATCCAGCCCCGGGCGATCACCTCGGAGGGCTCGCGCGCCGTCACATTGGCGGTCCGCTGGTAGCAGGCGTCGTCCTGGGCGGTGCTCTCCCCGTGGCAGGATTCCTCGTCCAGCCCCCGCAGACCGTCGTGGATCCGGTTCTGGGGTTCGTTGCGGTTCCAGTCGATCCGTTCGTCCTCGCCGTAGTCCACGAGCAGCGCGGTGAGGTTCGACGTCGGCTTGTCGAGCGTGACCCGCAGATCCGCGGTGGGTGTGCCGGAGAGCCGTACCCCGGTGCGCAGCGGCGGGGTGAGGAAGGCCAGCCGGCCCGGGCGGTTCGCCGACGGGTCGGCGGTGAGATCCGCCTCGCTCAGCTTGGTGTCGGTGAAGGTCCCGGTACCGCTCGCGGGGCTCAGCGCCAGCGAGCCGTCGGGCCCGGGGCGCAGCGGGACCGAGGAGGTGTCCGCGGGCCAGTCGGCCTGGGTCGTCCAGGTGTCCGGGCCGGTCTGCAGATCGACGCGGGGCTCGTCCATGATTCCGTTTTGCACGCCGTACAGCCAGTGGTCGAACCACCGGTGCACGGTGTCGACCCACTGCGTGCGCCGACCGGGCCAGTCGAATGGGTCGGTGTGGCCGTAGCGGCCCAGCCACAGCTTGCGTGGCACCCCGCGCTCGGCCAGCGCACCCCACCAGTTCGCGAGCTGGTTGATCCGGATGTTGTAGTCGGTGATGTCATGCGCCGCGAGGACGCTCGCGCGCACCTTGTCCACCTCGGGCGCGGGCCGCGCGAGGTAATTGCGCTCATGCCAGTGGGCGTTGTAGTTGCCGGTGGCGTCATCCTCACCGGCCTGCAACCGCTCGCGCACCGCCTGGCACTTCTGGGGCGGGTCGGTGTCCAGCGCGGTCGTCAGATACGAGGCGAAACCGTTCCAGTGCTTGGCGCCGTTGGTGCGGGCGAACTCGTACCAGGAGCTGACTCCGGAGATCGGGACGATGGTCTCCAGCCCCTCCACTCCGGTGCCCGCCACGGCGTTGGCCAGCATGCCCTCGTACGAGTGGCCGATCATGCCCACCTTGCCGGTGGACCAGGAGGCCTTCACCTCGCTGCCATCGGCCGCGTACGCGGTGGCGCGGCCGCCCAGCCAGTCGATGGTGGCCTTGGCGGCCGCCACATCGGCGGCGCCGCCGACCGTCAGACAGCCATCGGATCTGCCGGTGCCGGTCACATCGACATCGACCACGGCGTAGCCGCGCGGCACGAAGTAATTGTCGTAGAAGAGCGGGAACTTGGCCGGGTTGCCCTGGGCGTCATAGCTCTTCCGCTCCGACTCGAAGCCACGGCCCACGGTGTCGTTGTAGGGGCTTGAGGACATGATGACCGGCACCTTGAGACCCTGCTGGGTCTCCTTGGGCCGGATGATGTCCACCGCGACCCGGTCCTCGTGGCCGTCGCCGTCACTGTCGACGGGCGTTTGGACCATGAGGTGCTCGCGCACGGCGTCCGCGTAGGAGAACACCGGCTGAGTACGGCCGTCCACCACCTTGGTGGCGGGTCTGGCGGCCGTCCGGGCCGACGCGGGCCCGGCGGGCAGTGCGGCAAGGGCTGTCGACATCGTGAGCGCGGCGATCAGGACCCCGCGCCATCGTGAAGTGCGCATACGGACCTCCTGGCCACGGCCCCCGCCCCGGGACCGCCGGCCGGCGGTGGCCGGTCGGCGGTCCCGGGGTTCCGGAGCCATGGAGGCTACTCGGCGATTTTCGTACGCATGGTCCAGCGAAAGATCGCTGTGGTGATGTCAGCGGAATCGTTGACGAGTTCGAAGTGCTCGTATCCATTGCGGTGCTGGATTTTGAGCTTCTTGCTGGTGAGGGTCGACGGCCCGGTCCTGAATGCCCGGGGAAGATCGTCCGGTCCGCCTTCGAGGACGACCTCGATGGGAGTGCCCTCGGACAGATAACTGACGTGTTCGCTCAATATTTCCACCTCCTTACGCGGTCCTCCTCAAGCGGGAACATGCAGTTCCAGTCGGTCATCCGAGGTGAGGATGGCCTGCTGCATGTCCTGTAGGGCACGGCACGGCTCGAGCCCGAGTTCTTCATTGAGCGTCTTGCGCGCCGCTTGATACACATGCAAGGCGTCCGCCCGGCGGCCACAGCGGTAGAGCGCCAGCATCAACTGGCGGTGCAGTGCCTCCCGCAAGGGATGCTCGGTGGTCAGCTGATACAGATCGCTCACCAGCTCGCGATGGCGGCCGAGCATGAGCCGGGAATCCGTCAGCATCTCGATGCATTCCAGCCGGGCTTCCTTCAGCCAGGTCTGAAAGCCTTCGAGGATCGGCCCATGGCATACGTCGTCCAGCAATGGATCGCGCCAGAGATCGAGTGCGCTTTCGAATGTCACCGTGGCCTGTTGGTAACGCCGCTCCCGCAGATGGTCCCGGCCCTCGCACACCAGCCGTTCGAAGCAGTGGAAGTCGAGGTGGTCGTGGCCCAGCCGCAGGACATATCCCGGCGGGCGGGTGATGACGGGGCTTTCGTTCTGGCCGGGCCGGCGCAGGAACTTACGGATCTGGGAGACGTACACATGGAGCCCGGCGATCGCCCGGCGCGGCGGGTCCTCCCCCCAGATCTCCGTGATGAGCTGGTCGATCGGGACAACTTGATCGGCGCGGACGAGGAGGACGGTCAACAGGACCTCGATCTTCCGCGCCCTGATGGTTAATTTCCTCTCCCCTTCCACTACGCGGAGAGGACCCATGATCTCATATCGCACGATGTGCCCCATCCGAGTCGCCGACGAGTGCGGTCATGGGACAGTCGGCGCCTTTGCCGGAATTGCCCGCGGGGTGGTCTGTGTGTTCTCTCGATTTCGAGGCGGGTCTGCTTTCGGAGGTGAACGCATGTGCGGGCCGGGCTCTGGTGGTCCATGCGGAACGTCGGCCCTGGCCGTCCGGGTGGCGCGCGGTAATTGTCACGTCCCCGGAGTCCGGCGACCCCGAAGGGGATGGGAAGTGGGCGCTTGCCGAGCCGCTTGCGTGTGGAAAGTGGTCCGGCCGCGCCTCCCTGGGCGGGGACGGGCGGTGCCGCCGGATACACTGACGCACGCCGTTCGCGACTGCCATTACTCACCCCTCTTTTATCGCGGACCTGCCGAGGAATCAGAGAACGGACGGGATTGACGCCTTCGGCAGGTGCCCCACATCGTAAGCGAGTCCTATGACTACCCACCTCACCTAGAATCCGGATATACGCGCCCTCGAGTCGGCGTCCTCGACGGTGCGGAGCGGGTATTCGCAATACCGTCCGGAAGATCGGAGTCCGGATATCCCGCACGTGAGGTGTTGCAGTCCGCGAAAGAGAATACGCGGATCGCGTCGACCGGGACAAGCACGTCTTGCGAGATCATGGGCCCCTTGGTGCCGCTTTGATGAGGAGCGGATAATTCCGTCTGCGCGGGACCCATGAAGGATTCTCGAATAACCGTCAGGTTTTGTCGCCGATTCAGGGCTTGTGGGCCACCACGATGGCGCAGCCGGCGCTGGGCACGGTGGGCAGCGCGGACTTGGCGGCGTCCAGCACCTCCTGCACGCTGACCCCGTGGCGCGCCTCGAACTCCCGGCGACAGCGCAGGATGCCGTCGATCATGCGGTTGGCGGTGTCCTTGGTGTTCTCGGTGACGTCGGTCAGCTCATCGAGCACCAGCCCGGCGTCACCGACCAGACCGGGCCAGTCCTCCAGCCGGGTCAGCGAGGTGACCACGGCGGGATCGTCGTCCGGCTGATAACTGCCGTCGCTCGGCGGGGTGACATCCGTGAGCACCACCCGGCCTCCCGGCCGCAGCATCCGGGCCATCTCCCGCAGCGCCGTCGGACGGTCCATGTGATTGATCGATTCGAATGCGAGTACGGCGTCGAAAGCGGCGTCGTCGAAAGGCATCGCCATGGCGTCGGCGTATTGGAATGCCACCCGGTCGGACAGCTCGGCCAGCCGGGCGGATTCGGTCGCCTGTTTGACCTGGAGCTCGCTGATCGTGACGCCCAGGACATGGGCGCCGGTGGCGGACGCCAGCCGCATCGCCGGCTTCCCGATGCCACAGCCGACATCCAGTACCCGGTCTCCCGGCCCCACCCGCAGCCGTTCGATCAGCAGATCCGTGAAGCGATCGGTGGCCTCTTGCACCGAACGGGTATCGGAGGGGCCGTCCCAGTAGCCGAAGTGGAAGTTGTCGTCCCACGCCATCTGCAGAAGCGGGCCCAGCGAGCTGTAGTAGTCCGACACCGTGCCGCCTGGCGGCACGGCCGAGGGAGAGGTCATGGCACTCCTCCTGTGTGCTCGAGAGGTCGGGGCGGCCCAGGGCACATCAAGGCTCCCCCGCTCAAGCGATGGTCCGGGGTTCCGGTAACGCGTCTCTAAAGTCACCGGCCGTGGCCCATTTGGTCATGCTTTAGAACCGCGCCCCACGATGGGCCACGTGCTCGCACCGATCATCAATCCGGAGCGGGAGTGCCGCCCATGACCACGAACACGCAGTCGTTCTCCGAATGCCGTATGGGGTGCGATGGATAGCGCCGCGCCCACCCGCACACCTCAGCCCGCGGAGCCCATCGCCGTGGTGGGAATGGCCTGCCGCCTGCCGCACGCACCCAGCCCATCGGCCTTCTGGCGGCTGCTGCGGCAGGGCGGGAACGCCATCACCGCCATGCCGGACGACCGCCGCCGGACCGGCCCCGCCGCCGAGGGCCCCGCCGGTGAGGGCCCCGCCACCGACGGCCCCACCGGCGAAGGCTCCGCCGGTGAGGGCCCCGCCGGTGAGGGCCCCGCCCGGCCGGCGCCGAGGTGGTACGGCGGCTTCCTGGACCGCGTCGACACCTTCGACGCCTCCTTCTTCGGCATCTCGCCCCGCGAGGCCACGGCCATGGACCCCCAGCAGCGGCTGATGCTCGAACTCGCCTGGGAGGCGTTCGAGGACGCGGGAATCCGCCCCGGAACGCTCAAGAACAGCCCGACCGGTGTGTTCGTCGGCGCCATCTGGGACGAGTACGCCGCCCTCCTGCGCCGGGACACCACCGCGGCCACCCGGCACGCCATGACCGGTGTCCACCGCAGCATCATCGCCAACCGGATCTCCTACGGCTACGGTCTGCGCGGCCCCAGCCTCACCGTGGACACCGCACAGTCCTCCTCGCTGGTGGCCGTGCACACCGCCTGCGAGAGCCTGCGCCGCCAGGAGTGCGCCCTTGCCCTGGCCGGAGGCGTCAACCTCATCCTCACCGAGGACAGCATGGCGGCCGCCGCCGCCCAGTTCGGCGGCCTCTCCCCGGACGGGCGCTGCCACACCTTCGACGCCCGCGCCAACGGCTTCGTGCGTGGCGAGGGCGGCGCGGCGGTCCTCCTCAAACCCCTCGCCACGGCCGTACGCGACGGCGACCCGGTGTACTGCGTCATCCACGCGAGCGCCGTCAACAACGACGGCGCCACCGACGGGCTGACGTCCCCCAGCGCGGCGGCCCAGGAGGACGTGGTGCGCACCGCCCACCGGCGGGCCGGAGTCTCACCCGACGAGGTCCAGTACGTCGAGCTGCACGGCACCGGAACCCCCGTCGGCGACCCCATCGAGGCGGCCGCCCTCGGCGCCGCGCTCGGCACCGTACGGACCGACGGCACACCGCTGCTCGTCGGCTCCGCCAAGACCAACGTGGGCCACCTCGAGGGCGCCGCGGGCATCGTCGGACTGCTCAAGACCGCACTCGGCATCACCCACCGCCTGCTCCCGGCCAGCCTCCACTTCACCACCCCGAACCCGCGGATCCCGCTGGCCGAGCTCGGACTGCGGGTCCAGGACCGGCTCGGCGAGTGGCCCCGCCCGGACCGGCCGCTGCTCGCCGGGGTCAGCTCCTTCGGCATGGGCGGCACCAACTGCCATCTCGTCCTCGGTGAAGCGCCCGCGCCCGTAGCCACGTCCACACCGGCGGACGCCCCCACGCCCGCCGTGGTGGCCTGGCCGATCTCCGCGAAGACCCCCGCGGCGCTGCGCGCCCAGGCCCGGCGGCTGCGGGACCATCTGACGGACCACGACGGCCTCTCCCCGGCCGACATCGGACACTCCCTGGCCACCACCCGGACCGCCTTCGCCCACCGCGCCGTGATCCTCGGGGCGGGCGCCGACGAGCTGCTGAGCGGACTGGACGCGCTGGCCAACGGCACGGAGAGCGCCGGAGTGGTGCGGGGCCGGGCCACGGACGGCGGTCTCGCCGTGCTCTTCAGCGGCCAGGGCAGCCAGCGAGCGGCCATGGGCCGTGAGCTGTACGCCGCCCATCCGGTGTTCGCGGCGGCGCTGGACGAGGTGTGCGACTGTCTGGACGGGCAGCTGGCGGAGCCGTTGCGCGAGGTGATGTCCGCCCAACCCCCGTCGCCACGGGCCGCGTTGCTCGACCACACCTCGTACACCCAGCCCGCGCTGTTCGCCATCGAGGTGGCCCTCTACCGGCTGGCCGAATCCTGGGGGCTCACCCCCGGCCATCTGATGGGCCACTCGGTGGGTGAGATCGCCGCCGCCCATGTGGCCGGTGTGCTCACCCTGCCCGACGCCTGCACCCTGGTGGCCGCCCGCGGCCGGTTGATGCAGGCCATCACGGCGAAGGGCGCCATGGCCGCGCTGCAGGCCGACGCGGACGAGGCCGCAGGACTGCTCGCCGGATGGGAGGACCGGCTGGACCTCGCCGCCGTCAACGGGCCCTCGTCCGTGGTGATTTCCGGAGACCACGACGCCGTCCACGCGGCCGCCGCCGCGTGGCGCGAGCGCGGCCGCAAGGCCCGGCTGCTGAAGGTCAGCCACGCCTTCCACTCGCCGCACATGGACACCATGCTCGACGAACTGCGCGCCGTCGCCTCAGGACTGACCTTCTCCGCACCGGCCATCCCCCTCGTCTCCAATGTGACGGGACGGCTCGCCACCGCCTCGGAGCTCGCCACACCGGACTACTGGGCCCGGCACGCCCGCCACACGGTGCGCTTCATGGACGGTGTGCACACCCTCCTCGACGCCGGAGCCACCACCTTCCTCGAACTCGGACCGGACGCCCCGCTCACCGCCATGACCCGCGAATGCCTCACCGCACGGCCGGGACCGGCCCCCGGGCGGCCGCGCCCGACCGCGGTGGCGGCACTGCGCCGCGACCGCGCCGAGGTGCGCACCTTCGCCGCCGCCATGGCCCAGGCGTATGTCCGGGGCACCGAGGTGGCCTGGGACCGGGCCTGTGGCGGACACCCTCGGCAGCGGGTCCCCCTGCCGACGTACGCCTTCCAGCGGGACCGCTACTGGCCCGGCACCACACCCGAATCCACCGCACGGGCCACCCACACCACCGGGACGGACGACGCCCCGGACCGGGCAGCGCCCGTACGAGAGGCGGCCGAGCCCGGCGACACGGGGCCGGACCGGGACCCGCTGGAGGTCGTGCGAACCCAAGTGGCCCTCGTCCTCGGTCACTCCGAGCCGGACGCCGTCGATCCCGGCCTCACCTTCAAGGAGCTGGGCTTCGACTCGCTCGCGGCGACCGAACTGAGCGAGCGGCTCGCCGCCGCCACCGGGCTGCCCCTGACCGCCACGCTCACCTTCGACCACCCCACGCCCCTGGCCGTCGCCGACCACCTGCGGGCCCACACCACCTCCGCCACCGCACCGTCGGCACCAACCGTCCCCGCACCGCGCGACGCCGACGAGCCGATCGCGGTGGTGGCCATGGGCTGCCGCTTCCCCGGCGGCGTCGACTCGCCCGAGGCGCTGTGGCGGCTGGTGGCCGGGGGCGCCGACGCGATCGGGGAGTTCCCCCGGGACCGCGGCTGGGACCTGGCCGGACTCTTCGACCCCGACCAGGACCGCCCCGGCACCAGCTACGTCCACGAGGGCGGCTTCCTCTACGACGCACCGGAATTCGACGCGGAGTTCTTCGGGATCAGCCCCCGGGAGGCGCTCGCCACCGATCCACAGCAGCGGCTGCTGCTGGAAACCGCGTGGCAGACCTTCGAACGGGCGGGCATCCGCTCCACCGCCCTCCGGTCCAGCCCCACCGGGGTGTTCGTCGGAGTGATGCCCCAGGACTACGGCCCCCGGCTGCACGAGGCGCCCAAGGGGCTCGACGGCCATCTGCTGACCGGCGGCACCCCGAGCGTGGTGTCCGGCCGGGTGGCGTTCACCTTCGGCCTGGAAGGGCCCGCGGTGTCGGTGGACACGGCGTGTTCGTCGTCGCTCGTGGCCATCCATCTCGCGGTGCGGGCGCTGCGGCAGGGCGACTGCGCGCTCGCCCTGGCCGGAGGGGTGACGGTGATGGCCGCACCCGGCATGTTCACCGGCTTCTCCCGCCAGCGCGGTCTGGCCCCCGACGGGCGGTGCAAGCCGTTCGCGGCCGCCGCCGACGGCACCGGATGGGGCGAGGGCGTCGGCCTGTTGCTCCTGGAGCGGCTGTCCGACGCCCGGCGCAACGGCCACCGGGTGCTGGCGGTGATCCGGGGCTCGGCCGTCAACCAGGACGGCGCCTCCAACGGCCTCACCGCGCCCAACGGCCCCTCTCAGCAGCGGGTGATCCGCCAGGCCCTCGCCGACGCCCGGCTGGCCCCGTCCGAGGTGGACGCCGTCGAGGCCCATGGCACCGGAACCACCCTCGGCGACCCGATCGAGGCCCAGGCCCTGCTCGCCACCTACGGGCGGGAGCGGCCGGAAGAGCGGCCCCTGTGGCTGGGCTCCCTGAAGTCCAACATCGGCCACACCCAGGCCGCGGCCGGGGTGGCGGGCGTCATCAAGATGGTGATGGCCATGCGGCACGGACTGCTGCCCGCCACCTTGCACATCGACGCGCCCAGCCCCCACGTCAATTGGGACAGCGGCGCGGTACGGCTGCTGACCGAGCCGGTGGAGTGGCCGCGCGACGAACGCCCCCGCCGCGCGGGCGTGTCCTCCTTCGGGATCAGCGGCACCAACGCGCATCTGATCGTGGAGCAGGCCCCCGAGCCGGAACCCGTCCCCGAGCCGGAACTCGCCCCCGAACCGGAGCCCATTCCCAGCGGCGCGCGGCCGGACGAGGACGACCGGCCGGTGCCCTGGGTGCTGTCCGCCCGCAGCGCCGAAGCCCTCCGGGGACAGGCCCGGGAGCTGGCCGCCCACACGGCCGCTGACACCACACCGTCGCCCCGGGACGTGGGCTGGTCACTGATCACCACCCGGACGGCGTTCGAGCACCGCGCGGTGGTGGTCGGCGGGAACCGCGACGAACTCACCCCCGCCCTCGCGGCGTTGGCGGCCGACGAGACGCATCCGGACGTGATGGGCCCCGGTGTCACGCGCTCCGGCGCGGCAGTGGACGCGGGCCCTGTGCTGGTGTTCCCCGGGCA
Organism: Streptomyces sp. 5-10; assembly: GCF_014712245.1. Lineage (NCBI taxonomy): Bacteria > Bacillati > Actinomycetota > Actinomycetes > Kitasatosporales > Streptomycetaceae > Streptomyces > Streptomyces sp. 5-10. The sequence continues at coordinate 144,138 of NZ_JACVYG010000022.1, forward strand.
GGGCTCGCAGTGGGTCGGGATGGGCGCCGGACTGCTGGACGCCTCACCGGTGTTCGCCGCCCGCGTGGCGGAGTGCGAACGAGCGCTCGCGCCCCACGTCGACTGGTCGCTCACGGATGTCCTGCGCGGAGCCGAAGGCGCCGCCGATCTGAGCCGGGTGGATGTGGTGCAGCCGGTGCTCTGGGCGGCGATGGTGTCCCTGGCCGCCGTATGGGCCGAGTACGGTGTGCGCCCCGCCGCCGTGGTGGGGCACAGCCAGGGCGAGATCGCGGCGGCCGTGGTGGCGGGAGCGCTGTCCCTGGAGGACGGTGCGAAGGTCGTGGCGCTGCGCAGCCGGGCCCTGCGGCGACTCGCCGGAGGCGGGGCCATGGCCTCGCTGGCACTGGGCCACGCACAGGCCGAGGAACTGCTGACCGGGCTCGGCGAGCGGGCCGCGGCGGTCGTGGTGGCGGTGGTGAACGGGCCCGAGTCCACCGTCGTCTCCGGACCGCCGGAGCAGGTGGCCGCGGCCGTGGCCGCCTGCCAGGAGGCGGGCGAGCGGGCGCGGATGATCGAGGTGGACTACGCCTCGCACAGCCCCCAGGTCGATGAGATCGCAGAGGAACTCACCCGGCTGCTCGGCGGAGTTGAGCCGGTCGAGGCGCCCGGACCCTCCGGGGTGGTGTTCTACTCCACCGTGACCGGCGGCCGGACCGACGGCTCCGCCCTGGACACGGACTACTGGGTGCGGAATCTGCGGGAGCGGGTGCGGTTCGCCGATGCCGTCGAGGCGTTGCTGGCGGCTGGGCATCGGGTGTTCATCGAGGCCAGCACCCATCCCGTCCTCACCCTGGCGATGCGGGAGAGCTTCGAGCACGCGGAGAGCGGCGCCGTTGCGGTGCCCACCCTGCGGCGGGACCACGGGGACCTGGCCCAGCTGACCACGTCGGTCGCGCAGGCGTTCGTCGCCGGGGCCGAGGTGGACTGGTCGGCCGCCTTCCCGGCCGACCCCACGCCCCGTACGGTCGATCTGCCCACGTACGCCTTCCAGCGCCGGCGCTACTGGCTGGACGCCCCCGGCGGGCCCGGCGCGGACCCCGCCGCTCTCGGCCTGGTCGCCGCGGACCACCCGCTGCTGGGCGCCGCGGTGCGGCTCGCCGACGGCAGCGGCCACGTGCTGACCGGACGCCTCTCCCCGCAGACGCACGGCTGGCTCACCGACCATGTAGTGGCGGACGTGGCCCTGGTGCCCGGCGCCGCGCTGATGGAGTGGGCGCTGCGGGCGGCCGACGAGGCCGGTTGCGGTGCGGTGGAGGAGCTCGCGCTGCGGCTGCCGCTGGTGCTGCCCGCGACCGGCGGCCGGTGTGTCCAGGTGGTGGTGGGCCCGCCCGCCGACGACGGACGCCGCGACATCGCGATCTACTCCCTCCCCGACGACGACCTGCGCGCGGGTGGCGACACCGACTGGATGTGCCATGCCGTGGGCGTCCTCGGCCCCGCCGTACCGGAAAGCCGGGCGGGGGAGTTGCCCGGGACCTGGCCTCCGTCCGGAGCGCGGCCGGTGGACACCGACGGGTTCTACGAACGGATCGCCGCATCCGGATACGCCTACGGCGCCGCGTTCCAGGGGCTGCGCGCGGTGTGGCGGGACGGCGCGGATCTGCTGGCCGATGTGGAGCTGCCCAAGGCCGCGGGAGAGCCCGGTGGCTTCGGAATTCACCCCGCCCTGCTGGACGCGGTGCTGCACCCGACGCTGCTGATGGACGGGATGGACGGGATGGACCGGGCCCAGGAGGAGGGGGACAAGGGCCGGATGTGGCTGCCGTTCACCATCAGCGGTGTGTCCCTGTGGGCGGCCGAGGCCACCGCCGTACGCGTCCGACTCACCCCCCGTCCGCAGACCGCCGAGGCCGACGGCGAGCGTGAACTGCGAGTCGTCGTCGCGGATGCCGTGGGCGCCCCGGTGCTGACGATCGACGCGCTGGTGTTGCGTCCCGCCGACGCCGATCAGCTGCGCTCCCTGAACACCGGCCGGGTGGCGGCCGACAACGGCGGTGGCGGAAGCGTACGGCGGCGCGCCGCCGCTGCCGCCACCGGAGCGTCGTCCGTCGGCTGGGCCGCACGGCTGGCGCGGCTGTCGGCGGTGGAGCGGTATCGCACCCTCCTCGGCCTGGTGCGCGACCACGCCGCCACCGTGCTGGGGCACACCGACGCCGAGGCGGTGCACCCCGACGCCAGCTTCAAGGAGCTGGGCTTCGAGTCCCTGACCGCCGTCGAACTGCGCGATCGCCTCGCGGCCGCCACGGGGCTCCGGCTGCCCGCGGCCCTGATCTTCAGATATCCGACCCCGGAGGGCATCGCCCACCACCTTGTGCGACGGCTGACCTCCGACGGCACCGACGCCACCGCCACCGCGATCGTCCCTCCGAGCACGCACTTGCCACGGCAGCCGACGGATGAGATGAGCGCGGCCCAACGGCTGGAGTCCGCCTCCGCGGACCAGGTCCTTGAGTTTATTGACAACGAGCTTGGTGTGTCCTGAATGTGCCGGGCGCGACGATCGCTGAAGGCCGGGTGACCCTCATGGCGAACGAAGAGAAGCTGGTCGAGTATCTCAAGCGCGTTTCCGCCGATCTGCACGATACGCGCCTGCGGTTGCGCGAGGTGAAGGAGCGCGGCCACGAGCCGGTGGCCGTGGTCGGTATGGCCTGCCGCTTTCCCGGCGGGGTCACCTCCCCGGAGGAGCTGTGGGAACTGCTCGTCTCGGGTGTCGACGCGATCGGGGACTTCCCGACGGACCGTGGCTGGGACCTGGAGAACCTCTACCACCCCGATCCGGAGCACTACGGCACCAGCTGTGTCCGCCAGGGCGGATTCGTCGAGGCGGACCGCTTCGACGCGGCGTTCTTCGGCATCAGCCCCAGGGAAGCGCTCGCCATGGACCCGCAGCAGCGGCTGGTGCTGGAGGTGGCCTGGGAATCCCTGGAGCGGGCGGGTATCGATCCGGTGTCGCTGAAGGGGAGCCGCACGGGTGTCTACGCCGGTGTGTCCAGCCAGGACTATCTGTCGCGCGCGCCGCGCATCCCCGAGGGCTTCGAGGGCTACGCCACCACGGGCGGACTCACCAGTGTGATCTCGGGCCGGGTGGCCTACACCTTCGGCCTGGAGGGGCCGGCGGTAACGGTGGACACCGCATGCTCGGCCTCGCTGGTGGCCATGCACCTGGCGGTGCAGGCACTGCGGCAGGGGGAGTGCACCCTGGCCCTGGCGGGTGGTGTTACCTCGCTCGCCACCCCCATCATGTTCACCGAGTTCTCCCNGGGTGGTGTTACCTCGCTCGCCACCCCCATCATGTTCACCGAGTTCTCCCGGCAGCGCGCACTGGCCCCGGACGGCCGGTGCAAGTCCTTCGCCGCCGACGCGGACGGCACCGGCTTCTCCGAAGGCGTCGGTCTTGTGGTGCTGGAGCGGCTGTCGGAGGCCCGGCGCAACGGCCATCGGGTGCTGGCGGTGATCCGGGGCTCGGCCATCAACCAGGACGGTGCCAGCAACGGCCTCACCGCGCCCAACGACGTGGCCCAGGAACGCGTGATCTCCCAGGCGCTGGCCAACGCCCAGCTGGGGCCGGGCGATGTGGACGCCCTCGAGGCACACGGCACCGGCACCAAACTCGGCGACCCGATCGAGGCCGAGGCCCTGATCGCCACGTACGGCCAGAACCGCCCCGCCGACCGGCCACTGCTGTTGGGCTCGCTGAAGTCCAACATCGGTCATACGCACGCGGCGGCGGGCGTGGCGGGCGTGATCAAGATGGTGATGGCGCTCCGGCACCCAGGTCTGCCCGCGAACCTGCATCTGGACGAGCCCACCCCGCATGTGGAGTGGGAGGGCAGCGGGTTGCGGCTGCTGACCGAGCCGGTGGAGTGGCCCCACCTGGAGCGGCCCCGCCGTGCGGCGGTGTCGTCGTTCGGCATCTCGGGTACGAACGCCCATCTGATCCTGGAGCAGGCTCCTGAGGAGGAGGTGTCGGCGGCGTCTTCTGTGGTGGGTGGGGTGGTGCCGTGGGTGGTGTCGGGGCGGAGTGTGGAGGCGTTGCGGGGGCAGGCTGGGGCGTTGGCTGGGTGGGTGGG